>CACBZW010000047.1 GCA_902543855.1 uncultured Alphaproteobacteria bacterium | reverse complement strand
CACCAAGAACAAATGAATACATAAATGAAGAGTGGATTTCAGATAAAGTTCGATTTAACTATGATGGTTACTACCAACAAAGAATAGACACACCCTACATTAAAGAAAACCAAAAATTATCAATATCAAATTGGGAAGAGTCATTAAAAGTTTTAAAAGATAAATTAAAAACTCTAAAACCATTAGCTTTGATTGGTGAGCACGTAGATTTAGAAACCGGATATGCAATCAAAAAATTTATGTCAAATTATGGTAAAGACAATGTGGAGTGCCGAACTGATAATCATGCTATTCTAGAAAGCTTAGATAGTTATCGTTTTAACACACCTTTGAACGATATAGAAAATTCAGATTTAATTATACTTTTAGGAACAAACCCAAAAATAGAAACACCAATTATAAATCATAAGATATTTAAAGCTTACAATAATGACGCAAAAGTATTTAACATTGGTGAAAATATATCTTTGAACTATAAAACAGAGTATCTAGGAGAGAATTTATCAAGTTTAAATAATGAAAATCTAATCAAAGCATTAAAAAAATCTACAAACCCTCTAATAATTATTGGCTCTGCGTTTTTAAATAAAATTAAAAATATTAAAACTTTAAAATCTATTTTTTCATATGCTGATAAATACAAAGTTATTACAAAAGAAAAAAATAATTTAAATTTTTTAAATCCATATGCCTCACGTGTGGGCCAATTGATTATAGGTAATACTACTAATAACCTCTGTGAACCGTTTTCTAATTTAAAAAAAGATAATTTTGAATTGGTTCTTTCTTTTGGTTCAGAACATATTGCCAACGAGCAGTTTAATAACTGTTTTAAAGTTTATTTTGGCCATCATGGTGATGATGGAGCAATGGGGTCTGATATTGTTTTACCAACACCTCTTTATACAGAGAAAAATGGTACTTTTGTAAATATTGAAGGTAGACCTCAAGAGGCAAAAAAATGCCATAATCCAATTGGGTCCGCCAAAGAAGAGTGGTCGATACTAAAAAAACTGTCTGATGAATTATCTTTTGATTTTACACCAAATACTTTTGATCAATTAAGATCTGAGTTATTTGACAAATACCCAATTCTTTCTGATTATCATGAAATTATTGCTGTTGAAAATTCAACTTCAATTACACCAGATATTGAATTTGAAGATTGTAAGGCAGAATATCCTGTAAGTAATTTTTATATGTCAGATGTGATTTCAAAAAATTCTGTCACTATGGCCAAATGTGTTGAGGAAATAATCTCAACTCCATCTCTTTTGGAGAAATCAGCATAGTGACAAGTTTATCCTTTGAGTTAACAATTGGTATTTTAAAAATATTTAGTTTTGTTGTCCCTGTTCTAGTTTCTGTTGCATTATTAGTGTACCTAGAAAGAAAAGTGCTTGGTGCTGTTCAATTAAGAAAAGGCCCTAACGTTGTTGGACCATTCGGAATACTACAGAGTTTTGCTGATGTCTTAAAATTACTCACTAAGGAGAATTTACTTCCCTCTAGCTCAAACAAGTTCCTTTTTATCTTTGCGCCTATGCTTACTTTAATATTAAGTTTAATAGCTTGGGCTGTTATCCCAATTAGCTCAACTTATGTTATAGCAAATATAAATATAGGTATTCTATATTTGTTCGCTGTGTCATCGTTTGGTGTTTATGGAGTTATTATCGCTGGTTGGGCTAGTAATTCTAAGTATCCATTTTTAGGTGCATTGAGATCAGCAGCTCAGATGATTTCTTATGAAGTATCAATAGGTTTTGTAATTATAACAGTTTTGATTTGTGTCGGCTCATTAAATTTAATTGATATTGTAGAGAGTCAAAAGAATATGTGGTTTGCCATACCACTGTTACCTATGTTTGTTATATTTATTATTTCAGCATTAGCTGAAACAAATAGACTCCCATTTGATTTACCTGAAGATGAAGCCACATTAGTTGCAGGTTTTTTTACCGAATACTCATCGATATCATTTGGCTTATTTTTTTTAGCAGAATACGCCAATATGATTTTAATGAGTTCCCTAACTGTAATTCTATTTTTAGGTGGTTGGTACCCTCCAATAGATATATTCCCTTTAAATGCAATACCTGGAATATTTTGGTTTGTAATTAAAGTATTTTTAATTCTTTTCGTGTTTTTATGGGTTAGAGCAACTTTTCCTAGATATAGGTATGACCAACTTATGCGACTTGGCTGGAAAATCTTTCTACCTTTTACTTTGATTTGGGTAGTTATTACATCGGCATTTTTATTTTACTTTGGATTATTACCTAACTAACAATGACAACACTAATTAAATACATAAAATCTTTTACTCTTTTCGAATTAATGA
>CACBZW010000046.1 GCA_902543855.1 uncultured Alphaproteobacteria bacterium | reverse complement strand
AACAGTGTAGCCATTATCATTAATTAAATAAGATATTTGTATTCCTGTAATTGGTTCTCTTGTAAATAATTTAGATTTATTGATTATTCCATATGTGTCTAAAGGCACTGAATTAAATGTATTTAATTTCAATTTATCCTCAGGAAAAAAAATAGTTTGTTTAAAATCAGCTTTTTCGATATTTGAAGAAAGCTGTGGTTTGATACCAAACCGAGCGTCAATCACACTAGCTAAAATCTCATTATCAACTTCGATATTCATATTAAATAGTATTCAATTTATTCAACGGTAACTGATTTAGCGAGATTCCTTGGTTGATCAATATCAGTACCTTCATTAAGAGCAAAATAATATGAAATGAGTTGAAGAGGAATAGTATAAATGAAAGGTGTGTCAATAAAGTTTTCTTTGGGTAGGCTTACATTATGTGTGTTTAATGATTTTCTGTGAATTTTAACACTCGATAAAATTATAACCTTACCATTTCTAGCAGCAATTTCCTCAGCATTTGAAATAGATTTCTCATATAATTCGTTGTTTGGCGATAAGCAAATTGTTAATGATTTTTTATCGATCAATGCAATTGGGCCATGTTTCATCTCTCCTCCAGGAAAGCCTTCGCTATGCATGTAAGATATCTCTTTTAATTTCAAGGATCCCTCTAATGCTATTGGGTATACAATATTCCTTCCAATAAAATAACAAGTATCAGATTGGCTTAATTTTTTTGCAATTTTTTTTGCCTCTGGTGTAAAATCGTTTATTAATTTTTTCAACTTTATTGGTAATAACTTTAGAATTGCTAAATTCTTATTATAATCTTTTTTCGATATGGAATTTGTCATTTTGCCAATTTCAATAGAAAGATTAGCTAAGCTCAATATTTGACAAGTAAAAGCTTTAGTTGAGGCTACACCAACTTCTTTATCAGCATAAGTAGGTATAGTTACATCAGCCTCCCTTACCATACTACTCTGTAAAGAATTAGTTATAACTATAGAGGAATGTTTGTTTTTTTTGATATATTTTAAAGCCATCAATGTATCCATGGTTTCACCAGATTGTGAAATAAAAATAAATAATATTTTTTCGTCTTTATTTATTTTTTTATATCTAAGCTCGGAAGCTAATTCTGATGAAGTATCTATATTTGTATATTTATTAAAATAGTACTCCCCAACTAAACAGGCATGGTATGCAGTACCACATCCAACAAATATTATTTTTTTGTTTAAAATTAAATTTTTAAATTTGCTTTCAAAATCATTAAAAAATTCTTGTAAATAGTTTTTTTGAGTAGCTTTTATAACTTCAGGCTGCTCATGAATCTCTTTCAACATATAATGTTGATATTTTCCTTTATCATATGGGTTTTGTTTAATTTCATTTTTTTCAAAAAGTATTTTAGCTTTATTTAAACTAGATATTTTAGACTGCTGAATTTTAATAATATCACCATCTTTAAGATGATAAATCTTATCACTATAATCAGATAAAATAGATGAATCTGAGCATATGTAAGAGGAGTTTTTATTATGTGATAAGGCGATTGGACTGCCATTTTTTAATAAGTAAAAACAATTATTTTTTTTTATAAATATAACAAAGGCGTAGTTTCCTTTAATTACACTTTTAAATACTCTAATAGCTTCATCTGAATTTTTATATTTATTGACTAAATAGGTGAGAAAGTAAAAACTGATTTCAGTATCTGATTGAATATTTTTAGGAATTTCTACAAATCGATTTTGAATTTTTCTATAGTTTTCAATTATACCATTGCAAACTAAAGTAAGATCATCATTTGCAAATGGATGAGCATTATTTTTGTTAACAACTCCATGTGTTGCCCATCTTGTATGACCTATCACACCATAAAAATTTTTATCTGATACATTTTGAGCTTTATTTGTTAATTCTGATATTTTGCCGACACTTTTAATGGTTTTTATTCGTTCTTTTGAAAACAAGGAAATGCCAGCAGAGTCATACCCTCTATATTCCAGCTTTTTTAAAATATCTATAGAGTTATTCTTTAAAGAAGATGAATTTAAGATACCAACTATACCGCACATTAATTTTTATTATTAACTTTATTTTTCTGTTTTGATCTGGCTATTGAAAAATGATTATTTGGTATTGATTTAGTAATTACAGATCCTGCAGCTATGTATGCTTTATTACCAATATTAACAGGTGCAATAATAGAAGAATTTGATCCAATAAAGGTATTATTACCTATTTTGCATTTCAGCTTATTTTTTCCATCATAATTACAAGTAATAGTTCCAGCCCCAATATTACTATTTGTTCCTATAGATGAGTCTCCAATATAACTTAAATGATTTACTTTTACTCCCTTTGATAATTTTGATTTTTTAATCTCAACAAAATTACCAATTTTTACCTCATCTGCCATAATAACCTCAGGTCTTATTCTTGCATAAGGGCCGATGGAGCAGTTATTACCTATTGTGGAATTTTCAATATAAGAAAAGGACTTAATAATTGAATTACTTTTGATACTTACATTTTTTTTTATAACAACATGTGGCTCAATTACTACTCCCGGAGCGATACTAACATTGCTCTCTATATA
>CACBZW010000045.1 GCA_902543855.1 uncultured Alphaproteobacteria bacterium | reverse complement strand
GAAGAAGTTTTAAGTATCATCGACCTCGTGGTTTTTTAGGAGTTGGTGTTGAAGAACCAAATGCAATGGTACAATTACATGATGGTAATAAATCTGAACCTAATATCATTGCAACCGAAGTTGAGTTAGTTGAGGGATTAAAAGCTAAAAGTCAAAATTGTTGGCCTTCAGTTCAATTTGATATTGGGGAAATCAATAATGTCTTAAATCGTTTTTTTCCTGCAGGTTTCTATTACAAAACATTTATGTGGCCAAAAAGTTTTTGGATGAAAATCTATGAACCATTTATAAGAAAAGCTGCTGGTATGGGTAAAGCACCACTGTTACCTGACCCAGATAGGTACGAACATAATTATGAACACTGTGATGTACTAGTTGTTGGCTCTGGCCCTTCAGGCCTCGCAAGTGCTCTGGCTGCTGCTAAAAATGGGGCAAGGGTAATATTAGCAGAAGACAAGCCTAATTTTGGTGGCTCTCTTCTAACTGACGAAGTTACGATTGGTAACATGTCAGGAAAAGAGTGGGCTAGTGATACCATTTCCCAACTAAAAAGTATGCCAAATGTAATATTAAAAAAAAGGTCACAAGTCTTCGGTTACTATGATCACAATATGACCGTAATGATTGAAAGAGTTAGCGATCATATTGAAAATCCCTCAAAATACACACCAAGACAAAGACTACATTATATTAGAGCTGGAGAAGTAATAGTTTCAACTGGTTCTATTGAAAGACCAATATCTTTTGGAAACAATGATAGACCAGGAATTGTATTAGCCTCAGCAGCAAAAGAGTATATGAAGGTTTATGAAACATTAGTTGGAAAGAAACCAATTATATTTACCAATAATGATACAGCATATTCTACTGCCCTTGAGTTTATTAAAAATGATATTGAACCAATCATTGTAGACACTCGAGACAGCTCAAACGGTGAATTAGTCAAGGAAGTTCAGCAAAAGGGTATTTCTATAAAATTTAATTCAGGGATCGCAGACACTAAAGGACATTTGAAGATAAATTCTGCTATCATCGGCAAGCTTGACTCTTCAAAAGAGTCTTTTATTTCAGAAGAAACAGTAGAATGTGATTGCATTTGTATGTCAGGAGGCTGGACACCAACGGTTCATTTATCTTCCCAAGCTGGAAATAAATTAAAGTTTAACGATGATATTGATGCGTTCGTACCGGATAAAAAAAGACAAAAAGAAACAGCAATTGGAGCAGCTAATGGTTCTTTCACCTTAAATCAATCTCTAGCTGAAGGTTTTCAAGTGGGCTTTGATTTATCAAACAAATTCACAGATCAAAATAATCCTACAAATAGTCCCAACTCAAATGAACCTAGTTATGAAAAACATGAAAAGCTCTGGTGTATGCCTTTACCATCTGGAAAAAAACCAAAACGCTTTATCGACTTTCAAAATGACGTTGCAGTTTCTGACGTAGAGCTAGCAATTAGAGAAGGCTTTAGATCAATTGAGCACGTCAAAAGATATACAACTCTTGGGATGGCTGGTGATCAAGGCAAGACAAGTAATTTAAATGGTTTGCAATATGTATCTAAAATAGAAAAAAAGATTGTTCCAGAAGTTGGTCATACAACATTTAGACCACCATACACTCCTGTAACAATTGGAGCTATCGTGGGTAGAGAAGTTGGTAATCACTATTTACCGACAAGAAAATCTCCCATTCATACATGGCATGAGGAAAATAATGCTGTTTTTGTAGCAGCAGGTTTATGGCAAAGACCCAGATACTACCCAAGGGGTTCTGAGGATATGAACAGTGCTGTTAATAGGGAAGCAGCAAATGTAAGAAAAAACGTTGGAATTTGTGATGTTACGACACTTGGTAAGATTGATATTAAAGGTCCAGATGCACCAGAATTCTTAAACAGAGTTTATACAAATGCATGGCTGAAACTGCCCGTTGGAAAAGCTAGATATGGAGTAATGCTAAGGGAAGATGGCATGGTTTTTGATGATGGAACAACATCTCGATTATCTGAAAATCATTTTCATATGACTACCACTACTGCCCAAGCTGCAAATGTTTTATCGCACTTAGAGTATTATTTACAAGTTGTATGGCCAGATTTAGATGTAAATGTCTTATCAACTACTGAACAGTGGTCTGGTATAGCAGTGGCAGGTCCAAAATCGAGAGATCTTTTATCAAAATTATTTCCTGATGTAGATATGTCAAATGAGGGTTTACCATTCATGGGTCTTGTTGACTCTTCAATAGACGGTATCAAAGCTAGAATTTATAGAATTTCTTTTTCTGGCGAACTGGCTTATGAGGTAAATGTCGAGTCAAACTATGGTCTTTACACTTGGAGGAAGATCATGGAAGTAGGACAGTCATTTGATATTCAACCATACGGAACAGAAGCTCTATCAACCTTAAGAATAGAAATGGGTCATGTCGCAGGAGCAGAATTAGACGGACGCACTATTCCTTTTGATGTTGGACTGAATAGTATGGTGAGTCAGAAAAAAGATTTCATAGGTAAAAGATCTTTATCTAAAGACGCATTCACTGAGTCGGATAGACAAACTATTGTTGGACTTGTTCCACTAGACAAAAAAACAAAGATCCCAGAGGGTTCACATATTATAGAAGATAATAGTGCTGTTGCCCCAATACCTAAACTTGGACATGTTTCATCTTCTTGTTGGAGTGTTGAATATAATAATCCTTTTTCTATAGCCATTATAAAAGATGGTAAAAATAAAATTGGTAAAAATCTATATGCTGTCTCTCCTTTAAA
>CACBZW010000044.1 GCA_902543855.1 uncultured Alphaproteobacteria bacterium | reverse complement strand
TTTAAAACATTTATAGCTCTTAATGTGATATCATCTAAATTTCCTATGGGAGTTGAAACTAAATAGAGACCCGGGTTCATTATGAATTTATTTAAAAATATAATTATATTACTCACATTAATATCATTTTTTAGTTGTGCCCCAACAACAATCGAGAAAAAAAAGCCGATTGAAAAAGCACCAGAAAAAGTTGAAGAGAAAGAGAAGGAAATAGAGAAAGTCGAGACAATAAAGAAGCCATCAAAACCCGAAGATAAAATAATTGATTTTAATAATATCGATAAAATAATTGTTTTTTTATCAGACGATGAAATTTTAACATCCTTGTTTTATGATGTATTTATAAAAGAAATCGATAACTTTCCTGATATCAAAAAAATAGAATTTATTTACTCAATTGATGAAATACAAAACTCAATCAACAATTCTCTCATTATAGGCCCCACTAATTCAAAAGATTTGTTCGACTTACCAAATAAACTTGGTGAAAATACATTCACGATTTCTTTATCAAATGACTTCTCTGTAATGAATAAGTATGCAGATAATGAAATCATTTTCGTATTTAGCAGCCCTTACCAACACGTTGAAATACTTGGGGATTATATCAATTCATCAAACTCACTTGGTGTATTATACAAACAAAACGAATATGGATTAAAATTATTTGAATATTTTAAAGATACCTACCCATTAAAATATATTAGATCATCTCCATTTGGAGATAGCGCAGTAGATTTGGAATTATCAGTAAAGTTGATGGGAGACTTAAATACATATGACAACATAATTATTTTTGATGATACTTTTAGCTATAAAGATTTAGTTGGATATTTAGCAACAGAGGACGGAACTTATCCTCTTGAGAGAACATTCCTAATTGACAATTTTTTAGAGCAAAGAAAGAATTTAGAAAATTATTATAAGCCTATTAATCGGACTTTCTTACAAAATATCAATTTGACTAACATGGATGAACCACATCGTGAATTTTTCTTCAGGACCTCAGTAAAAATATCACTTACTATTGCTAACCAAATTCTAAAAAACAATTTTTTACCAAGCGCTATTGATTATGAGAATTTTGGAAGATTGCCATTAGAAAATATGATGATTAGTTATCCTGTAATATTTGATTAGATAATTTTTTAAAAGCTTCATACCTGTGAGAGTTTAATAATTTTTGCTTCTTATTCATTTCAGCAAATGTCTTGTTGTTATCTGTAGGAATAAAATATGGATCATAACCAAAACCACAATTGCCTCTTTTATATTTTATTATAAAACCTGGTATGGACCCTGATACTATATATCTTTGGTTTTTTCCTAAAACGCAAATAGAACAAAAAAAAGTTGCATCAATATAACTTAAGTTCTCAAATTTGCTAAAAATAAAATCTATAACCTTTTGCTCTCCACCTAATTTTTTCGCCTCTCTTGCTGTTTTTATTCCTGGATAGTTATTTAATTTATTTACAACAAATCCACTATCATCACATAGTACGAGTGTATTTGTCTTATCTAAAAAATATTTCGATTTAATTTCACAATTTTCTTCAAAAGTTTTACCATCTTCAGTTGGCTCACCGATATTGTTAAATTTATTTAAATTTAAAACTTCATATTCACTAAATAGATTAAAGTGCTTTATATAAAAAATAAATTCTTTTAATTTTCCAATATTATTAGTGCCAAGTAATAAATTATTTTTCAATTGCCAAGTTTTGAATATTGAAAATTTCTGGCATTGATCCCTCAACTAGTTCTATAAAACTCATAATAGTTTTCTTGCTAAACTTAGCCTCTTCACCAGTAGATTGAAACTCAATAAATTGACCATCATTTGCCATTACCACATTGCAATCTACCTCAGCACTCGAGTCTTCAATGTAATTTAAATCTATGCATGATGTTCCTTTAACAACACCAACCGATATTGCTGCAACTTGATTTATTATAATTGCCTTTGATAAATTAAATTTATTTTTGAACTCATTAATGGATCGAACAAGACTAACGTATCCGCCAATGATAGACGCTGTCCTTGTTCCTCCATCAGCACTAATCACATCACAATCAATCTTGATAGTTTTTTCTCCAAGTATATCTAAATTAACAGCACACCTTAAACTTCTTCCAATAAGTCTCTGAATTTCTTGTGTTCTTCCAGACTGCCTACCTTTGGCTGCCTCTCTGTCCATTCTTTCAGATGTAGAAGAAGGTAACATACCATATTCTGCAGTTAACCAACCTTTCCCAGAATTTCTTAAAAATCCAGGAACTCTATCTTCAATAATCGCTGAGCAACAGACATGAGTATTTCCTAACTTAACTAAACATGATGATTGATTATTTGGTTGAAAGCCTGGAATTATTTCTAAATTTCTAATTTTAGAGAGCTCTCTATCATTTCTTGTATATCCAGACATTTATGTTTTATTATTTTAAATTATAAGATTAATTAAGATTAATGAATAAAAAAATTACAGATATTGGTGCACGATCAAAGCTAATATTCAAGTCACTTGTCGAAAGCTACTTGGAAACAGGTGAGCCTATGGGCTCCAAAGCACTTAGTTCAAAAATTTCTTATAAACTCTCACCAGCCACAATAAGAAATGTTTTAAACGAAATAAATTTTCACGGACTTATACAAAAAGGACATTTCTCTGCAGGCAGTATACCAACTGATTTAGGTTTACAATTTTATACTCATGCACTTTTAGAGCCAGGATCAATTAGTAAAAGTGAAAAGGAGATTATTGAGAAGTCATCTAAAATGAATAATCTTTTAAATGAACAAGAAATAATTACTAACACTTTAAATGGCCTATCGAAACAAGCTAGTCTTGTTATTAATAATGAAAAAATAACAAAAATTAGAAAAGTTGACTTTCACAAAATCGATAATCATAAAGTAATATTCATCATCGAGCATGAAGATGGGTATACATCAAATAGAATAGTAG
>CACBZW010000043.1 GCA_902543855.1 uncultured Alphaproteobacteria bacterium | reverse complement strand
AAGATACAGTGCCGCTAAGCTTAATAACAACATCGCTAACCTAGCAACTAATAACTCCCTTTTCCATGTAGGGTTACTATCGATATATGGTCTATAGAGATCTCTTGCCACCATGCTGCCTGAGGTCATTAAAAAAGCAGATAATGTAGATTGAAGAGCAGCAATTATGGATATTGCTAAAAATCCAACAATGATTGGTGAGAGATTACTGAAACTTTCAACAAACACATAAATTAAAGATGATATATTTTGTAGACTTAGCTCAGGGAATATTTGGTTAATGGCAAAACCATTTGAATTAACAATACTATTAGCTCCAAGAAGATGTGCTCCTACACCTAATAAAGGGGCGAATATAAATAAAAATATTCCAACAACAGCACCTGAGCCCCAAACTTGATAAAAATAAAATGACCTCGGTGATTTTACTGAATAGCTCCACATCGAAAATGTAGGAGAAAGCACAATACCCATATAAGAGAGAGTAAAGGATAAAATCATAACTGCTGTCCAAGGTCCTCCTAATGGGTTGTTTTTTCCAATACCTGCAACCCACTGAATTACACCAGGAACGTTGAAATATCCTGAAATATCACCGCCTCCGTAACCTCCGGTAGTTCCCCAAGCTCCGAAAGATATAAAGCTATTCGCCATAGATAGGTCTTCAAAAAAACTTAAACCTCCTAAGTAATTAAATACACCAACACCAAGTGCTAAGAAAAAAACAAAAAATAACCATGATTGAACAACGCTTACACTCACCATGGGTTTAAATCCACCAGATACTATATAAAATAAGACAACAGCAGTTAGTGCCCACATTGCAGAGTCTCTAGTTATTTCACCTCCGCTAATAAACTCTACAACATTACCTGTTGATCCAATAATTATACCAAGAAATGGAACAGCAAAAAATAATCCGATTATTAGTACTACAATTCTAAGAGTATTACTTTGATAATATTTATAATACATCTCTCCTGGAGTGATAAAATTAAATTTTCTACTTAGCATCCACTGCCTTTTAAAAAATAGTATACTTCCGAGAGGAATAGTTATTACAATTGCAGCAGTAGCTAGAAAAGAGTATCCATCTGCATAAATTAATGATGGAAAAGAAATGATAGTTATGCCTGCAAATGTAGTTACTGTTGCAGAGAAAAAGAATACCCAAGGAGATACACTTCTATCTGCTAAATAGTAAGCCTCAGGGGTTTTATTTTTTCTAAGAGTTCTAGCTCCCCAAAAAAGACAAAAGCTTATATATAGGACAAGAAAGAAAAAAAACCAATAAAGATTAGCGACCATAACTCAAACTTGAATTAAGAGTTGTAATCAGTCTTTTCCTTAATAATTCTGAGTGCCTCTAATAAATATACTCTAAAGACTTCATGGTTTTCACTCATCGGGAAATGACCAATATCTCTCATTTCAATATAAACTCCTCCTTTTATTTGTCTGGCAGTATCTTCTGTTGCTTCGGGAGGGGTTAGGTAGTCATAAGTACCAGTCAGCATGATAACAGGGCACTTGTGACCATCGATATTTTGAAGCTCATCTCTTAAATCATGATCAACTGAATAAAAATGAAGGTCTCCTTTAAAAGCCTCTGATCCTTGAGTGTAATAATGCCAAGTTAACCATCTATCCATATCTGGAGATTGTGGGGCCATTAAATCCCAAACACCACTACCACACACTTGAGCTGCATTGGCATGAGGATGCCTCCACCAATCAATATAAAAGCCAGGGGAATAATGCGCAGCCTCGACAGGAATGACAGCTTTAAATTTATTAGGATACTTCAGAGCTAATTGAAGAGCCACGTTTCCTCCAAAAGAGGAACCCATAAATATAGGGTTTTCAAGGTCTAAGGCCTTACAAAGTTCTACAATAAAATTACAGTAATGCTCTGCTGTTAATTTGTACTCCTCTTTCCACCATTCTGTATTATGAGGTGGATCTGATTTACCATGTCTTGGAAGGTCGTAAGCGATAACTTGATAATTTTGAGTAATTTCTTCATCTTCCAGTAATCCTCTCCACTGATGATTGTGGCATCCAGCAGTATGCTGACATACTAATGGAGTGCCTTTTCCATTTGAAAGATAAAAGACTTTATACTGTTGACCATCTACCTCGATGGTAACGTATCTACCTATTGGGTCATGATGTTTTACTGCCATAAATTTTTCCTTTCAATTCTCTTGATCATACTGGGACTCCTGATTGTCTTAGCAATTCAAATTGAACAGTAAAGTTTCTAAGATTTTGCATTAAGACTAAATGATTGCCCTCGATTTTAAGGTCTTCTCTAAATGAGGCTGCATAGATACCATGAAACATAGGTTTTGGAACAGGCTTTGCAAACTCTCTCCATGTTTGCTCTGATGCCCTTAATGCAAAGTCATATGGATCTAAACCTCCAGGGTTGGTATTAATATTTTTTACCTTTCCATCATGCATCTCGATAATTACTTTCACACTACCCATATCGAAAAGAAATGAACAAGTATAATATTTAGCCATCGCTTTTATGGTTTCATCTTTTTCAGTAAGCTCTTTATATTTTTTTGCCCAGGATTTTACATCTATACTCATGTTTTATACCTATTTCTTTTTCCTGGGTGTCTTTGTGGCTTGTTCATCAAATCTCATATGCTTGTCCTTCTTAGGATCATCGTAGTCACCTAAAATATTTCTGATATTACTTGCCTCACCGGGCGACATACCAATTTCTTTTAAAAGACTATCTAAGAACGGCTGTTGTGCTCTATATCGAAGAGCAGAATTCACAACATTATCTGCTAAAGATCCTTTTTTGGAATATCCACCTGAGGACGCAGAGGGGTTATCAGCGTTGCCGCTTCCTTCAGCACCTCCTCCTTGACTAAATCCAGGTAACCCATTTACATCGACAACTTTAATTGAGTCAATGTTTTGCATTGGTCTAACCCATTCTCTAATAATACCCTCAATTTTTTCAGCGAGTTTTTGTCTAAGTGCACTTCTTCTACTTGCATCACTTCTAGCA
>CACBZW010000042.1 GCA_902543855.1 uncultured Alphaproteobacteria bacterium | reverse complement strand
GATTGTAAAAAAAATAAATATAAAAAACATTTGAAGTTACTTGATTTATGTTGCGGAACAGGTTGCCTTGGTATTTCCATTATAGATGAGCTAGATAATGCATCTTGTGATTTTATTGATGTTTCTAAACATGCGCTTACTGCTTGTAAAAAAAATATAATAAAATTTAAACAACAACCGAAAACAAAAATATTTCACTCAAATTTATTTGAAAATTATCCAATAAATAGATTAAATTGTATTGATTTTATTGTTTGTAACCCACCATATATACCAACAACAAATTATTTTAATCTAGATAAAGAGACTTTACATGATCCAAGAATTTCACTCGATGGTGGAATATTAGGCATGGATTATTATGTTAAAATTATTAATTATTTAATTACTGTTAAATTTAAAGGGGTCATTTACTTTGAAATTGATCCAATTATTACTAAAAACATGTATAAATTTTTATTAGAAAAAGGTGTAAAAATAGTTTATAAAAAAACAGATTATTTCAATTTAGATAGATTGATAAAGATAAAATTCCCTACACATTAATTGATGGGCTTCTTTAGAGATAATCGATAAAAAATTTATGAAAAATTTTGTTAAAAGAAAGCCTTACGGTGTCCAAAGAAAAATAAACTCTACTAGATCTGGTGTTGCTGACTCCCCATATCTGCAAGCCAATGGAAACACCAATGGATTTAAAAGAAATGGAAAAAACCCTAAAGATCAATATAACGATTATCTTAACAAAGCAAAAGATGCTAAGGGACAGGGCGATGATGTTTTAGAGCAGTTTTACCTTCAACACGCTGAACACTATTTTAGACTTACAGATAATTCAAATAGAGGTTTTGTTGCTAGAAAAATTATTAATAAAGACAAAACTGAAAATAATGGCAGTGATTTGAATAAAAATAATAAGGCAGAAAGTAACTCGACTTCTGATTTCGACGACTTAGCTAATCAATTAGCTTAATTTATTTTATTTTTGTAACTATTAACTTCTTCATCTATTTTAGAAACTAATATTTGAAATTCATTTAGTTGTTGTTCGTTAAGCTTTCTTCCTGAAGGTAATTTAAGTGTAGCTGGGTTTATTTGTTTTCCATTAACAATAATTTCATAATGTAAATGAGGTCCAGTTGATTTTCCTGTTGAACCTACATAACCAATAATATCACCTTGCTTAACCCTTACACCACTTGACATTCCTTTTTTATAAGCATTAAGATGTGCATAAGCTGTTTTATAAGTACTATCGTGACGAATTCTAATATATTTTCCATATCCTCCATTTCTACCTACGTACTCTAAAATACCATTTCCTGCAGCAAAAATTGGAGTTCCTGTTGGAGCAGCAAAATCTACTCCTTTATGCATTTTATTATAACCGGAGATGGGATGCTTTCTCATACCATAACTGGAACTAAGCCTTGCACCATTTATTGGAGTTTTCATTAAGCTTTTTGTCATTCCTTTACCTTTTTCATCAAAATATTCGCTGAATTCTCCATTATTATAAAGATAGTAAATTAATGGAGTGCCTCTTGATGAAAGCATTAGGTATTTAGGATCCTCAATTTGAATTGTTTTACCATCTTTGTTTACCTTTTTGACAAACAGCATTTCAAAATTATCACCCTCATAAATATCTCTCTGAAAATCAACATCAAAACTATAAATCCTGATAATTTCATTAATTACTATTTCAGACAACCCCTGATCTTTCATAGCTTTATATAAACTTGATTTAATTTTCCCAGTCACAAAAATTTCTTCGGAGGTCAGCGGAATTTCATTTATTTCATAAATAAATTTATCATCTAGGTAAGATATGATTAATTCTTTGGTATCAGAATATTTATAAATTAGATCAAAAGTTTCTAAACCCTCAGTACCATATTCGCTTAATATTTTTACAGTATCCCCTATATATAATTTAGAAAAATCATAATATTCTTTTCCGTTGAGTATTACTAAGTCTATATCTCTACCTTTTAGGCCTCCTTTTTTTAAAACTTTTGCAAAACTATCCCCCTTGGAAACTAAGATTTCATCAAAATTATTATTTAATTCCTTATCTATCTTATTTTTAATTGGTTTGAAGTCATCTGATTTTTTTAAGTCAATTTTATCTTCTTTTTTGTTTAAGTCTTCATCAAAAATATTTGATAATTTTTCAAGTGTTATTTTTTCAAAATAATTTTTTGATTTTTCTTTATCAAATATTGGGTCGTCAAGACTCTCAATACTTATAACATCATAATATTTCTGAAATTTTTTTTTATCAAAATAGTTAATATCTACATCATCATAAATATAAGCATATTCATTGTTTATTTTTTCGAAATCAGAATAGCTTATATAAAAGCAAAAAAAGCTGATTAAAACCAATAAAGTTGTTAGTGATGCTTTTATTGTAAAACTATTTGTCCTTGCCATTTATTTCTTTATAAAGAAGTAAAATTAATCGAATGCTATCATAATGGAAAAATCTAAAAAAATACTAGTAAATATATTTCAAGAAACTAGTAAAATTTTTTGGATTTTATTCAAAGTTATTTTGCCCGTTGTCATAATTATTAGAATCCTCGAGCTTATCGGAGCAATCCCTTTTTTAGCTAAATTCCTAGAGCCATTAACAAGTTTTATTGGCATTGATGGTTCATTAGGACTAGTTTGGATGGCGGCCATATTAGTAAACATATATGCAGGTTTGGCTGCTTTTGCATCTCTTCAAGCAATATTCGATTACACAATAGCGGAAACTACAATTTTAGGATTAATTATACTTATAGCACATAGTTTACCAATTGAAGTAGCTATTGCAAAAAAATCAAGAATTTCATGGATATTTAATTTAACTTTTAGATTTGTGAATGCAGTAGTAGCTGGAAAAATATTAAATTTAATATTCACTAAATATAATTTATTTAACGAACCTAATAATTCTATCTTACAAGTCCCGATTGAAGCAGTCTCAAACATTGATTGGGCTATTCTACAACTTCAAAATTTTTTCCTAATTTTTTTAATAATATTTTTTATTATATCGACAATTAATATCCTCAAAGCAATCGGTATTTGGAAATTCATAATTAATACTTTGAAAATTCCTTTATCCTATTTAGGAATGTCTGAGAAAGTAGCTAATATAATTTTAATTGGCTTAACGTTGGGGATTTCATTTGGTGGAGGTT
>CACBZW010000041.1 GCA_902543855.1 uncultured Alphaproteobacteria bacterium | reverse complement strand
TACCAGTATATAGTAAATAAAAAAATAATGTTTGTCTCAACTTTCACCAACTTTAATTGGAAATGTAAACACACTTGGAAAAAAAGTGCTAATAATACTAAGTGGTGTTTAATTGGATGTGCTATAGGAGATCTTGGTACGATATTTTATTTTCAAATCAATGAAATTGCTTGGCCTACCTTAAATATAATGATTTTAGCAATAATTAATGGACTGATTACTAGCATCATTCTTGAAACAATAATTCTTTTAAGACAAAATTTTTCTCTAAGACAGGCAATTAGCACTGCTCTTGGAATGAGCTTTATATCTATGATATCAATGGAAATAGCTATGAATGTTACAGATGTAATTTTAACGGGAGGGGCAATGCTCACTTGGTGGGTCGTTCCTATAATGCTTTTTGTTGGTTTTATTACTCCTTGGCCCTATAATTATTGGCGTTTAAAAAAGTACAATATTGCGTGTCACTAAAATTTTCTATTATTTACCTAGTTTTCTCACTTTTTTTACTCGTAAATAACCTATTTGCCTCTCATGTCACTGTAGTTGATGGAGACACAATTAAATTAGGTGATATTAAAGTACGTTTTAGTGGAATAGATGCTCCTGAAATTAATCAGACGTGTGTTGCAAGTGAAGGGAAGGTTGCATGTGGAAAAATATCAAAAGATATTTTAATTACAAAAGTTACAAATAATAAAATTAGTTGTACAGATGAGGGAAAAGACTTTTATGGAAGAGTTTTAGGTGAGTGCTTTGTCAATGGAGAATCTTTGAGTAGATATTTAGTTAGAGAGGGCTTTGCGTTTGCATATAGAAAATATTCAGACAAATTTATTTTAGATGAGGAGTATGCTAAATCAAATAGTCTTGGAATGTGGTCTATGAAATTTCAATATCCATGGGATTATCGAAAAAGTAATAATTGAGAGATAATAAACAAATTGCAGTAATTGGAGCTGGAATTGTTGGTCTCAGCACCTCTTATTATTTACAGTCATCAGGCCATCAGGTTACAATTTTTGATCAGAATGATCCTGGCTCAGGAACTTCGAGAGGACATGCAAGTGTGATTGCAGATTACGGTGTTCCTGCACTAAATCAGCCTGATATTTGGAAAAATTTATTTCGATATACTTTTTTTAACAACTCTCCCCTGTATATAAAATGGTCTTATTTACCTAAAATGTTTCCTTGGATCTTTAAATTTCTTCAAAATTGTAATTCAAACTCAATGAACTATACAGCAGAGCATATGACAAGCCTTTTAAAGAATTCTTTAAAGTCTTATGAGACATTGCTTCGTGAAATTGGGGCTACGGATTTAGTGACACATAAAGGAGTTTTATATGTTTGGATTAATGAAAAAGAAAAACCAACTTATGACCAAATAGAAATAAGAAAAAAAAATAACGTTGAGCAAGTTAGTCTTTCCAAAGATGAGATCTTAGATCTCGAGCCAAATTTAAGTAGCAGCATTAAAGGAGGTTGGTATTTCCCTCGCGCACATCATACTTTAAACCCAGATAAGATTTTAAATAAGCTATTTTTAAAGTTTACTGAAAAAATGGGGAAATTTTTAAAGGAAAAGGTGATATCAGTAAATCATAGTTTTGGAAAATTCAGTATAAATGATAAAAATTATGACTGTTTGATTGTTTGTAGCGGTGCCTTTTCAAAAGATTTAGTTAATCAACTAGAAAATAAAAGTATACCTCTTGAGACAGAAAGAGGTTACCATTTAGAGTTTCTTGGAACTCAAGAATATTTAACTCGTCCAACCTGCCTTGTAGACTCAGGTATGTACTTAACTCCTCTTGAATATGGAATTAGAGCTGCAGGAACAGTGGAACTAGCCGGTACAACAAAAAAGGTTAATAAATCAAGGCTTAATTATATTCATCATTATGCCAAACAATTAATTCCAAAACTACAAGAATATCAAAATTCATGGTTAGGCTTCAGACCAACTCTCCCAGACTGTTTGCCAATAATTAGTAAGTCCCCAAGTTTTGAAAATCTTTATTACGGTTTCGGACATAATCACTTAGGTTGGACTTTAGGCCCAATAACTGGAAAAGTAATTACTGGGCTAGTGAACGGTGAGACACCACATAATCTAGCTTTTTCGATTGATAGGTATTTATAGTGAACTTAAAACCTTTAATTCTCATAGTTGCTTTTTTAATTCCATCAAAGTTACTTTCTGATTCACTAGATCAAGATTATTGTGTTGGCTACTTAGAGGAAGTATACTGGTCCCTGGACCCTATCGAAGAGATTGAAGTTCGAGAAAGAATAATTAAATTTTTTGATGATAATTTTGAAGGTGCAGAAAACTTAAACTATGACTTGTATTATGACTCCAAATCAAAGCAGTTTTTAATAGATTTGGACGGTGTAGATATTATTAAATATAAAAAAGTCAATTATCCTAATTTTGAAATCTTAGTATTAGATGCATATATCAATCTATTTAAGGGAGATGGAATAAACTATTGTCCTGCGTTTTGGGATAATTGTAGTGAGGAGTCATTGAAGTCTTTTTTTCAAGCCTCAGAGGATTTTAGTCGATCTTGGAGTGGCGAGGAAAATGTAATGAAATTTCTAACAGATCACTTCGTCAATCATCATTGTACCATGTATCTTGATACCTCTATTGATCAAAAAACTTTCATAAGCGATCTAAATATTTTAATTAATGAATTAACCAAATAATTTATTAACAACTTTTTTTATTTATGCGTAACTTCTATCAAATACTTGAAGAGCTGCTTGATCATGGTCATTTATATATTTTTTGTCTTGTACCCATCTCCATAATAATTCTTTACACCCACCGCCACCGGGAACAAGGCCGACACCTGTTTCTACTAAACCTAAAGTACTATTCATGTGTGCAACCATCTTAGAGGTTTGACATGCTACTTCAAAACCACCACCAATAGCTAATCCAGCAACGGCACTCACTGTTGGTTTCGATGCATATTTCATTTTCATACATGCAGATTGAAAATCAGATAGGTATTTATCGATACCTTTCCAATCTTTCACGTCAGCTAAACCAATCATGGTATTTAAATCAGCTCCTGCAGAAAAGTTCATAGCCTCATTATAAACAACTAGTCCTTGATAATTATCTTGTTCAAGACGGTTAACTGACTCCTCTAGAATTTTCATTGCATCTGCATTTAAAGCATTTGCCT
>CACBZW010000040.1 GCA_902543855.1 uncultured Alphaproteobacteria bacterium | reverse complement strand
GTTCTTTCATTATTGAACTTAACAATGCTTCATCTGGCCATCCACACAAATAACTTCCTTGGTTCCCGCTAGTGATAACAGGAAAACCATCCTCTGATTTACCCTCAGACACACCTGAACTTTCTCCTTGCTCTCTCCATACATGTAACTTTCCCTTCTGACCTTTCCATTCTACTTCAACAGGAAGTTCATATGGTAGGGCATCTACTCTTGTAACTTTATAACCAAGTCCCTCTAGGCTTAAGTTTTGTGGAATTTGAAAATTTCTATTTTTTATTCCCGTCCTAGGGCCAGCTAAAATTTTTGCTCCAGAAGAAACCATTTTTTTAAAAGTGTCAGTTTCAAGATGCACAAAAGAGGGAACAATAATTAATTTATAACCTGCAAAATCAGCTTTTTTCCCAACGATATCTAAAGACCCACCATTAATTCTGACTGATTTATAAAAATCAATCAACAGGCGCGTGTAGTGGAAATCCTCTGTTTGTCCATCCAGCTCAGTAATCCAACAAGCCTCATAATCATGCAATAATGCAATTTCGGATTTTTGTGTTTCTGGTAAATTGAGCATTCGTGTCTCATGACTTACTTGCATGACCTCGTGACTACCTATTGCTGGTGTATTATCACGGTACATTAGTCCTGCATGCATTTGTTCTTGTGCAAAAGGTGCTTGTCTCCAACGAAAATAACTTACAACCTCAGCGTCGTGAGCAAATGCTTCCCACGTCCACATCCTTACAGCACCAGCTACAGGAATAGGATTATATCTAGCCCAATTAACTGGACCAGGCTGTTGTTCCATTATCCAAAGACGACCCATCCCTCGATATAGGTCATGATGGTAAGATTGAAAATCAGGATCGCCAATATTGTAACAGTCCTCAAGAAGTTTTTTATCCTCTCTGGCGATAGTTTGCATATTTTGAAGAAAGCCTAAAGGATAACTGTCCCAAGCAGCAATATTTATATCTTCACATATTTCACGATGATCAAATTCTGTAAAATGTCCCATAAAGTTATGGCTTATAGGTCTTCCAGGAGAGTAATCATTTAATATCTTCACCTGTTGATAATTAAAATTTTTAACTTGATCCGAGCTAAACTTTCGGAAATCAAAATTATGAGAAGGATTTGCTTCAGTAACTGTTAAGTTAGGAAGTTCGATTTCCTCAAAGGAGCGATACTCCATAGACCAAAAAACATTTCCCCAAGATTTATTTAAATCATCTATGTTTTGATATTTTTTTTCAAGCCAAATTCTAAACTCTCGCAAAGTAGACAGGCACCAAGAGTATGTAGTTTCATGGCATCCAAACTCATTATCCGTTTGCCAAGCTTTCACAAAATTATTTTGTCCATATCTCTCTGCTACTGCTTCAGTTATGCGCTGACTTTCTTTTTGATAACCAATATGAGAAAAGGAATAGTGTCTTCGAGATCCAAATTTTCTAGCATGACCATTTTCATCTATGGCAACCATGTCTGGCATTTGATCAACCAACCATTTAGGAGGAGTTGCAGTTGGAGTGCACATTACAATCTTTAAACCATTACTTCCTAATATATCAACAATCTTATCCAGCCAATTCCAGTCAAAAACACCTGAACTTGGCTCGATCCGAGACCATGCAAATTCAGCAATTCTCACCCAACTGATACCATTTTTGACCATATTCTCAGCATCAGTGATCCACATTTCTTCAGGCCAATGCTCTGGGTAATAACATACCCCTAATTCGGGACTCTTAGACATCTTTAGTAGATTGAAACACCTGAGGTGTCAAAAAAATGCTGGTGATTTTTATGCCAATCTAGATGAATAATTTCATTAATTTTGATTCTACTATTTACATCAAGTTTAGCCGTGATCTCATTATTCTTTTCCAAGTTAATGTAACATAATAAGTGCTCACCTAAATTCTCTATATGTCTTATCTTTCCTTTGAGTTTACTAGAGTTATCATTTGACACATTGAGATGTTCAGGTCTAATTCCTATTTTGGATGCTCTTCTTGGAATATTTAAATTAGTCATATTTAATTTATGTCCATCCATTAAATTTATCATATTCATTTTTGGAGAACCAATAAACTCAGCTACAAATTGATTTTTTGGAGAGTTATAAAGTTCAATAGGTGTTCCAACTTGTTCAATAATTCCCTCATTAATTACAACAATTCTATCTGCTAAAGTCATTGCTTCAACTTGGTCATGTGTTACATAAATCATAGTTGCTGCTAATTGATTATGAAGCTTAGCTATTTCTATTCTAGTTTGAACTCGTAGTGCTGCATCTAAATTAGATAAAGGTTCATCAAATAAAAATACTTTTGGATTTCTCACTATTGCTCTTCCAATCGCAACACGTTGTCGTTGACCACCTGATAATTGTTTAGGTAGTCTTTCAAATAAACTCTCAATTTGCAAAATTTTTGCTGCCTCTAAAACTCTACTTTTGATTTCATCAATAGGAGTCTTAGCTTGCTTTAAAGCAAATGACATATTGTCAAAAACTGTCATGTGAGGATACAGGGCATATGACTGGAAAACCATTGCAACACCTCGCTCTGCTGCAATAATTTTATTTACAACCTCTCCACCTATAGATATTTCTCCTTCTGTTATGTCTTCTAGTCCGGCTATCATTCTAAGGAGTGTTGATTTACCACAACCAGATGGCCCAACAAAAACAATGAATTCACCAGAGTTGATATCAAGGTCTACACCATGTATCACTTCAGTTTTATCATAAGTTTTTTTTACACTTTTAAGGTTTAAATTAGCCATAATACCCTGAAAACTTTAGCATTTTTTGTTTAAATATACATCAGTGACTATAGTTTTAATTTAGGCTAAATACTTTGAGAATTCATAATAAGATTTTTTTGGAATTCGTTTAAAGTTATCGAAATCAACATAGACCAATCCAAATCTCTTAGAGTAGCCAAATGCCCATTCATAATTATCAAGCAATGACCAAGCAAAATACCCCTTAACAGAATAACCTTCATTCAAACAGCTTAATATTTGTTTTAAATGTAAATTAAAAAATTCTATTCGATTTTCATCATAAACCTCTCCTTTTGAAGTTGGTTTATCGTTATTTGCCATCCCATTTTCAGTAATATATATTGGAATTTTATTATCATATTCTTTATGAATTCTTTTAATAAAGTAGTTCAATCCCTCAGGATAAAATTCCCATCCCATATCTGTTTTTTTTAATGTTCCACTATTACACTCATAATTAAC
>CACBZW010000039.1 GCA_902543855.1 uncultured Alphaproteobacteria bacterium | reverse complement strand
CAAGTTTAGAAAAAGCTATTTAATCTAACCCTCCCTATTAATTTAGAGAGGGTAAAATAAATATTACTAATCAATTATAACTTCGTAAATAGCAGTTGAACCCGAAAGTTCATAGGCTCCAATCAATAAAGGAGTTCCTTTTCTGACATGATAAAGTGGAGGTGTCTTGTCGGCAGGTATAAAAACTAATGATTCAGGAGATATGTCACCACCAGTTTGTTTTGTACCATCTCCAAAAAAGTTTCTACCATTAAAATATCCAAGAAATTTTGGTTTTACCATACCAGTAATATCGTACATCATGATACCGCCCTGTCTTTCAAGACCTACAAAAGCTATTGTTCTTCCATCAATTTCTCCAACTGTAAGAGCCTCTGGCTCTGCACCTTTATCGTCACTTCTGTCATCAAAAGATCCCGCATCCTCATTCCAGTTAAAAAAACCTGAAAACGCTGTTCTAACAGCAATATCATTACCGCTATCATAAATAATTTGTCCGGTATTACCGTCCAAAATTGAAAAAGATCTTCCGCCGTAGGTATAGATTTCTTCATAAAAACCGTCACCATCAGCATCTCCCATAGTAGTAGTTGTTTTTAACCTACCGAGATTTGATTTTTTTTGGAGCTCCGAGGCATTAGGAAAGACTGAAGGGTCTAAAGTTAAATCAGCGACCCTTACCTCTTCTGAGAATCCATCGTAATCTTTTGCATCTCCCTCATTAGCCATTAAAACATAATCATACATTTCACCATTAATCTCTTTACTGACAACTACCATGGTGTCTGGTTGATACATTCCTTTAACCGGCCAAGGCTGTATATTAACTCTGTTATCCTTATTTGAAGCATCAAGAGCGGACTGAGACCAATCTTTATAGCCTAAACCAAAGTAATCAGTAACTATGCCCAAACTAATATCTATCTTTGCAATAACGTTATTTTCTTGAAGAGCTACATAAGCTCTTTTAGAGTCACCGCTAACCGCTATAAACTCTGGTTCAGCATCATACAAAAAAGATGATCCAGGTTTTACAATTCTGCCACCCTCTGGAGCCCCATTGTAATAAAAGTTTATATTTCTGATTTTATCTTCACTAGGGCCGACAAACCATTTGTTTAAATCAATAATTGAAACAGATCCTTTGGGATCAACAGTGTAGTCATCATTTGGCTCACCCTCATTGGCGACCAATGCATATTTCCCATCCGGAGTAAATACAACATTATCAGGCAGCGCACCTACTGAGTACCCAAAAGCCAATTTTAATGTATTAAGATTATAGAACAAAACAGCACCATTGTCTTGTTTGTCTTCTGCCTCGATTGCTAAAGCAAGCAAACCTGCTTGTTCTGAAACAGCAACACTGTTTATTCCACCAACACCTGCTCTTGGTTTGATTGAAATTAATTTTTCTGTATAAGGTAATCTTGTAATATCTAAAACATCTACAGATTTTGTTAGATTGTTTGTTACAAATATTCTGTTTCTTTGAGAGTCGTAAGCTAAAATTTCTGATCCACCTTCGTCCCATGAAAAAGTTGAATAGCCTGAGATTTTATTAAGTTCCAATGCATTTACATTGAAAAAAACAAAGCTTAAAAGCATTGATAATAATAATTTCATTATTTTTTCTCCAAATACCAAAGAATATTAGATTTATTGATTATGTAATTTTAATTAAAAAAATATTAATCTAATATTAAAATTTTCTAATTAGGTTATAAAGCTGTTCAGTTTTGCCTGATTTTGGTACTTTTTGAATAGACGAAACCTTTTTTTGCTCTGCCAATGTTAAAGATTTAAGATCAAGCTGTTTTAATAAAAAAGAAGAACCCTTAGTTATAGAGTATAAAAAATTTAATACACACCCAATCTGATAAGCTAACTTTTTTTCGTCACTTGATAAATAAGATAAATAGGTACTTAATTCTTTTTCAATAACCCTTTGGTCTAAGATATTTTTCGTGTGCCTTAAATACACTAAATATGCAATAAATACTTTTTCTGATTGTTCTATTCCTACTAGAGGACTATTTAATATTAGGTTGAATGCATAAGAAGCTCTAATTTTGGCTGTTTGCTCCCATCCCAAATCTGAAATAATGCATGAGAGTTTTATTACTCTCAGTTGGTTAGGGGACATTTTTAAATTTATAAATTTTAAATAAACATTTTTAATCCAAGCAAAAGTCTTTTTATTAAATATTAAAAAACGACATCTACTTTTAGCTATTAATTCTAAAGAAATTTCAGTTGGATCTAAAAGCCTTTGCTTTTTGGGAAGATTTTCGTAAATGAAACCCTCTCTAATCCCGTATCTTGGATAAATAAACTGCTCGCAGTTTGATAATTTTAACACCTTGTCCAATACTTCTATTGCAATATGAATATGTTTTATTCTGTCGACAGAAATTTTCGGAATTTTTTGTAGGTCGTCAATCCCAATTTTTTGTAATTCTGATTTTAATTCATAAAAATTTTTCCGAGAGATACTCAAGTTGTGTATTTCATTAAAGGGCAATTTATTAAAATAAATATAACATCTTGCAATTGTCCTAAATGCTCCACCAATTAAATAGAAGATTTTTTGATTTTTATGTTTTGAATTTATTTCTTTGTTAATTTTTTTATGCTCTTTATGTTCTTTAGTGAAGTTTAATATACCCAAAGGAAAAGAAGATATGTTTTTAATTTTATGTGGTGTTATTTGTGCTAATTCAAGACTGCCACCTCCCATATCAATAATGGTCCCATTGGCCCTAGGTATTGCAGAACGAACGCCTAGTGTGGCATAGGAGGCCTCTTGTCTTCCAGATAAAGTTAAAACTTTTCCCTTAAAAACTTTTTGTATCTTATTTGTAATTTGTTTTTTGTTAGAAGCATTTCGAATTGCTGCAGTACACAAAGCGACAGAGTGGTTAGGTTTTATTTCTTCAATTATTGAGTTAAAAAAAATTATTGAGTTGATACATTTTTTTTCAGCCTCTTTGCTGATCAATTTTGTTTTTGGAAGGTATTCACCTAACCCACAAAAAAATTTTTTATTATAGAGCACATCAGGGCTTCTCATATTGCCCCTAAATACACACAATCTTACTGAATTTGACCCTATATCTATTACTGCAATAGAATCTTTTTTATTAAGCATATTATATTGCATATATTTAACAGATGATTGAAAAAAAACTATTTTTATTACGTCACGCTAAATCCTCTTGGAAAAATTTAGAATTAGACGATCATGAAAGACCATTATCTGAGAGGGGGATTTTTAGTTGCAAAGTAATGGCAACGCATATTTTTAAAAAACTAAATTTTAAAG
>CACBZW010000038.1 GCA_902543855.1 uncultured Alphaproteobacteria bacterium | reverse complement strand
CCTGCGGTAACCACTCCAGGCCACATTACTGGCATAATAATATACCTAAATGCCTGAAAATATGAGCAACCGTCAATCAAAGCACTTTCATCTAATTCTTTTGGTACAGTTTTAAAAAAAGAGTACAGCAACCAAAGAGTAAATGGTTGGTTTATAGCTACCAAAACAATAATCGTAGTTGGAAGTATTCCCCATATGTTTAATTGGAAAAAAGGAAATAAATAGCCTGATACTAAAGTAATGTGTGGCATAGCTCTAAATATCAAAGCAATAATTAGAATATAAAAAGTATATTTGAATGTTGACCTAGACAATGCATAAGCACCTAAAGTTCCCAGAAACAATGAAATTGATACAACTGATACAGTTACAATCATTGTATTCATTGTAGCTCTTCCAAATTCGCCCTCTGTCCATGACTCTAAATATGCTTTAAATGTTGTCGTAGCGCCTGTTTCAATTAAAGTATTAAAACCACTTAAAGCATATGTCCAATCAGCTCTTGAGAAAAAATCTGCTTTTACTTTAAAGGAGCCCCAAAGTGTCCATATAAAAGGAAAAATTGATATAGTAAGCCAAAATAATATAAAAATACTATTTACAATTATTATTTGTTTTGAATATTTATTGATTGTTTGGTTCATTTATCTTTCAGTTTTAAATTCTTTCCAAGTTCTAATTAGCACAGGTGTGAGTAAAAAAGCTATTCCTAATATAGTGAGCATTGACGTAGCTCCAGCAGAACCAAAAAGCATCTTATTTTCATTTCTTAAGTCTTGATAAATCATCCATGATAATGATTGAGCAACACCCTCAGCAGAAAAACCAATAATAGGTTCGAAAACTCTAAAATTATCCATTAAACAGATTAGCATTATGAAAGTAGCCACAGGGTATAGATGTGGAATAACAATAAAACGAACACGTTCAAATCTTGTTGCGCCATCAATGTATGCTGCTTCTAAAGGATCTTGTGGGACTGTCTGCAAGGCTGCATAAAAAACAACAAATGCAAAGGGAGTATTATGCCATATTCCATAAATAATCAGGGTTATCCATGTTAAATTACTCGAGGCTTTTAAGGACAGATTAGGGTCATCAAAAAGAATTTGGATACTGGCTCCAATTATTCCTTGAGAGTCAATCATCCAAAACAAAACTAAAGAACCAATTAAAGGTGTTACAATCATTGGTAAAATTGTACCAAATACAATTAGACCTTTTAGACTCTTTGCTAAAGTATTGACACTTAAAGCTACTATAAAACCTAATACTATCACTGGTGGAGTAACAGCAAAACAAAATGTTAGTGTAAATAATAATGCTTTATAAAAAGGGAGATTTAAAACAATATCTTTGAATTCACCGATTGATGACGTGTTATCCCATGCTTCTCTTATTTCATCAAAAGCTAAGTGATTTCTATCAGTATAAGTGCCAAAGCCATTAAATCTGCCTAAAGGATTTTCAGCCTCTATTTTTTCTGTAGCTTCTACATCTACTCTAACATTTGTAGTACACCCAAATGGATCACAATTTTCCACCTCCATAAGAACCTGTTCATTTTCAATATGAAGGGATTGAAAGAAACTAGAAACAATTGGTAAACCTATAAACAAAATCATGGCCAGAGCTGTAGGTAAAATAAACCAAAAGAAAGTTCTGTGAGGCATTATGTTTTTTTTTGTAAGAAAGTGTGGAACTTAACTAAGATCCACACTTAATAGAATTAATTATCTTTGGTTTATAAAAAACCCTGCTCAGTAGCCTTAGCTATGTAAGCAGCTTCAACGTCAGCTAATGCTTTTTCGGCTGACTCATTACCTTGAAGAAATTCCACAAGTTCTGTACTTAAAGCACCGTGCATTAAGCTCATGTGTGGAAAACTAGGGTAAGGTGTTGTGCCTCTACTTGCTGCGTCAACAACAGGACCTGCTGTATCACCAGGTGTGTAACCTTTAATCAACCAAACAGTTGCATTTGGGTTGTTATTGGCTAAATCAGTTGATGAGGCAGCTCCAACCAAAGCTCTAAATGAGGACTCTGCGTTTTCATCAGATGTATTTGTTGCAATTGCAATTCCATCCCACCACAGAGTAGTTGCTGGCTTGTTTCCACCGCCCACAGTTGGTGAAGGTGCTAATCGTGTATCAGCTTTGATATTTTGATCACCTTCGTCATCAAGTAAAGAAGCTGCACCTGAGTTCCAAATATGCATTAATGCAACATTACCAGACTCCCATTCTTCTTTAACAGCATTAGTATCTTGTGTTAAAAAGTCAGGATTACTTAGCTCAGTTAATTTTTTAATAACATTAAGTGCTGCAACACCTTTTTCATTATTCACGTTAGGTTGTGCAGAACCTGATTTAAAAAACTCACCACCATGACCAAGATACATATTTACAAACTCTTGACCAAGATTCCATCCTGATTTGAAAGCTCCTGCATATGGATTTTCCATTACTCCAGCTGCTTTAATTTTTTCAGCAGCAGCAATTACTTCTTCATAAGTAGAAGGAACAGCTATGCCTAAATCGTTAAGAATACTCTCTCTGTACCAAAGATGTTGTGCGTTAGCCATAAAAGCTACAGCATAAATCTTACCATCAATTGTAATCTTTTGGTTATCATTTAAGTTGGACCCATATTTTGCAACTAAATCATCTAGTGGACGAATTAAACCGTCATTCATTAAAGGTGTAATTGAACCATTAGTAACTAATTTTGCTGAAAATTCAGCAGGGTTTGCTGATAGAGCAGCTACTTGTAGTTTATTATGGTCAACAGAGTGCGTGACATTAAAATCCGCATCTGGTCCAGCACAACTTTTTACTTCATCCATAAAAATTCTGTATGTAGTAAATTCGTTAGCTAAAATATTTATTGAACCGCTTGTTACACCACAAGGTGAATGGCTACCTGCAAAAACACTAGTAGATGCAAAAGAGATCAATAGAGCTATTATTAGTTTTTTCATTTATTTCCTCTTCTTTTTGTTAATAAAAAGTTATTTTTAAAACTATACTAAATAAAACAAAATTAAAATGTAAGAGAAATGGTCGCGGAAATTATTATGATATTCTTTTTTATTTAAAACTAAGACCCATTTGTTCAAAAACACCATGGTTATCGACCATTACATAATTATCCATAAATTTACCATTTTTAATTGTCCAAAAGTCAGAAAACTGCATTTTAATTGACTTTCCAGTTGGTTTTACTCCTAGATAAGTACCGCTATGAGTTCCAGTTAAATAACCCGTCGCACTTATCCATTCACCTTCTGCGACAACAATATCATTTTTTACATGATAGTCTGGAAACGCTGCATAAAAAGGTTTGAGAACCTTATATTTAAAATTTTCAATACCGTGAATATCGCCAAAGCCTGGAGGTCCATGCCAAATCATATCATCGTTCCAATATTTATGCTGTGCCTCTAAATCTTGTGCATTCAAAGCATCGTACATATTTTGCAACAGTATTTTATTTTCATTTATATTCATTTTTTTTCCCCTAAAATTTGTATTAAGATTGCCAATTCATTGAAACCAGTCCATTCTTTTACAATTTTATTATTTTTAATTTCCCATTGTGTAATACCCCAGAGATAACATTCTTTATTAGATGGTTTACCATAAATTCCATTTCCTTTATGAGTTCCCACAGCACCCCAACGAATTGAAACTAAATAACCATCTTTACTATTTCCCATCCAATATAGATCTTCAACACTAAGTGCAAGATCAGGAAATGATGCAATTAATGAGATAATAAAATGTTTAAGCTTAGGTATTCCAATAAATTTTCGACTAGTTGAGCCTTCAAATTTAATATTTTTTGTGTAAACGCTATCAATAGCAGAAAAATTTCTTCTATTCCAAATAGTATCAAAAACTGCATGCACAAATTCTCTAATGTTTTTTATTTTATCAGGTATAGCGAAACTTATAGGCTTTAACTTTTTAATATTTCTTTTGGGTTTTGAATTTCTAAAATCAGGAGCAAATGGACCAATATTTCCTTTATTAGCAATTTGTTTTGCTACTTCATTTAAGTCTAAGCCTAATTGTTTTATTAAACCTGCAGTATCATAAACAACATTTTCGTAATATATTTCATTATTTTTTGCTACACAGTTTGCAATACAGAACAATCTAACTGATTTACC
>CACBZW010000037.1 GCA_902543855.1 uncultured Alphaproteobacteria bacterium | reverse complement strand
GATAATTCTTATGGTGTATACGCCGATCGCTATTTTCCAATATCTGTTGGAAATAAAATCAAAGATAGTTACTGGAATTTGAGAAGAAAAGCTGTCATGTATGATGTACCTGAAAAACCTATTCAAATAGAGGGACCACAGTCAGAGGAATTTCTTGATAAAATATTTTGTCGCAAAATTAAAAATATGAAAGTAGGAAGAGGTAAATACGCAATTGCCTGTTATGAAAATGGCGGAATATTTATAGATGGTGTACTTTTTAGATTAGAGCAAAATAAATTTTGGTACGTCCAACCTGATGGACCCCTTGAAACTTGGTTAAAAGCTCATCAAAAAAACTATGAAGTTACTATAACTGACCCTAATTCTCGAGTGATACAAATTCAAGGTCCAATTTCTAAAGATATAATTTTAAAGCTAACAAATGGAGAAATAAACGATGAATTTAAATACTATCATTCAGGTTATTCAAAAATTGCTGATCAAAATGTATATGTCTCTAGAACAGGATGGACTTCTGAATTAGGCTACGAAATTTATACTCTAGGAAATAAGACTGATTATAAAAAAATTTGGGATACTATTTGTGAAATCGGATATCCGATGGGTATGACATTTGATGGTCTAGAATCAATGGATATAAGAAGAATTGAAGCGGGCATCCTAGATAACAACACAGATTTTGATTCTTCAATGAATCCTTATGAAATTGGATTAGGCTCTCTAGTTGATTTAGAGAAAGAAAATTTTATTGGAAAAAAAGCTTTAGAATTTTTATCAACAAAATTTGGAAAGAGATTATTTGGTATAACTACCGATAAAGAAATTATTCCAAGAGCAAAAGTTTATTTTTCATCAAATGAACAAAAAATTGGATATCTTTCAGCATCAACTTGGTCTCCTACTTTAGAAAAGTATGTAGGTTATGTACGTTTTGACTACCCTGGTGAGTGGAAAGAATTTCAAATTAAAGTCGAGTCTGTTAATGATAATTTAGCTGACTGCGAAATAATTGATTTACCATTTTACGATAAAGAAAAACTCATCCCAAAGGGGATAGACAAAAATATTCCTTAATCTTTATTTTTTTCTTTTCTAAAGAATGGTATTAAAAAAACAAAACAAGCTACAAAGAAAAAAAGACTTCCAAACATAGCCCAGAAACTACCAATACTTGATATTATAAAGCCTACGGCAGAAATAATAAATAAAACCCATCCAATAAAATTAAGAGTATTATTGGACATATAATATTTATTTTGTATCTAAATATGTAGCCATAGAGTCATCCATAGCATCCAACCATGTAGTGTGATGTGAGGGACCAGTGGTGCCAGTGACAGGCGAGGAAAAGGATTTATCTCTATAAGTCAGGATATTTTCTTCCTTATGGTGCTCCCAATCATAAAAATGTTTGCGAATTAACTCAAAGTCAATTTTTGGGTAGTCAACAGCAGAACATAAATCCACACAATAATCTGTTTGAAAATCAATCATTTGATAGGCATCCTCTAGGGCCTCTTCCTTTTTAACCCAGTTATCAATATCCTTTGCTAACTCATCAGCTGAAGGCAGAATTATTTTGTTCATTATTATGTCTCTAACATACCAAGCTTGGGCATCAAACATGTTAAAAGTATGAAACTGATCTTGCATACCAAGATAAAACAAATTTTGATTATTTTGCCATACTACTCCTTTGTATAAGTTTGGAGGATACAGCCTGTTATGAGTTTTTAATTTTAGATCTTCTGGTAAAAAAGGAAAATGATGCAAGTAACCTGTGCATAGTATTAAGACATCCATTTCTTGAACTGTGCCATCTTTAAAAACTGCTTTGTTTCCATCGATCTTATCCATGTAATGTACTTCTTTCATGCCTTCAGGCCAATTGAAACCCATTGGATTGTTTCTATAACCAATAGTAACAGTTTTAGCTCCATATTTATGGCACTGTAACGCTACATCTTCAGCAGAGTAACTACTTCCAAGAACGACAACGTTTTTATCTCTAAACTCTTCAGCGTCTCTGAAATCATGAGAGTGCATTATTCTCCCTGGAAAACTATTCATTCCCTCATATTCAGGAATGTAGGGAACAGAGAAGTGACCAGTCGCAACAACTAATTTATCAAAACTCTCAGTTTTAGTTTGATCGTCTTTTTTATTTCGGTATGTAATATCAAATCCATTACCATTATCAGCAACAGAGGTAACAGTGGTGTTAAACTTTACGTATTTTTTTACATCTGAATTTTCTGCACGACCTAAAATGTAATCTTGAAGGACGGCTCTTGGAGGGAAGGAGGGAATTGGTTTTTTGAAATGCTCATCAAAAGAATAATCTGCAAATTCAAGGCACTCTTTTGGCCCATTCGACCAAAGGTATCTATACATGCTATTGTGAATTGGATCTCCATATTGATCAGACCCGGTTCTCCAAGTATAATTCCAAAGACCACCCCAACTTTCTTGTTTTTCAAAGGCAACAACCTCAGGAATATTTTCGCCTTTGCTTTGCGCTTAATGCAGAGATCTTAAAAAAGATAGTCCACAGGGACCTGTACCAATTAGTGCAACTTTTGTCATTATTCTCCTCCGATTTGAATTAATATTAATAAATAAATTTTAATTTCCAATCCATTTTTTGTCATAATCTGTAATAAATACAGGGATAATAAAAATGTTGTTTCATATTATGGAACAGGTTTATTGTAGCATTATATTAGGAATATATATTTTCGAAGAGGTTTAATTGAATCATGCAAAAGTACTCAGTTTTTAGTTTAGTAAAAAATGCTTTCACCAACCATGAAAATTGGGAGGTAGCTTGGAAAGACCCTGAGCCTAAAAAAGAATACGATGTCATAATTGTAGGTGGCGGTGGTCATGGTCTTGCAACAGCTTATTATCTTGCAAAAGAACATGGCATCACAAACGTTGCCATACTTGAAAAGGGTTGGATTGGTGGAGGTAATGTTGGAAGAAACACTACCATCTTGAGATCTAATTATATGTTTGATTCAAACGCTCATTTTTATGAGTTTGGCATGAAGCTTTGGGAAACACTTAGCCAAGAATTAAATTACAATGTTATGTATTCACCGAGAGGAATTATAAACCTAGCTCACTCTGATGCACAAATGAATGCTTATGCTAGAAGAGGTAACTCTATGAGACTAAATGGTATTGATGCAATTCTTCTTGGAAGAGATGATTTAAAAAAGATGATCCCATTTGCAGACTTTTCAGAAACATGCCGTTTTCCTATTCATGGTGGTTTAATGCAACCACGTGGAGGAACTGCAAGACATGATGCAGTTGCTTGGGGATATGCAAGACAGGCAGACTCCATGGGAGTGGATATAATTCAAAATTGTGAAGTGACAGGTTTTGATGTTAACAACGGAAAAATAGAAGGCGTTCAAACATCAAGAGGAAATATTAAAACTAAAAAAGTTGGATTGTGTGTTGCTGGAAGCACTACACTTTTAGCAGACATGTTAAATATGAGACTTCCAATTGAAGCACATGTCCTGCAAGCTTGTGTCTCAGAACCTGTTAAACCATTACTTCATAACGTAGTTACATTCGGAGCAGGTCACTTTTATTGTAGCCAATCTGACAAAGGTGAAATGGTTATGGGTGGTGATTTAGATGGTTACAACAGCTATGCTCAAAGAGGAAATATGCCAATGATACAGCATGTTTTAACAGGTGGATTGGCTGTCTTCCCAAACTTTAGTAGACTCAAAATGCTTCGAACTTGGGGAGGTATTATGGATATGTCCATGGATGGTTCTCCAATAATTGATAAAACTCATATTGAGGGTGTATACCTTAATTGCGGTTGGTGTTACGGAGGATTTAAAGCTACTCCCAGCTCAGGTTTTGTTTTTGCACATACAATAGCACAAGATCAAGTACATGAACTCAACTCAGACTTTAACCTTGAAAGATTTCATACTGGAAAAATTATAGATGAAAAGGGTGTAGGCCCTAAACCTTGGATCGGTTAATAGATGTTAGAAATAAAATGCCCATACTGTGGCAAGCGCTCACAAAATGAATTTTCTTATGGTGGAGACGCCACTATAAAAAGACCTCAACTAGGAGAAGAAATCTCAACCGAGGATTGGGACAATTTTGTTTACTACAGAGATAACCCAAGAGGAAAACATTCAGAACTATGGCATCATGTTTCTGGATGTAGACAATGGTTTAAAGTCTCAAGA
>CACBZW010000036.1 GCA_902543855.1 uncultured Alphaproteobacteria bacterium | reverse complement strand
TTTAAACTTGACAAAATCTTATTCGATATTTTTAAATGGTGGTTACATAGTCGAACCCTCAATTATCAAAAAAGTTGTTTCAAATGAGGGCGAATTAATTGTTAATAATGAATATTTTAAATGCAAGTATTGTTCATTTTCAGTCGAAGACAGATCATATAAAAAACCAATAGTAGAGGCACAAAAAGAAAAAGTAATATCTCCTCAAACGTCTTTTCAAATACTAAATATACTTGAAGGAGCAATTGAAAGAGGAACTGGTAAGTCTTTGAATAAAATAGATTACCCTATAGCTGGAAAAACAGGCACTACTAATGAAAGTAAAGACTTATGGTTCTTTGGACTTACCCCTAGATATGTAATTGGAGTTTATGTCGGTTACGATGAGCCTAAATCAATTGGATTTAGAGAAACAGGATCTTCTGTAGCTTTACCAATTTTTAAAACAATAATAGAGAACTATCTTTCATTTAATAAAAATAAACATGATAAATTTATAGTACCAAGTGATTTGATTATTAAAAAAGTTAATAAAGATACTGGAGAATTTTCTGATGGACAATATTCAATTATTGACTATTTTACAAAAGAACAACTACAAATATTAGATGATATAAATAAAATTGAAAGCATAGGCGGCATTAATTAATGGATAAATCTGAATTATTAAACTTAACTAAAGAAATAGAATCTCTTATAAATCTCACTAGGAGGAGTCTTTGACTATGATAAAATTAAGAGTGAAATTAAAGAATTAAACAAATTAATAACAAATCCTGATAATTGGGAAGATATTAATTTAATAAACACCTCTCAAGAAAAACTCAAACAGAATAACGACACTATAGGTAATTTTGATTTTGTATCAGGACAATTTATAGAATTTAGGGAGTTTCTCGAGATATATGATTCTCTAAATGAAAATGAGATTAATGAATTAGTAAACAAAATAAATGAGCTTAAAAAACATTGTGAAACATTAAAAATAAAATCTCTACTTAATAATGAATCTGACGATTGTAATGCATTTTTAGAGATACATGCTGGGGCTGGAGGCACTGAAAGCCAAGATTGGGCAGAAATGTTGTCAAGAATGTATCAACGTTTTGCAGAAAAAAATAACTATAATTGTAAAATAATAGATTATCAAAAAGGAGAAGAAGCTGGTGTAAAAAGTGTAACTATGATGATATCCGGATTTAAAAGTTATGGATATTTAAAAAATGAATCTGGAATTCATAGATTAGTTAGAATTTCACCCTTTGACTCTAATAAAAGAAGACACACAAGTTTTTCAAGTGTATGGGTCTATCCAGAAATAGATAAGAATATTGAAGTTGAAATTAATAATAAAGACCTTAGGATTGATACATTTAGAGCTTCAGGCGCAGGAGGTCAACACATCAACACAACGGATAGTGCTGTTAGGATTACCCATTTAACTTATAATATTGTTGTTCAGAGTCAAAGTGAAAGATCACAACATCGAAATAGAGACACTGCTATGAAGATGTTAAAATCAAGAATTTATGAATTAGAATTAGATAAAAAAAACGAAGAGAAAAAAAAAGAAGAGAATAATAAAAAAAAGATAGGATGGGGAAACCAAATTAGGTCGTATGTTCTTCATCCATATAAAATGGTAAAAGATCTTAGAACTAATTACCAAACATCTAATGTAGATAATGTTTTAGATGGTGAAATATTTGATTTTTTAGAGTCAACACTGATAAATGTATAAAACATATTTAGTTAAAATATTATTTTTACTTATTATTCCATATCATTTGTTAGCTTACGATTTCACCTTTCAAAAAGATGACGTTTTAATAAATCTTGATTTTGAAAAAAATATTATCAAAGAAATTAAATTTGACATAAAAATTAATGGTCAAAGAAACTTTGGAATTATTAATTATCACAATAATGAAATTTATATTCTCTTAAATACTGATAAAATATCTTTTGATAATTTCAAAAAAGTTTTTCCTAAACCTCAAAAAAATAATAAACTAAAAAAAAAAATTAACTTCAATTGGGAAATATCTGAATTAACAATTTCAGATCAATACTCTCTTTTTTCTAATAAATTAAATTTTCTATATGATAAAGGATTTGAGTCGATGCAATTTTTTGATAGTAAGAAAGAATTTGAATTATCTATAACCCCTCAGGAAGGTGATAAGCAAATATACTTATCATCAAAAAATGCAGGTCAGTTTTTTTATGCCCAAAAAATAACAAAAAATATGGTCGGAGGTGCTTTAATTGGCTCAGGATCATTCAGAAAATTTGATGACTACAATTTAAATATTAAGGTAAAAGATTTTAGCATAGATAAAAAATCTAAATTTTATAATTTATTATTTACTTCAAGAATGTTAGATATTTTCTCTGTATTGCAAAATACACAAGACAAATTTAATTATCTAGAAATTCCAGTAAGTAAAAAAGGGAAAATATTTAGTTTTGACCATGCAAAAATGCTAGGAGGTACCGTAGCTTTTTCATTTAAAGGACAAGCTAATCCTTCAGAAAAAACAGCATATGTTAACGGTACTTATGGTCCATTGTATTTGTTTGAACAAAATTTTAAAGATATACCTATAATTAATGAACTTTTTGGAAAAAATGTTGAAGAAAGTCTTCTAGCTGCTGATTTTAAGGTAAAAAAAAATGGAAACAAGACGGATTTTATTTTCAATCCTTTATCTATACTGACTCCCGGTAAAACAAGAAACTTTTTTGATATATGGGAATAATCAATTAATTATTTTAATTTTATCAAATCTAGAAATTTTTCCGGATTTAATTATTTCTGCACAAACACCACTTTTGTTAACAAGTAATTTGACTAAATTACTAATATTTAGTTTATTCTGAAGATATTTACATGGTTGACAAAGTTGATAAACTTTTAGAATTACATCATTAATCTGAATTTTTTTATTTATGGTTTGATTAAGATCAATTCCTGATGTGATAATATTTCTTCGAAAATCCTTATAACTTATTTTTTCTCTTATTGTATTATTAAAATTATCAATTTTTTCAGACTCTATTAGAGTTATCTGTTCATAAGGATTTTTAAAATTTTCATAGTATCTGTCGTTAATAATTCCTTTATTTTTATTTAAGATTGCTTGATTTATATAAAAAGTTTTCTCACCACTTAAATTTGTAATATTGATTGCTTTAATTTTAGCCATTTTTTAATATATTAACTTTAGCAATTTATATGGAAGATAATACAAATTTATATAGTCAAAGGAATATACTAATTCGTAATTTCCTGATTTTTTCAAGACTAGCCCCTTTTGTTACCAGTTTTATTGGTTCTGTGCTCATTAATAAGATTTTTCTAAAAACACCTAATTTAATTAATTTAGATTTTATTTTGATTTTCATATCACTTTATTTGGTTTTATATGTATTTATCTCTCACACTAAGTCTTTATGTGAGCAACTTGCTATTGTTAACCAAAAAATTAATTCACATAGCGACGAATAATAAGTTTTATTTTAAAATTTTTTTTATTCCTTTAGGGTCTATTATAGTTTATAAAAGAACAAAATATGAACAAAAATATCCTAGTAAAGACTGATAAGGACAACAACCTTGAGTCTGTGCCATATATTTTGTCTAAGATTTCAGCTGGATTTCCATCCCCAGCTGATGATTATATAGAAAATAATCTAAGCTTATCAGAGCTATTGATCAAAAATCACCTATCAACTTTTCTAATGAGAGCTAGTGGTGACTCCATGGTAGATTCTGGAATTAATGATGGCGATATATTAGTTGTAGACAGGAGTTTAGAAGCTAAAAGCAGAGATATAGTAATAGCTATATTCGAGGGAAATTTAACTGTCAAACGACTAGTTATTAAGACAGATGGTTCTGCCATCTTAAAAGCTGAGAACCCATTGTATAAAAATATATTAATATCAGAGTATGCAGAATTAGAGATATGGGGAGTTGTTACCAGCGCTATTCGTCAATTTATTAAATAACCCATGAATATAGTGGCCCTAGTAGATTGTAATTCATTTTATGCCTCATGTGAGACTATCTTTAAACCTGATTTAAGTAAAAAACCTATTGTAGTTCTATCAAACAACGATGGATGTGTCATAGCTAGAAGTTCCGAAGCTAAGAAATTAGGAATTAAAATGGGAGTACCTTTCTTTGAGATAAAGCAAATAATAAAAAAATATCCAGTGCATGTGTTTTCATCAAATTACAGTTTATATGGAAATATCTCATCTAGGGTAATGGGAGTATTAAAAGAGCATTGTGATAGATTGGAAGTTTATTCTATAGATGAAGCTTTTTTAATATTAAATAAATATTCAGAGAGAAGTTTTGTTTCAAGAGCAGAAGGAATAAAAAAAA
>CACBZW010000035.1 GCA_902543855.1 uncultured Alphaproteobacteria bacterium | reverse complement strand
TGACTAATTTGGTAACCTTGAGGTAAATCAGGATAGAAGTAATTTTTTCTTTCGAACACAGAATGCTTATTAATTTTAAAATTTAATGCGTATCCTGTTTTTATTGCCATTTCAATACAACCAAAGTTCATTACTGGAAGCATTCCAGGCATTCCTGAGTCAATAAAATTTACATTCTCATTTGGCTCAGATCCAAATTGATTTGGTGAGGAGGAAAATAATTTAGATGAAGTTTTAAGTTGGGCATGTACTTCAAGACCTATGACCATTTCCCAATTATTACTCATTGAAACTTAATTCCTTTTCTGCAAGCGCTGCTAACTGTAAAAGTGATTTTTCTTCAAAATAATTTCCAATAAATTGAACTCCCAAAGGAAGACCATTTTTACTTAAACCAGATGGAATAGATATGCCAGGAAGGCCAGCAAGACTTGTGGGAACAGTATAAATATCATTTTTATACATAGATATGGGATCAAGTTTATCACCAATTTTAAAAGCCTCATTTGGTGTTGTGGGTGTTAGTATAAAGTCAACTTCGTTTAAAATTCTTTGAAAATCATTTTTAATCAATCTTCTAACTTTTTGAGCTTGTCTGTAGTAAGCATCATAATAACCAGCTGACAATACATAAGCGCCTATAAGTATTCTTCTGGTAACTTCATCACCAAAACCCTTTGTTCTTGAATTTAGATAAATATCATCAAGACTTTCGCCGTCTTCTCTAACTCCGTAGCGTATTCCATCATATCTTGCTAAATTTGACGAAGCTTCAGCTGGTGCTAAAATATAATAAGTTGAAAGTGCGTATTCAGTAGTCTTAAATTTTACATCAACAAATTCTATGCCATGTTTGGAGAGTGCTTTTTTTGTATTATCAATTTGATTTAAAATGTCGTCACTGACATCTTCAAGATAATCAGAGGGAATTCCAATTTTAATTTTTTTTTCAAAGTTGTTGTTGATATCAACTAAATAGTCTTCTCTTTGATGATTTGAGCTAGTAGAGTCATTAAAATCATGTTTGTTTATTGAATTTAAAACATAAGCCGCATCCTCCACACAGTTTGTCAAAGGTCCTGCTTGATCTAAACTAGAGGCAAAAGCTACAATTCCCCATCTTGAGCATGAGCCAAACGTGGGCTTTAAACCAACTATTCCGCATAAGCTAGCTGGCTGTCTAATTGAGCCACCAGTATCTGTGCCCATTGACGCTACACATGAGCCCTCTGCCACAGCTGCTGCTGATCCCCCTGAGGAGCCGCCTGGAACAAGATTATCATTTTGAGAATTTTTATTCTTCCAAGGATTAATTACAGGACCAAAATAACTAGTTTCATTTGAAGAGCCCATTGCAAATTCATCACAATTATTTTTGCCAATAAAAATTGAACCATCATTTAAAAGTTGCTGAGTCACAAAAGACTCATAATTAGGGATGAAATTACACAGAATTTTAGATGATGCTGTTGTTCTTATTCCTTTAGTACAGAATAAATCTTTTATACCTAAAGGAATACCATCTAGAGGTAAAGGTTTGCCATTGTCATATCTGTTTTGAGAGTCGTTAATTGATGAAATATTGTTTTCCCTGTCAATCACTAAGTTAAAGCTGTTGTTATTACCAGATTTTGCTTTTGCTAAATATTCGTCATAAAGTTCACCTACACTTATTTTTTTTTCAATAAGAGCTTTTTTAATTTGGCTAATTGAATTCTTCACTTACTCAACCACTTTAGGCACTTTGAAAAAATTTTGTGCTCTCTCTGGAGCATTACTTAATACATCATCAACAGAATTGCTTTTACTTACCTCATCATCTCTAATTGATACGGTTTTTTCAGTTACATTATGCAAAGGTTCTGTTTTACTTGTGTCAACCTTTTTAAGATTATCTACCCATTTAATGATATCTTTTAAGGAATTAGAGTAAAATTCCTCTTTTTCTGAGGGCAATTTTAGCTTTGCTAAATAAGAAATTCTTTTAATATCAATGTCACTCATAATGGTCGTCGATACTATATCAGATTTTCTTGTAAGCAATAATTATACAAAGAAATTTATTGCTATAGATTATGGTCTAAAACACATTGGAATGGCTATCAGCGATCCATCAAATATCATTTCTGTACCTTATGGAACTTTTACCGAAACATTATTATTCGAAAAAATTATAGAAATTATAACAACTGAAAATGTTCATGGAGTCGTGATTGGTAAACCTTACCATCTTGATGGTTCTCTATCTGAAATGGTAAATAAAGTTGAAAAATTTGCCGAAAAATTAGAGAAAATTATCTCTTGTCCAATTTTGTTTATCGATGAAAGATTGTCTAGTAATCCCTATAAATCAAGGAAAAAATCAGAAAACACACATATTCATGAAAAAAGCGCATGTTTAATACTTGATGATTTCCTAAGTTTGTATAGAAACTCCTCTAGTGAAAAATAGAAAGATCACTTCTATAGACGATCTATCAGCTAAGGATATTCACTCTATTGCTGAGTTAGCTATAAAATTTAAAAAATCAAAAAAAAGAATTTTAGGAAAAAAAACGAAAAATATTTTTAATCTATTTTTAGAGCCCTCTACAAGAACTACAATAAGTTTTGAGCTTGCAGCAAAAAATTTGGGATACAATTCAGTTAACATAAATTTTGAAAAAAGTTCTTTGTCTAAAGGTGAAACATTTAATGACACCATGGATACTTTAATGAGTATGAAACCAGATGCTTTAGTCATCAGAGATAAAAATAATTTTTCACCAATGAACATAGCAAAGAAAAGTAATGTTCCTGTAATCAATGCTGGAGATGGAACTAATGAACATCCCACACAGGCGCTACTTGATTATTGTGTAATAAAAGAAATTTTTAAAAAGAAAAAAATAAAAATTGGTATTTGTGGAGATATTAAACATAGCAGAGTAGCTCACTCAAATATCAAACTTCTTTCAAAAATAGGCTATCAAATTCATATAATTGCACCTACATATTTTTTAAACAGAAATGAATTGATTAAAATAAATGATAAAATTAAATTTCATAAAAATCTGAATTATCTTGAAAAACTAGATGTCTTGATGATGTTGAGAGTTCAAAAAGAGAGAATTCCAAAAGATGCAAAGAATATGATGAAATCTTTTAAAAAAGAATTTTGTTTACAAAATAACCATCTATTAAATAAGCCCTATTTGATGCACCCAGGCCCAGTAAATAGAAACATTGAGATTAGTGATGAAGTTTTAGATAATTATCCTAAATCGCTGATCTTAAAACAAGTTGAGATGGGTGTCTACCTCAGAATGGCTTGTTTACATTATATATTAAAGTGATGTTTCTAATATTAACGTTTGCCTACTTGATGGGATCTATACCTTTTGGAAAACTAATAACCAAATTTTTAACAAACAAAGACATAACTAAGACAGGATCAGGTAATATAGGTGCAACCAATGTATACAGAAGTGTATCAAAAAAAGCTGGTATTGCTGTCCTGTTATTAGATGGAATTAAACCAATTTTTGCATTTTTAGTAATTTATTATTTATTTCCAGAACACTACCTGAAATATAAATATTTAATTTTTCTTTTTTCTATAATTGGACATATTTTTCCAATTTGGCTTTATTTTAAAGGTGGAAAAGGAGTTGCATGCTTTTTTGGTGCAAATTTATTTTTAACTCCTATTCCAACGATTTTAGCAATGATCCTGTGGTTTTTTACAGTCAAAATTACTAAACTTTCTTCTTTGGGAGCCCTTTTATCAATATTTCTTTTGACAATTTATCAATTAATTTTTATTTATGGCAACTTAGAAAAAGGAATAGTTTTTATTATTTTTCTTTTAATATTTTTTAAACACAGTTCAAATATTAAAAGATTAATTAAAGGCGAAGAAAATAAAATAAATTTATAGTCATGAACTTACTTGTTGTAGAGTCACCCGCAAAAGCTAAGACGATTAATAAATATCTTGGAAATGATTTTGAAGTCATAGCTACGGTTGGTCATTTTAGAGATTTAGCAAAAAAAGATGGTGTTAAAGTGACTGAAGACTACAGTGATGTTGAGCTGAATTGGGAAACAACAACTGCAGGAATGAAAATGTTGGACAGTATAGAAAAAAAAGCAGAAGGTTATGAAAAAATTTACCTTGCAACTGATCCAGACAGAGAAGGTGAAGCGATTACATGGCACTTAGTGAAATCTTTAGAAAAAAAAATAGATAAAAATAAATTTGAGAGAATTACATTTAATGAAATAACTAAAAATGCAGTAATAAATAGTTTTAAAGAGTCTAGGAAAGTTGATGATAATCTAGTTTCTGCATATTTAGCCCGAAGAAGTTTAGATTATTTAGCGGGATATAGTTTATCTCCTGTTCTCTGGAGGAAAATGCCTGGCAGTAGATCTGCTGGAAGAGTGCAATCTGTAGCAGTAAGACTCATTTATGAAAAAGAA
>CACBZW010000034.1 GCA_902543855.1 uncultured Alphaproteobacteria bacterium | reverse complement strand
TATCCAAAGAAGAATGGATATCTTTTATGCTGGCACAAATTTAGTTGATAATCATTCTTCAAAATGGGTTGTGAATATGGGACATTTGCTTGGAAGTTTTAATTTTCCTTTTTTTGACATTCAACCAAATTTTAAAACTGTAATGTTATGGTATTGCGAGTTTTATAAAGTAGAGGATAACAAAATACAAGAAGGTGCTTTTTTTTTAGACATTTTAAAATTTATGCAACATTTAAATTTATCAGTTGTCCCAGAGTCAACGGGGATGATTGGCTTTAATCCAGGGCCTAAAACACATCAGGGTTTATGTTTTGATAAACAAAGTGAAATAGAAGGAAAGAAAACTCTTGACCTTATAATGAGAATGGCAAATCGATTAATTGGTGAGGGGTTGAGGACAACAATTCAAGATCTACATAAAGACTGGCATGAGGACATGATATGGTGGGGACCTGGAGGTATTGGTGCATCATATACCTATGAAGGTTATTTAAAAGGTCACACGGGCCCTTTTGAGGATAATCTAGATTTTATTGATTTCTCCGGACATATACTTGAAAACTCAGAGGGCAATTATGGTGGGTGGTTTGGTTGGCCAAATTTAAAAATGAAACCAAAAGGTAATTATATGGGTTTCAAACAAGACACAGATCTTATAGGGGAGATGAGAGTTGTTGACCTTTATAGAAGAGATGGAGATAAAATAGCAGAAAATTGGATATTGATTGATCATCTTCATTTTTTAAAATGTGTGGGTATTGATTTACTTGAGAGAAATAAAAATGAAAATTCTAAATAAATTTAGAAGCGAGTTTAGTACCCTCCACTAATGCATTAAGCTTTTCATAACAAATATTTTCATCAATTTTTCCAAAACCTGCAAAAGTACTAAAACCACAATCAGTCCCAGCCATTAATTGATCTTTAGGTACTACTGTTGAATACTTTATTAATCTTTCAGCTACTACTTCTGGGTGTTCTACAAAATTAGATGTAGAGTCAATTACACCAGGTACTAACACTTTATCTTTTGGTAATTTTATTTCTTCAAAGACTTTCCACTCATGTGCGTGACGAGGATTGGATGACTCAATTAGAAAATATTTAATTTTTGATTTTAAAATTATAGGTAATATTTTTTTTAGAGCTATATCGTGAGTATGTGGCCCCTCATAATTACCCCAACAAATATGCATTCTAGTTTTTTCAATATCAACGTTTATTAAAGCATGATTTAAACACTCAATTTGCATTTCAGCTTTTTTTAAAAAATCCTCCTCAGATAGATCTTTAAAATTCATATGCCTAGCTAGTGCTAAATCTGGACAGTCTAATTGAAGATGAATATTTGCATTAGTAATTTGTTCATACTCATTTGCCATAATACTAGAGAGTTTATTTAAATATTCATCATCGCTAGCATAAAATTTATTTGGCATAAAAACATTAATAACACCTGGTGATGCTGCATTCATGAATGCTTTTGCATGACCATATTTTTTTAAGGCATTGCTAAAATTTTCAATATCATTTAACAAAGAAAAATTATCTTTTATTTTTAATTCATTGGTGCAACATGGTCTTGAATAAGTAGGTGTTCCACCACTAATAGCTAACTTTTCCTTATAATCTGGAAAATCGTCTAAATCGGCAGGTGCTCTTCGTTCACTTTCTCCTGAAAAACCATCAATTCTATCCTTAATATAAGTGGCATAACTAATCTTGCTCATCTCACCATCACTTATGAAATCTAACCCAACTTCAAGTTGTCTTTTTACAATTTGTTCAACATTTGAGCTTAAAATATTTCCAAATAATTTTTTGTTGTATTCTTCACCCTTATCCTTGGCAAAGAGATATTCTGATAGTTCTTTGGATCTTGGTAAGCTCCCAACATGTGTTGTCAAAATTTTAGATGCCATAATAATTATGAATTGATAAATTTTTTATACTTATCTAAAAATTGTTTTTTCGAAAATTTTTTATTTTTTCTAAAGAAATCAAAAATTATTTTTTCTTTATTTATCATTTTTTTAATAGCTAATGGTAATTCAATTAAAAAGTCTCTTTTTATTATAACAGCACCGTGTAAGTCTGCGTGAATAAGGTCGTCAGGTTTTACTTTCATATTAAAAATGTCAACATTGCAATTGATTTTATGAATTTGATTGTATCCATGCCCTACTCTTATTTCACCACTTAATATTTGAAACTCTCTATTTATCTCCTGTAAATCTCTCATTGCTCCGTTTGTTATAGCTCCAACAAATCCAAAATTTAAGTGTATAGATGCATTAAGTTCACCCCACCATGCACCAATTGTATTAGTCTTATCCTTATCTTCGATAACACAAATCTTAGGGTAGTTTCCTTCAAACATATACTCGTAATATTTATCTCTATTTTTTATTATATTTGTATTTTTCTTTTTTCTGGATGTAATAATCGCTGTTTTGGCAAAACCAATGATAGGTTTTAAACTCGGATTTAGACAATGCATTGTTTTTTGTGTGTGTCCTTTTGATCGTAGAGTTGGATCTAACAATTCTAGTGAATTTGAGATAGTTGGAGTGTCATAATATCTAATGTATTCAATAATTTTCTTTTCTCTTTTTGTTAGTAGTTTCAATTGTTATCCAGTTTTTAATAAAATTTGTTTCCAAATTATTGTTTCGTCAAATAGAACCCATTCATTTTTGATCCCTCTTGGACCAAATTCAGCCTGAGATATTCCCATTATATGAACATTTGCATTACTAGGATTAGAAAATAAACCAGGTCCCGAATGAATTCCCTCTAGTGACCATCTAATTGATGCCTTTTTATATTCATTTTTTTCCTCTAAATAGCATACATGTTCAACTTTAAAAATTGAGTCAGGGAACATAGATCTTAGTGAAGACCAAAAACTCTTTACCTCATCTACCCCTAATGCTTTCGTACCTCCAGGCTGTTCTTGATTAACTGATCGATCATAAACTTTATCTATTATGTTAAAATTATTATTAAATATTTCCTTTAAAATGTTAGCATAATTTATTCCTGTATTATTTGATGAGATGGGTATTTGTAAATATTTTACTTCATGTGAGGTATTGTTATTAAAGGGAGCTGGGCATTTATCTTTACCACCTTGTTTTTCAATTACTTTTGCTGCATGTTTTTTAGGATCAATGTTTAACTGCCGAACAATAGCACCCTGGTCTCTTACAAGCCATTCATCATAAACCTGGTTATTCTTGCAAGCACAATCAGCTATTACTCGATACTTGAGAGTTTTACCAGTAGCTTTTCCATAAATACCATCTTTTAAATGTGTCGCCTTAGATAAAATTCTATGTGATGATAAATATCCATGTTCTTCATTACCAATCCAAATTACATCTTCGCCTAATAACTGTCGATCTGGAAATTCATTCAAAGTGGCATAAGTAGCTTTCACTACAGCATCAGGGCCATATATCACACCGTCTGGAGACCTAACTGGAATACCCTCAGCATAATAGTCTCTAATTGACTCAACATCTTTATTTTCCCAAATTTGGTATGTTATTTTAAATATATAATCTGGTAGATCTAAAAATTTATTATCAAAACCTTTCATTATTAGAGGTTTTTTTGTCGTATAATAAAGATACTTCCTTCTTGATTGCTAATATTTTTTAAACTTCTATTTGATCCTCTTGGAGACGAGAAAGAGTCGTTTGGTCCAATTGTGGTTTTTTGATCATTGCAAGTTACTTCCCATTCACCCTCTAAACATAAATAAACTTCAGACTCTTTTAATGTGTACGGATGAATATGAGCATTCTTACCTTTTAACATTGTCAAACCAAAACCAGTATTATGGTCTATGTTTGGCTCAAAATCTTTGTTATGAACATTAAAATGGTCAAGGTAATTTAAAATTGAATTAGAGTTATAATGCTCATCATCTTTTAAATATTTATCCTTATTTTCATAACGTATTACATATTTTTCAATTTCTTCAGAAGTGTAATGATCGAAAGACTCTAGATCTTTTTCTTTAATAGGTTCAAGGGCAACTTTTCCATCTGGTATTTTATTCTTATCAAGATCAATTAGGGTATTGTCATTTAACAATACCATTCCAGACTCTTTTGCTTTTTCTAAAACTTTTGGTGTCCATGTTATCACACCGGGGTCATTTTCTCCTAGGACAACAAATATTAATGCATTTTCATCACTAACATTTTGAAATCCTCGAAACATATTAGTGGGGAATGAAGCAACATCTCCTTTGTTTAAAACTACTTCGCCCTCTTTACCATCTGTGCCCCAATAAAAGCGCCAAGAGCCTGAAAATATCAAAAATACTTCTGCAGTAGTATGGCTATGAAGTCCCGATCCGTTCATTGGAGCGGCACTTACTGCACCAATATTGAAACCATGTTCTTCAGCTATCTTGACGTTTTGCTTGGTATCCTCACTCACTCCAGGACCAACTATGGAATAATTCAGTCTATCTTGATGCCCTTTGAGCTTCCCTTCTACAAATGGAACTTTACTTGGAATTAGTTCATTAAACTTTACCAAACGACTGTTAATATCCTGCGTCATTAATTAGATTTTAAATTTCCACATATTGTTAAATATTATTTAAA
>CACBZW010000033.1 GCA_902543855.1 uncultured Alphaproteobacteria bacterium | reverse complement strand
GCGTAATTCTTGTGGACCTGGTCAAACGTATCTTCAAATTTCTAAATTTATTCCTAAAAATCAATTAAATGTATATCTTACTTATGATGATTTTAAAAATTTTGAACTTAAATGATTAAAAATTATTTTCCTATTGATCAGTCAAAATCTCTTAATAAGAAAATTTTAATTCAACCTTTATTTGTGGATCAAAAGGTAAAAAATTCAAAGGAAATTAAAGGATTAGGTGATAATAAGAGTTGGTCATCTTCATCTATAATTGAGGCAATTGAAAAGGATTTAAAAAAAGGTATCAATAATTTTCTTCTTTTTATCGTTCCAAATAAAAAACAAAAACATCCAGAGGATTTTAGCTTTCACTATGAAGTTATAAGAAAAATTAAAAATTATTTTGGAAAAGATATAGTTTTACTTATAGATACATGCTTATGCTCAATAACTGTTGATGGGCATTGTGGAGTTACTCATAAAAAATCAATTGACCTTAGTAAGACACATTACTCTTTAGGATTAGCTGCAAATACATATCTTGAGGCCGGAGCTGATATAATTGCACCAAGTGACATGATGAAAAATACGACTAAATATTTAAGAAAAATATTTGTTCAAAATGGTTTTTCAAATTCTCAAATAATGAGTTACTCAACAAAATTTAAAAGTCACTTCTACGGCCCCTTTAGAGATGTTGCAAAATCATCACCAAAGGGATTTGATCGATCATCATATCAATTACCTGTTGAAGACAAAGTAAAGGCGATTAAAAGCTCAATTAATAATGCAGCTCAAGGTGCAAATTATTTAATGGTTAAGCCTGGAATGACTTCAATAGATTTAATAAGAGATATAAAAAAGGAGACACTGCTTCCCACAGGTGCGTACCAAGTAAGTGGTGAGTATGCTAGTCTACAAATGCTCAGCAAAGCTAAATTTGGCAATTATGTTGATTTGCTCCTAGAGTCTTTAACGGTACTCAAAAGAGCTCAAGCAGATTTTATTATTACTTATGGAGCTAGAGATATTGCAAAATACCTATAACAAAAATTTTTTTAATGCCTTAAATAAAGTTGAACAAAAAATTCCTCCAATTTGGTTTATGAGACAGGCTGGTCGATATCATCAGCATTACAGAAAATTAAAAGAAAAATATTCTTTTGAACAATTATGTAAAGAGCCTGAGCTTGCTTGTGAGGTAACTCTTGGACCTATTGTTGAATTCGATTTTGATGCTGCAATATTGTTTAGTGATATTCTTTTTCCTTTAGATTATTTAGGTATGAGTTTGAAGTTTAATCCTGGACCAATATTTGAAAAAAATTTAAGTTCAAAAATGATATCCGAATTTAATATTGATGAATTTGAAAGTTTTATAGATTTTCAGAATATATCTTTAAAACATATTAGAAATGAACTATCAAATGATAAATCCTTAATTGGATTTACTGGTGGACCTGTAACCTTATACCATTTTGCAACGAGGAATAATCCTGTATCACAAACACTATTTCAACAAACCCTGCCCGTTTTAGAAATGTTAATACAAAAAAATATACAAATTCAATTACAAAATGACATTGATTTGTTAATGATATTTGATACTGAGGCTAATAAACTAAATGATAAAGATTTTGATGAATTCGTTATTCCTTTTTTAGTTAAAATTTCAAATAGTTATCCAAATAAAATTGGATATTTCACTAAAGAAATTTCTCAAACTAAATTCAATAAATTACAAAATTTAAAAAATTTAAAACTTACAGTTTTAGGCACTAATTTGGAGGTTTTCACTGAATTACCAAAGACACATTTATCTTTACAGGGGAATTTTTCAAATAATTTGTTAGCTATGGAGGACACTAAATCCTTTTCTGATTATATTGATAAATATATTGAGAAATGCTTACAGAGTGAGCCTTCTCATAGATCTGGGTGGATTGCTAGCCTCGATCACGGTGTAAAAAAAACTACTCCTGAGGCTAATGTTCATTTATTCATAGAAAAGATAAGAACTAAGTTATCATAAAAATCGTAATGTTTTTCAATGGCTTCATTTAAAGGTAATAAACTCTACGTTCATGGCTCTGGTCTTAAGACAGGTATTTTGATCACAAATTTAGGAACACCAGATGAACCAACTAAGTCATCTTTAAAGACTTATCTAAAACAATTTCTATCAGATAAACGTGTCATAGAAACGCCAAAAGCTATTTGGTGGCCTATTCTTAATGGGATAGTTTTGAATACTCGACCAGCAAAGTCAGCTAAAAATTACAAATCTGTTTGGACAGAGGAAGGTTCACCTCTTCTATTCCACACAAAAAACCAATTATCGAAAATAAAAGAATTTATTAATAAGAAATATCAAAATATCGTATTTGATATTGGAATGCGTTATGGGAATCCTAGCATCTCGAAGGGTTTAAATAATCTTAGAAATCAAAATTGTGATCGTATTATTATTTTACCTTTATACCCTCAATATTGTGCGGCTACAACGGGCTCAACGTTTGATGCTGTTGCAGAAGAATTAAAAAGTTGGCGTTGGGTACCATCTCTTCGTTTTATTGGAGGATATTATGAAAATGAACTTTATATTAAAGCTCTAAAAAATAGCATTGAAGAATTTTGGACTAAAAATTCAAAACCAAAAAAAATCATATTTAGCTATCATGGTGTTCCAAAAAAATATTTAGATAAAGGGGATCCGTATCATTGTTTTTGCAGAAAAACTACTAGGCTGGTAGCAGAGACCATGGACTTACCAGAGGAAAGCTATATGACTACATTTCAATCTAGATTTGGACCAGCAGAATGGCTTCAACCTTACACAGATAAAACTATAGAGAGCTTAGCAAAAAATGGTACAGACCACATTCATGTTATAAGTCCTGCTTTTTCCTCAGATTGTCTCGAGACAATAGAAGAACTTAACGAGGAAAATAGAGAAATATTCATGGAAAATGGTGGAAAGGAATTTGGATATATTCCTTGTCTAAATGATCGAGAAGATCATATACTCCTACTCACTTCGTTGATAGAAAACGAACTACATGGGTGGGTATGAGTGATCAAATAAAAAATCAACAAACTAAAGCAGAAAAGTGGTTTCGAGAACTTCGAAATCAAATGGTTGGATCAATACAAAAGCTTGATGGGTCTGAATTTATAGAAAAAGAGTGGCAAAGACCTGGCGGTGGTGGAGGTTTGATGTCCTTACTAAAAGGAGAAATATTTGAAAAAGTAGGAGTAAATATTTCAACAGTGCATGGTAATTTTAGTGAAGAATTTAAAAAAACAATGCCGGGAACCGAAGAGGATCCAAGCTTTTGGGCCAGTGGTATCTCAGTCGTAGCTCACATGAAAAACCCGAAAATTGCTGCAGCTCATTTTAACACTAGGTACATAACTACAAAAGGAAAACAATGGTTTGGTGGTGGTTGTGATTTAACCCCTGCAATACCTGAAAAATTAGAAACAGATAATTTTCATCAAGGTCTCCAACGAACATGTGATCAACATAATTCAACTTATTATGAAAAATTTAAAAAACAATGTGATGAATACTTTTACTTAGAACATCGAAAAGAAAGTAGAGGTATAGGAGGGATTTTTTTTGATTATATCAATACAAACTTTGATAAGGATTTATCATTCATAAAAGATGTTGGGCAATTCTTTGTTAATTTTGTAATTGAAAACTCAGAAAGAAAAAAAGATTTTAACTTTAATCAAGATGACTTAGATGCTCTCTCAAAAAAAAGATCTCGTTACGTAGAATTTAATTTGCTTTATGATAGAGGAACATTATTTGGATTAAAAACCGGTGGTAATATTGATGCTATATTAATGTCAATGCCTCCAGAGGCTAAATGGTAACAAAATGTATGAGTTATTAAAAATTTTACATATCATATCTTTTGTATCATGGTTTGCTGGATTATTTTATTTACCAAGACTTTTTGTTTATCATGTAGAGAACATAACCAATCCTGAAATGAATAGTGTATTTCAAAAAATGGAATATAAATTGCTAAAAATTATAATGAACCCAGCAATGATATTGACTTGGGTATTTGGTTTAGCCCTTATCCATTATGTAGGTTTTGAATTATGGCTTTTTTTGAAAATTATATTAGTTCTTATTCTCTCTGCATTTCATATGTATTTAAGTAAAATTAGAAAAAGTCTAGAGAGTAATTTTAGAGACTATACCTCAAAATATCTAAGAATAATCAATGAAGTGCCTACTGTTATTCTAATTTTAATTGTAATACTTGTAGTTGTAAGACCTTTTTAATTTTATGGATCTTACCCAAGGGGATATAAAAAAACAATTAATCGGTATGGCTGTTCCAGCAGGAACAGGTCTTTTGTTTTATACTCTGTACAATGTAGTAGATACTTTTTATGCAGGTCTCATAAGCACAGAGGCTATTGCAGGCTTATCAATATCTTACCCCTTGTATTTTATTTTATTAGCCTTCGCTGTAGGTTTTGGACAAGGCACCACAGCTCTTGTTTCAATAGCTATTGGCAAAAAAAAATTTAATGAGGCAATTAAGATACATACTCAAGCTTTAGTTATCACTTTATTGGTTTCAATAGCCATAGGGCTAACAACGTTTCTATTATCTAGACCTGTATTTTTATATTTTGGTGCAGAAGGTATTTTTCTTAACAATGGTCTAAGA
>CACBZW010000032.1 GCA_902543855.1 uncultured Alphaproteobacteria bacterium | reverse complement strand
AGAAAAATTATCTTTATCTGATCGATTTGGATTATGGATTAGTTTTCATAACTTAAGTAAGAAAGACTTCATCTTAATAATTAAAAATTATTGTAAATTTTATAAAGTAGAATTTGATAATGAAATTGAAAATAGTGCACTCAAATGGATCTTTTCAAGAGGAAATCGAACAGGTAGATCTGCATACCAATTTTTTAAATACTATTGTTCTAGTAAGAATATAATTATTTAGAGATTTTATCTAAATTCCCCATATACGGTTTCAGGACCTGTGGAATACTAATACTACCATCCTCATTTTGATAGTTTTCCAGAATTGCTATTAATGTCCTTCCCACTGCTAGACCAGATCCATTTAAAGTGTGAACAAATTTATTTTGATCTGAGTCTTTGTAACGAGCATTCATTCTCCTAGCTTGAAAAGAATTACAATTACTACAAGAAGATATTTCTCTATATTTTCCCTCACCAGGTAACCATACTTCAATATCATAAGTTTTTTCTGCAGAAAAACCCATATCACCAGAAGATAATAAAATAACTTGGTAAGGAATTTTTAAATCATCTAGTATTGAAGATGCACAACTTAACATTCTTTCTAACTCTTTTTCCGACTCATCCTCTTTAGTTATGCTAACTAATTCGACCTTAGAAAATTGATGCTGTCTTATCATTCCCCTTGTATCTCTTCCAGCTGCTCCAGCTTCAGATCTATAACATGGTGTCCAAGCTGTGTACCTCAAGGGCAAATTCTTATCAGATACGATTGTATCTAAAACTAAATTAGTTAAAGGAACCTCTGCTGTTGGTATTAACCAATGTTTTGTGTTAGTTTTGAATAAATCTTCTGAAAATTTTGGCAATTGTCCAGTACCATAAGCAGCAGCGTCTCTAACTAAATTAGGAGGATTAATTTCTGTATAGTCAAATTCATTTGTGTGTTTATCCAACATGAAATTAGCTATAGCTCTCTCTAATTGGGCAATTTTTTTCTTTAAATACACAAACCTAGTACCTGAGACTTTCCCAGCTTGCTCAAAATCAATCATTTCTAAGTTTTCTCCAAGTTCATAATGAGACTTTGGCGTAAAACTAAAAGAGGGAATTTTTCCAACTTGTTTAATCAATTTGTTTGAATTTTCGTCTTTTCCAACAGGTACATCATTATGTGGAAGGTTTGGCAAACTAGATAAATTGTTTTTTAATTGTTCATCTATTATTGAAATATCATTTTCTAGTTCATCAATCTTATTTTTAATTAATTGTACTTTTTTTTGTAATTCAGCTTTATCACCGTCGTTAAGATTTGCAAAAGAAGATGATAAATTCTTTCTTTCTGCTCGTAGTTCTTGTGATTTAGTTAATATATCTCTCTTTTTTTTATCAAGTAAGATAATTTCATTAGACTTTGGATCAATAAATCTCTTATTTAATAATTCATCAAATAAATCTGGATTATCTCTTATAAAATTAATATCGTGCATAACAATCTTTTAATAATATTTTCATTCTTTTTTATTATGACGCTTAGCCATAAATTTAGAAACAAGAATAGATATTTCATACAAAATTATTATAGGTAACGCTAGAGAAATTTGTGAGAATGGATCAGGTGGCGTTACAATTGCAGCAAATACAAATGATAAAACAATTGCATATTTTCTAAAAGAAACTAATTGAGCGATAGTAAGAATGCCAAATTTCACAAGTAATAGTAAAATAACAGGTAATTGAAAAGCTAATCCAAAAGCAAAAATAAATGTCATCATCAAGGACAAATATTCGTTCATTTTAGCTTGAAGTGTAATATTGATACCGTCTGCTTGTGAAGTTTGAAAACTCAAAAAAAACTTCCATGCTACCGGTGATATTACATAGTAAACAACAGCAGCACCTAGGACAAATAAAAAAGGGATTGCTACTAAAGTTGGTAATGAAATTTGTTTTTCTTTTTTTAGTAATCCTGGTGAAACAAAAGACCAAATCTGTATTGACAAAAATGGGAAAGAAATAAAAGCCGCTGTAAAAAAAGCTACTTTAACATTCGTTAAAAAAGCCTCTTGTAAGGCTGTATAAATCAATCCATTACCCTTTCCCAAAATTGATGTGAGAGGTTTAGCTAGAAATTCAAATATCGATTGAGAAAAATAAAAAGAAACTATAAATGCAACAATAAAGAAAATTATTACATATAAAAGTTTTTGTCTTAGTTCTTTTATATGATCAAAGAAATTCATAGAACTATCAGCTTCGGTCATTATTTTCATCTTTCATAATTTGATCATTACTTTTTTCGATAAATTCGTCTAATTCTTTTCCCTCTTTTACTATTGACTCTTTTGTGTCTAAAATTTCCTTTTTGATATCTTTTACTTCCTCTATATGTGATATCTCATTTACAGTTGATTTAAATTCTCTGGAGAGTTTTCCCAAACCTGAAGTTATACTTTTTAAAAATTTAATAACAGCTGGTATTTCTTTTGGGCCTACAACTATTACCGTAATAATTAGGATGATGGATATCTCCATCCAACCTAAAGAAAACATTACTGGTCCTTATTTTGATTGTCTTGATCTGGATTAGTTGGTTTATCATCTTCGGCCATATTGCTCTTAAATGACTTAATACCTTTTGCCATATCTGCCATCAAAGAGGGTATTTTTCCTTTACCAAACAATAATAGAACAATAATTAAAACAATTATCCAATGCCATATGCTAAAAGCACCCATATATAAACTCTACTATATTATTGATATCTTATCTAGGGAAAATGAATACGTGGTTTAGATCCAAAGAAAAAGAAACTGAACTTGCAGGAGCAGGCAAAAATTCTCCAATCAATTTACTATGAATGTGATGTTTATTATTATTTCTATCATTAACTGTCATATGAATTATAGCACTATTTCCTAAAAATTTTGAGTCAACTACAACTCCAGAGTTAGGGCTTGTTAAAGGAGATTTTTCAACATTCAATTTAATAGCCTCAGGTCTAACTACTACATTAACTTGTTGGTTATCTGTAAAGTCTTTTGTATTAAGTATACCCAAAGGAGTATCACATTTATTATTTATAACTTTTGTCTGAAAAATATTTACCTCTCCAAACAAAGAGGCAACATAAACATTAGAGGGATTAAAGTATATTTCACGAGGTTTTCCTATTTGAACTATTCTTCCCTTTTCCATTACAACAATAACATTGCTAAGAAACATAGCCTCTTCAGCATTGTGTGTTACTACTATAGCAGAGGAGTCCAAGCTATTTATTAAGTGCAGTGTGTCATCAATAATTTCCTTTTTTAAATTAGTATCTAAATCAGAGAAAGGTTCATCTAATAGTAATAGTCGTGGTTGAACAGCTATTGATCTTGCTAATGCTACTCTTTGCTGCTCTCCTCCACTAAGAGCATGAGGATATTTATCTAGAAAATTTTCAACTTTGGCTAATTGAATAACTTGATCAATCAGCTGTTTTTTATTTACTTTAGAGCTTGCAGCAAAGCTAATATTTTCTTTTACATTCATGTGAGGAAATAATGCAAAGTCTTGGAAAACGTAAGAGATTGATCTTTGCTCAGGGGGAGTATTAAATCTCTCGTTTGCAACTAATTTACCCTCAAAAGATATTTGTCCCTTTTGAATTTCTTCTAAACCAGCTATTAATCGAATTAAAGTTGTTTTTCCACAGCCGGAAGGACCCAAAATGGAAACAATAGAATTATGCTCTATTGAAAAACTAAGTTTATTTATAGCATTCACCTCACCAAAAGAGTGGTGAAGATCTCTCACATCAAGTATCATTATTTTGAGTTAATTGACTTTTTGAGAACTCATCAAGAGTTTCTGCCTGATCGTCATCATCTATAAAGGCTTCATCCTTATTTAAATCATCTGAAACCTCTTGAATATTCATTGAAGCAAAATTTTCATCTAATATTCCTGAGTTTTTCATTTCCTCTATTCCAGGAAGATTATCTAAAGTACCTAAGCCAAAATGTAAAAGAAAGTCTTCAGTGGTACCCCAAAGAATAGGCCTACCAGGAACTTCTTTTCGGCCTCCTGGAGCTATCCATCCAAACTCCATTAATTGATCAAATATTCCTTGCCCTATAACAACCCCTCTAATACTTTCAATTTCTGATTTTGTTATAGGTTGATGATAAACAACTATTGCTAATGTCTCTATTGCTTGTTTTGAAAGTCTTTTTTGTATTTCTTTTTTTTCATGAAATATCTCACTGACTTCGGTATTTGTTAGGAAAATCCACTTATTGGATATTTTTTTTAAATTTATACCTCTATGTTGATAAGCTGTCTCTAAGTTAGACATAACTTGAGAAATATCCTCATGGATGTCTAATCTTTCTTTGATTTCATTTTCTGATACTGGCTTACTTGAAGCAAATATTAAAGCTTCTATTTTTTGTGAAGTTTCACTCATCTTTTTTTAAATATATATCAGAAAATGGTAAAGATTGCTTAATTACTATTTTTTTTTCTTCATTTTTATCTTCTTTTGCCATGTGAAGGCTGGCATTAAATGTGCTAGAAAAAAATGATTTATTCAAAATATCAGATTTTAAATTATCAGGTAATAAACTCTTTAATGTAAACCAATCTTGGTTAGATAAAATTTCCTTTGAGATAACATTTTGACCATCCTTGATTGTAAATAATTTTGTAGAACTAAACTTTAAAGTATATTGTTGATTTCTTTTATGAACATTTGCATATGCTTTTAAAAGATCAATAAGCTTGTCTTTAATTACAAAATTTTTTTCAATTTTTAATTTATGTTTTTGTGTATTTGGATAAAATTCCTGTTTGAATTTAGGAAGCTCAAATAACTTAATACTATTTTTATTTACAAGTTCTAGTATAGTTAATCGATTTGTTAGAAATCTTGTTACTTTTTTAACATCCTCTTCTTTGTCTTTATTTACAAGGTATTTAGATTTTAAAAAGACCATAATAGCAGCCATTAGTAAATATTCCGATGCTATCTCTATGCTAACCTTTTTTAAATCTACAATAAAAGCAATATATTGGTTACAAAGACTAAGTATTGGTAGGTTTTTTAAATCAAATTTATTCTTATGAACAAGTTCTAAAAGAACGTCTAAAGGTCCATTGTAGTCTTTAATATCTATATTAAGATTAGAATCCATTAATTTTT
>CACBZW010000031.1 GCA_902543855.1 uncultured Alphaproteobacteria bacterium | reverse complement strand
AATCACTTACTAGTTCAAAATTAACCTTTTCATATTTTGACACAACCATTTGTGCAATCCTCATTTTATCTTCAATTTCAAACATTTTTGATCCATGATTTATCAAAATCACTTTTATTTCACCTCGATAGTCAGCATCTATAGTTCCTGGGCTGTTAAGAACAGTAATAAAATTTTTCACAGCTAGTCCACTTCGAGGTCTAATTTGAACCTCTAATCCATTTGGAATCTCGAAAAATAATCCAGTTCCAATTAGTTTTGTTTTTTTTGGTAGTATGCTTACTTTTCCATTAGGCAAGAATGCTCTAATATCCATTCCTGCACTAGATGATGTCTCATAAGTTGGAAGAGTAACATTATCATTTATTTTTTTTACTTTTATATAAACCACTCTAATTCTTTCTATTGCTAATGTATTTAACAATTTTATTTGCAAAAATTGTTTTACTTACATTTCCTAAATTTAAAAATTCACCTGATCTTCCAATTAAAATACCATTATTGTAATTTGAATTAAAAATTTTATCTTCCGCTGTTGGGAAGTTCAAAACTAGATAATCACAATTTTTGGATAGCAATTTTTCTTTTGCATTTTGAAATACATCATTTGTTTCATAAGCAAACCCAACTGTAACCTTAGGTTTATATTTTCCAAATGACATTGATCTTAAAATATCAGGATTATTAGTTAATTTTAAAGACATTCCATTTTTTTTCTTGATTTTCAGTTTGTTATATTCTTTAGCTTTATAATCACTAACCGCAGCATTAAAAATTCCTAAGTCGATAGACTTATATTTTTTCGCTTCTTTTAACATTTCATCTGCTGTAGGAGTGAAGATAAATTTAACATTTTTTGAAACTATTTGTTTTGTTTGAAGATATCCATGTAAACATATAACTTTGTAATTAAATTTTAATAGGCTTTTTACTAAAGCTATGCCTTGCCGACCTGATGACTCATTTGATATATATCTTACTGGATCTATATACTCTCGAGTGCACCCAATAGTTATTAATGCGCGTTTCAATTACTTAAGTTGACTAATTATTTCACTAGGATCAACTAATCGACCACTACCATACTCACCACAAGCTAAAGATCCATCATCTGGGCCAATAAAATGATGACCAATTTTCTTTAAATAGTCCACATTGTCTTGGATAATTTGATTAGCCCACATTTCTTTATTCATCGCAGGTGCAAAATATATAGGTTTGTTTGCAGCAATCATACATGTCAAAGCTAGGTCGTCACAAAAACCTTTTGCAAATTTTGAAATTATATTAGCGGTTGCAGGGTAAACAATAATATGAGTATTATCTCGCGCTAATTTTATGTGTCCAATTTTTTTTTCCATATCTAAATCGAAGAGTTCTGAATACACTGGCTTATTGGAAATTGTTTCAAGTAGTAGTTTAGAAATAAATTCATAAGTGTTTTTTGTTGCAATAACTTCATATTCAATGGCTTTTTTTTGGCACTCACGAATTAGATCTAAAGATTTGTAACAGCCAACACTTCCAGTTATTATTATTAAAATTTTCATTTTTTTTGCACTATATATATGCTGTTAGCTCCAGAAATGAAATCAATAGTTTTAATATGAAAAAAACCTGTATTTATCAGTTCTTCAAGAAGGTTATTTTGACTAGGAAAAGAAATAATACTGTCAGCTAAGTATTTATAACTATATCTATCATTGGAGATGATGCTTCCAGTAAAAGGTAAAACATACTTTAAAAAGTTTTTATATGAACTTTTTAATAAATTTCTTTTTGGAATACCAAATTCCATAATAAAAAAATAACCGTTTTTTTTAAGGCATCTATAAATTTCAGAAAAACCAATTTTTCGATTTTTAAAATTTCTTACACCATAAGTACATGTTATAATTTTAAAAAAATTTTTTTTATAAGGCAAATTTTCTGCATAACCAACTTTGTAATTAATTTTTTTAGAGTTATTTTTTTTTCTGGATATATTGTGCATCTCGGAAACAGGATCTAAAGCATAAAGATTTTTTGAAATAGGAAGCAAATTAAAAATATCCCCACTACCACTTGCAATGTCTAAAATTTTTTCATTGTCATTATGTTTTGATAATACAAGATCAACAAAATATTTTTTCCAGAGTCTATGTATTCCAAGACTCATAATATCGTTCATTAAGTCATATTTTGCATGAGATACATTTTCAAAAATATCTATAATATTATAATTATTTGAATTATTTTTAGTTATCATGCCAGAACTACCCGAAGTAGAAACAACAATAAGATATTTAAAGTCAAAAGTTAAAGGAAAAAAAATTATTTCTATTAAAAAGTCACCAAAAAAACTAAGAAAAAATTTAAATTTAAAAGATCTTGAAAAAATATCTCAGAAAAAAATCATGTCTGTTAAACGTTTTGCAAAATACATAATCATAAGATTAGATAACAATAATTTTGTAATTATTCATCTGGGAATGAGTGGCCGATTAAAGTTTTATTTAAACGAGAATTATAATAGAGAAAAACACGACCATGTTATTCTACAATTTAACAAATTTAAAATTGTTTATAATGATCCTCGTAGGTTTGGTATGTTTTTTAGGCTTAAAGACTCAAAAGAAGTTAAATTTTTTTTTAATAACTATGGCACCGATTTATTAATTAACAAGGTTAATTTAAATGAGATATATAACAAATTTATAAGAAAAAAAATCTCTTTGAAACAAGCATTACTTGATCAAAGTTTAATAGTGGGTATTGGAAACATATACGCTAATGAAGCTCTTTTTCATTCAAAGTTAAACCCTCTAAGACTAACTTACACTCTTAAAAAAGCAGAAATATCTAAGTTATTAAGCTCTTGTAAATTTGTATTGAAACTATCTTTAAAAAATGGCGGCTCTTCAATAAATGATTATAAGTCCCCAGATGGAACCCTCGGAAGTTTTCAGAGTTTATTTAAGGTTTATCAAAAGAAACATGTTATATACAAAAAAAAGACCTATAAAATAAAAAAAATTATCCAAAATGGGCGTTCAACTTTTTTTTCGCCTGCTTTACAAAAATAAAAAAATGTGTATAAGTTATTAACGCTTTAAAACGAATAACCTGTTAATAATATTTTTATATGCCACAACATAAATCTGCAAAAAAAAGACTGCGACAGTCTGATAGAAAAAGAACAGTTAACAAAGCTGTAAAATCAAATGTTTCAACTCAGCTAAAGGCAATTGATAAACTAATCAAAGATAAAAAAGTAGAGGAATCAATGGCGAAATTAAAAGTAGTTATGTCTGTATTGCATAAATCTACTAAAAAGAAAATCATGCACCTCAATAAGGCATCTAGAACTATATCAAAACTACAAAAAGATATAACCGCAATTTCAAAATAATTTTTTTTTTCAAGCTATTTTTTTTAAAAAAAACATTTTTTTTTATTCCTCTTTTTTAACTTTTCATGCTTAAATAGCCCATCTTTTAGAGGAAGGAATTAAGTTAGTGGAAGACGAACAGCATCAAGGTGGCATAGATGTGTCATGGTCTAAGATCACATCTGAACTAAAAAAATCACTTGATAAAGATACCTTCCAAAACTGGATTAAGCCAATTTATTTCGAGTCACGTATTGATACCTCTCTAACCCTTTCAGTTCCAACAAGATTTCTTCGTGATTGGATAATCAAAAATTATGCTTCTGTTATTAAAAAAGCATATATGGACCAAGGTCATAGCATTGATAAATTAGCTATACTTGTCAAAGAGAATAATAATCGAATTATTCCAGGCACAGAAGTCATCTATGAAGATAAAGATGATGATGAAGACACATATTATGATGATATTTCTGCACCATTAGATCCAAAATTTACTTTTGATAATTTTATTGTTGGTAAACCCAACGAGTTAGCATATGCAGCAGCTCAACGTGTAGCTCAATCAGAAGTAGTAAGTTTTAATCCATTATTTTTGTATGGAGGTGTTGGATTAGGAAAAACACATTTAATGCATGCAGTTGCCTGGAATATAAAAAAAAGAAATCCTAAAAAAAATGTTGTCTATTTAACAGCTGAAAAATTTATGTATCAGTTCATTAAGGCTTTAAGATTTAAAAATATCATGAGTTTTAAAGAACAATTCAGATCAGTAGATGTTCTAATGATCGATGATGTGCAATTTATTATTGGTAAAGATAACACACAGGAAGAATTCTTTCATACTTTCAACACTTTAATTGACAAAAAAAGACAAATTATTATTTCAGCTGATAAATCCCCTGCTGACCTTGATGGATTAGAGGACAGATTAAAGTCTAGATTAGGGTGGGGATTAGTAGCGGATATACATCCCTTAACTTATGAATTACGATTAGGTATTCTGCAAGCTAAAGCTGAACAAAAATCACTAAATCTAAAACAAGAAGTTATGGAATTTTTAGCAAATAAGATCACAAATAATGTTAGAGAAATGGAAGGCGCCTTGAATAGATTAGCAGTTCATGCTTCAATTCAGGACTCAGAAATATCTGTTGACCTAGTAAAAGATGTTTTAAAAGATTTACTCAGGACTAATTCAAGAAAAATTACTATTGATGAAATTCAAAAGAAAGTTGTTGAGCACTACAACATTAAGCTTTCTGATATGCATTCACCGAGAAGATCAAGGTCTGTGGCGCGCCCAAGACAAGTTGCAATGTATTTAGCTAAGTCCATCACTACTAGATCTTTACCTGAAATTGGTAGAAAATTTGGTGGTAGAGATCACACCACAGTTATTCATGCAATTAAGACTATTGAAGAGATTATGGTCAATGATCCTAACCTAGCAGAAGATATTGAACTTTTGACTAGAATATTGCAAACTTCTTAAATGGATTTTAGAGTAAGTCGAGAGGCTTTTTTAAGAGTCTTAACTCACGTTAGTTCAATTGTTGACAGTAGATCTACAATTCCAATTCTTTCTAACATTTATATAAAATGTGATAATAACCAAATAGAGATTAGATCCACAGATATGGATATTTCCATCAGAGAATTCGTATCAACCGACTCTTCAAAAAATGGAGAAGCAACCGTAAATTCAAGAATTTTAACTGATATAATTCGCAAGACAAAAAAAAACTCTATTGTAAAATGTAAATTAGAGGGAAATAGATTAATAATAAATTCTGATAACTCAGTCTTTGAGTTAAATGCATTGACAGCAGATGAATTTCCAAAATTTGTTCCTTTAGAACAAACAAACTCATTCGAACTAACAATCTCGCAAATTAAAAGACTTTTTAATAAAACTAAATTTGCTATATCTGCTGAAGAGACGAGATACTACCTAAATGGTATATACTTCCATACTATCACTAACGGACCAAAGTCAACTTTGAGGTGTGTTGCTACTGACGGCCATAGACTTGCTAAAACAGAGCTAGATTTAACAAATGTCATAAATATATCTGGAATTATACTCCCAAGAAAATTTATACTTCAATTAGACCGCATTTTAGGTGATTTTGAAGGTAAGGTTAAAATGATATGCACTGATACTCAAGTGAGTCTAGAAGCAGATAATTTCATAATAATAAGTAAACTAATAGATGGAACATTTCCAGATTATGAAAAAGTTATACCTGTATCCAATGACAAATTATTACAAGTTGAGGCAGAGCCTTTTTTTAACGCCATTGATAGG
>CACBZW010000030.1 GCA_902543855.1 uncultured Alphaproteobacteria bacterium | reverse complement strand
AATTACGTAAGGACGTTTATGCTATTGCCTCTATTTCTGAAACATTTGAAATTGTAATACTTAAAGAACTGACAAAACTTTATGAGGAAAGAATACATATAGATCAGAAAAATTATGAAAATTTTAATTACTCTGGAATTAAAGGTGAGTTAGTTTTATCTGTTAGCATTGAAAAAGAGACTGACAAGATTAAAGATTTCGATTTAAAAGAGATTAAGGAGATAATTAGAGAAGTAGGTGTAAAAAAGGCTTATCAACAGCTTAAAAGTAAGTATAAAATATCTAGGAATGATTTTTATAAATTATCAATCGATTTAAAAGATGACTAAGCACTTTATAATTCTACTATCAGTATTTTTTATTGGCTGCGGTCCGTCACTTGTGTCTACAGGTGCAAAGACTGTCATTAAGGAAAACGAAGATGAAAAAACATTTAGTGAAAGTTGGGACGATGCAACAATTAAACTTGGTATTAAAGAAAAATACTTTTCATATGACGCAACTCTATTTACTAGGATTGATGTTGAAGTCGAGCTAGGAAAGGTATTGCTAACAGGAGTTGTTCCTTATGGGGATATGAGGTTAGAAGCTGTGAGACTGGCTTGGAAGCAAGATGGCGTTGTTGAAGTTCTAAATGAAATTTCAATTGATACGGGATATGGACTTGACGACATAGCTAAAGATAAGTTTATTAGCACACAACTTTATACAAAAATATTTACTGACTCTAATATAAAGAAGTTTAAGTATGATTTTGAAGTGCAAAAACAAATTGTTTATCTATTTGGAGTGTCAAGTGATGAGCAAGAGATCAATAGAGTTATTGATCATGCAAAAGATATTAAAGGTGTTTTAGATATAATAAATTATATTCAAGATAGGTAGTTAAGCATTCGATAGCAAATGTAAATGAAAATGAAAAACCTCTTGACCACCGTCTTTGCCTTTATGTGTTTTAATTTGAAAACCTTTATCTCTTAAATCTAAAATATCTATAATTTCATCGACGGATTTCCAAAAATTAGTTTGATATTGGCTGTCTGCATTTTGTAAGAAATCAGAAATATCAAGCAGGGGTTTCTTAGGTATAATTAAGATATGTGTTTTTGCTTTTGGGCTAATATCTTTGAATGAAAGCACATGCTCATTTTCAAAAACCTTATCACAAGGAATTTCACCTTTTAAAATTTTTGCAAAAATATTTTCTTTATCATAACTCATAATCTGACAGGAACACCTTTACTACTAAGATATTTTTTTACAATCTTTATGTTATATTTTCTAGAGTGAAATACGCTCGCAGCTAACAAACCAGTAGATTTTGTCAAATAACCTAAATAAAAATGTTCAAGACTTCCAACACCACCACTAGCAATTACAGGAATACTAACATTGCTGGTTACTTTTTTTAGCATATTACTATCGAAACCATTTTGAACACCATCTGTATCCATTGAAGTCATTAATATTTCTCCCGCACCAAGAGATTGTACTTGTTTTGCCCATGTAATAAGTTCATTTTTGGTAATTTCTCTTCCACCTTTGATGACAACTTTCATTTTATTTTTATGTCTTTTTCCATCAATTGCTACGACTATACATTGAGAGCCATGTCTCAATGAAGCTTGTCTTATTAATTTTGGATTTTTTACTGCTGCGGAATTAATTGATACTTTATCTGCTCCTGCATTGAGCAAATCTGTTATATCGCTCAAATCTGAAACTCCTCCACCTACAGTTAAAGGGATATTTATAACCTTAGCTATTGATTCAACAGTTTTAATAAATGTTTTTCTATTTTGATATGATGCATTTATATCAAGCATACAAAGCTCATCAGCCCCTGATAAAGAGTAATATTTTGCCATTTCGACTGCGTTACCCATGACTTTTATGTTTTTAAAATTAACACCCTTAACAACTTTATTTTTAATAACATCAAGGCATGGAATTATTCTTGTCTTAAGCATTAAACTGGGCCAGACTATTTATAGATATTTTATTTTCGTATATAGCTTTACCTACAACAACATTATTGAAACCGTTTGATCTACTCAATTCAATATCGTTAAGGTCCTTAACCCCTCCTCCGATAGTAATATGCTTGTCAGTTAATTTTTTTATAGAATTAAACGTTTCCATATTTAAGCCAGACAGCATTCCATCATTAGCAACATCTGTGACAAAGTAGGAATGAATGGGCCGTTTGTTATATTTATCTATAATATGCTTTAAAGATTGATTGGTTGTTTCTTGCCAGCCATGAGAAGCAATTTGATTATCTTTTATATCCAAAGCAATGGATAGTTTTTCAATTAAAGAGTCATCAAAATTTAAAACGTCATCAATATTCTTTATTGCAAAGGTTCCAATTACAAGTGTATTAAAACCTTCATTAATTTTATCAATAATAGCATCTTTACTTCTTATACCGCCAGCAACTTCAATATTAATATCAATTTTTCTTCTAATTTGACTCAAAACCTGATTATTATTACCTTTGCCTAAAGTAGCATCTAAGTCAACAACATGAATAGTATTGAAACCTGCATCTTGATATGTTTTAGCCATATCAAGAGGAGAATACTGATAGATTGTTTTATCATCAGCGATACCTTTTGTTAGTCTCACACATTTTCCATCTATTATATCAATTGCTGGGAATATATTCATGATTTCAAAATATAATTTTTTATCAAATTTAGTCCGTGTTTGTGGCTTTTTTCAGGATGAAATTGCACTCCGTAAATATTACCTTTCTTTACAATAGAGGGGAATTTTTGACCATAAAGAGTGAAAGCTAAAACATCTGATTTTTTAATGTTTTGGAAAATGTAACTATGAACAAAATAAAAATCCTTCTTGTCAAAACTATTTGTAATAATTGTATCGTCTTTGTTTAAGTTAATAGTATTCCAGCCCATATGAGGAATTATAAGTTTATTATTTCTAAATTTTTTAATATCTCCACTGATAATTCCTAATCCTCTTGTAGTCTTATCTTCATAGCCCCAATCAGATAAAATTTGCATACCTACACATATGCCTAAGTATGAAGAGTTATTTTCTAAGTATTTCTTTAATGGTTGAATTATTTTTAATTTTTTCAAATTTGACATAAGAGTGGCATAAGCGCCTTGTCCAGGTAAAATGATTTTATCAAACGAAGCATAATTGAAATGACTTTTAATAATCTTTAATTGATATGGCCTTCCTTTGATAATATCTTTAATTGCTTTATTAATTGATCCAATATTTCCAGATTGCCCGTCAATAAGTCCTATGACTTTTTTTTTCAAAGTTTCCCTTTAGAGCTCGGTATATTTGTTTTTCTTGGATCAATAGATATTGCTTTTTTCAGGGATAGTGCAAATGATTTAAAACAGCTTTCAATAATATGGTGATTATTTTTTCCATATAATGTTTCGATATGACAATTCATTCTTGACTCAGTAACTATAGATTTAAAAAATTCTGAAAATAACTCTTGGTCCATTTCGCCGACTTTTTCTAAAGATGTTTTTACATTCCAAATAAAATAGGGGCGATTACACAAATCAATAACTGATCTTGTTAATGTTTCATCAAAAGAAACATAAGAGTATGCAAATCGTGTTATACCTTTTTTATCACCAAGTGCGTTTTTTATACTCTCACCTAAAACAATACCAACATCTTCAACAGTATGATGCATATCTACTTTTAGGTCGCCATCACATTTCAACTCTATATCTATCAAACTGTGGGTACTTATTTGTTGAAGCATATGATCAAAAAAAGCAATTCCTGTGTCAATTTTATTTACTCCAGATCCATCAAGGTTAATTTTTATTGATATTTTTGTTTCTTTTGTATCTCTATTAAATGTAAATTCGCGCATTTGTAATCAGCTATTTAATACCTATATTTATAGGATTAATGGATAAAAATAAAACAATAATACGGTCTACAACTGTTGTTTGTGTTCGTGATAATGAGAGTGTTGTTATAGCATCTGACGGACAAGTAACTTTAGGTACATCTGTCATTAAGTCAAACGCCAATAAAATTAGAACATTTCATAATGACCAAATTATTGTTGGGTTTGCTGGATCAACAGCCGATGCATTAACTCTTTTTGATAGACTGGAGAAAAAGTGTGAAGAATTTTCATATAATCTAAAGAGGGCTTGTGTCGAGTTAGCTAAAGATTGGCGAACTGACAGGTATCTTAGAAGATTAGAGTCAATGATTATTGCAGCTGATAAAAGTGAAACATATCTTATAAGTGGAACTGGTGATGTTTTAGAACCTCAAGAGGGAATTGTTGCAATTGGATCAGGTGGCAACTTTGCTCTGAGTGCAGCAAGAGCCCTAAAAAGAAAATCTAATTTATCTGCAAAAGAAATTGCAACTGAGTCACTTAAAGTTGCAGCAGAGCTTTGTATTTATACAAATGATACTCTAAACATCTCAGAAATAAAAATTTAATGGATAGTCAATCCCTTACACCAAAAGTTATTAAAGAAGAACTTGATCGCTATGTAATTGGTCAAGATGATGCAAAAAAAGCAGTCGCAATAGCCCTTCGAAATCGTTGGAGAAGATTAAATGTAAAAGACGAAACTCTCAGAGATGATATCATCCCAAAAAATATATTAATGATTGGGCCAACAGGTTGCGGTAAAACTGAAATTGCAAGAAAATTAGCTAAACTTACACAATCACCATTTATAAAAGTAGAAGCAACTAAATTTACAGAAATTGGATACGTTGGAAGAGATGTTGAACAAATAATTAGGGATTTAATTGAAGTTTCAATTAATTTAGAAAAGAAAAAGATAAGAGATCGTTTCATAGATGAAGCTAAGACAAATGCAGAAGAAATTGTTTTAAAGGCACTGCTTGGTGATAATCCGAGTGAAGAAACCAAGGAGAAATTTCGTTTAATGCTAAGAGATAATCAACTTAATGATAAAGAGATCGAAATAGCATTAGATCAAAAATCCAATCCTTTCCAATCATTGGACATACCAGGAATGCCCGGTGCACAAATGGGCATGATTAATATGAATGATATATTTGGCAAAGGTCTAAAAAATAAAAAGAAAACAAAACTTAAAATAGGTGAAGCTTATGAACCACTTATTCAAGAAGAAATTGAGAAAATCGCTGAAAAACAAAATGTTGTTCAAAATGCTATTAAAAGTGTCCAGGAAAGTGGAATAGTTTTTATAGATGAAATTGACAAAATTGCACCCAATAGCGAAAGACGAGGTGGGGACGTTTCAAGAGAGGGTGTTCAAAGAGATTTGCTTCCACTTATTGAGGGAACAGTTGTCAGCACAAAATATGGAACAATCGAAACAAATCATATTTTATTTATTGCATCAGGTGCCTTTCATCAATCCAAACCAAGTGATTTACTACCAGAGCTTCAAGGAAGGTTGCCTGTAAGAGTGAGATTAAATGCCCTTAAAAAAGATGATTTTATTAGAATTTTAAAAGAAACTGATAATAGCTTAACCAAACAATATAAATCGCTATTTGCGACAGAGAATATTGAATTAGAGTTCGAAGATGAGGCTTTAGAAGAAATAGCAACTCTTACTGAACAAATAAATACTGAGGTTGAAAATATTGGTGCACGACGATTACAGACAATGTTTGAAAAAATTCTTGAGAGAATTAGTTTTGATGCAAACCTAAGTGATCAAAAAACTGAAGTAGTAAATAAAGCCTGGGTTACAGATGCTGTTAAGTCAGAAATCAAACCTACCGATGAAAAAAAGTTTATTTTATAAATGATTCTTCC
>CACBZW010000029.1 GCA_902543855.1 uncultured Alphaproteobacteria bacterium | reverse complement strand
GAGGTGATGAGATTTGACTTATCGATTTCGCTTTTAAAAAATTTTTTTTGATATCAATTATCTCGCACTTCCACTCGCCAGAAATATTATTGAACAAAGAGATCTCATCTCCTATTTTAAGCCTTATGACTTTTACAAGATGGATATAATACTTTTTTTCTAGCTCATAAGTGCTACCCTGTTTTATAATTGAATTACAGTAAACTCTTTTCATGAATAATAATTATAAGAATAAGTTAATTTTTAAATTATTTCCACCTTTCACACACCCATACCTTGTTTTAGTTAGATTAGACAAGCCTATTGGTTTTCTTCTACTTTTTTACCCAATTAGTTTCATTTTAGCATCTTCAACAAATAGCTCATCAAATAATATTTTAATTTTGTTTATTATTTTTTTTATAGGTTCAGTAGTTATGAGATCTGCTGGTTGCATAGTAAATGATTTAATTGACAAAGACATTGATAGGAAAGTTAGTAGAACACAAAATAGATCTCTAGCATCATCTCAAATAAGCATAAAGAATTCAATCATACTTTTATTTTTTCTTTTAATAATAGGTTTAATAATTTTATTACAATTAAATTATGAAGCTATTGTATTAGGGCTTGTTATCACACCATTGATAATTTTATACCCTTTAGCAAAAAGATTTTTTTTCTTACCCCAATTAATTTTAGCATTGACTTATAATTGGGGCTGTTTTATTGGCTGGGTGGCTATGGGCTCAGACGTACCCTTTTCATCTGTTATCATTTTATATACGTCACTTATTTTTTGGACACTTACTTATGATACTATTTATGCCACTCAGGATGAAAAAGAAGACAAAGAGTTAAAATTATACTCGAGCACATTATTTTTTGGAGCTGGTAGAATGATCATTTTAAATTTATTGATTTTTTTTAAATATTTTTTATTGGCATTTTTTGGAAGTGGCTTGAATTTCAGTTTTTTATACTATGTCTTATTGATGACAATTTTCTTAATAAACATTATTGATCTCAATTTTATGTGGAAAAATATACCTGAAAAGGCTGGCTCATACTTTAGTCGCAATAACTATTACGGTATCAGCATACTTTTTAGTATAATAATTGGCAGTCACCTTAATGTCTGAGTCTAGAGAGCATTTTATAAGAATTTCTAAATTATTTCTTAATTTTAAATTAAGAATGTTTGTTGCTATTTTATGTATGATTATTGCTGCTCTATGCACAGGTTTTCATGCATGGTTGGTTAAGCCAGCTCTTGATAATGTTTTGATTAATGCTGATAAATTTTATTTATATTTTATACCCATTGCTATTTTAATTACTGGTATAATAAAAGGATTAGTAACTTATATCCAAATTACTTCTTTACAATTTATGAGTCATAGGATTATTGAAAAACTCAGACGTGATGTTTTTAAAAATTTAATAAATGTACATTATGGGTTTTTTGTTAAAAATAAAATAGGATCATTAATTACAAGAATTACAACAGATACTTATTATCTAAGTGGGGCAATGGCCAACACCTATACTGCATTAATAAAAGACTCTCTAACTTTAATTGTTTTAATAGGAAATATGTTTTATCAAAATTGGAAATTAGCTTGTATTTCTATAGTGATTTTTCCATTAGCTATTGTTCCAATAAGAGTTTTAGGAAGAAAAATTAATAGAGTCACAAAAAATTTGCAAGAACAAGTTGGTAATTTAGCTTCAAACTTAGAAGAGGTCTTTAGAGGAATCAAAAATGTAAAATCTTTCAATGCAGAAAATTTTGAAATTAAAAAAGTTAATAAAGAAATTGAGCAAGCAAGAAAATTAAATTTTAAGCAGGAAAAAATTACTGCAAGATCCAGACCTTTTACGGAAACATTGGGTTCAATGGCAGCTGGTTTAGCAATATTTGGTGGAGGTATTTTTGTAATTAACGAGAATATGACAGCTGGGCAATTAATGAGTTTTTTAGTAAGTCTAATGCTAGCTTATGCACCACTTAAAAACCTTATAAATGTAAATGTTTTACTCCAAAGTGGACTTGGTGCTGCCTCTAGAATATTTGAATTTACAGACTTTAAAAATCAAACTATTGGTGGATCTAAAACAATTAAAAGTTTTAAGACTTTGAATTTTAAAGAAGTTTTTTTTAAATACGAAAATACAGACAAAAATATTATTAACCGAGTTAATTTTAACCTTAAAAAAAGAAAAAAAATTGCATTTGTGGGTCCCTCTGGAGGAGGTAAATCAACACTTATGGCTTTATTTTTGAGATTATTTGATATTACGAAAGGCGAAATAACAATAAATGGAATTGATATAAAAAAATTAAAATTAAATAGTCTTAGAAATATATTTAGCCTGGTTAGCCAAGATACTGTTTTGTTTGATGGAACAATTTCAGAAAATATTAAATATAACTCTAGCCACAGTCAGTTAAGTATAAGCTATTTTGCAAATATTGCATGTGTAAATGATTTTGCAAATAAACTACCTCTAAAATTAAATACGAAAATTGGAGAAAATGGAATAAAATTGTCTGGGGGCCAAAGACAAAGAATTTCAATTGCAAGAGCTCTTGCTCAAAAAAGCCCTGTTGTATTGTTAGATGAGCCAACTTCAAATTTAGATCTTAAAACTGAGACTAAACTATTCAATAATTTGTATCTTTTGCCTAAAATTACATTGATCGTAGTTGCTCACAGATTAAGTACAATTAAAAATTTTGATGAAATTTACTATTTAGAAGATGGTGAGGTTATTGAGAAAGGTAATCATAAAACCTTAATGGCAAAGAAAAAACATTATTATAATCTTTATCAAAGACAGATTAAGAAAAATGCTTAAAAAACTTTCTAAGAATAAATTCTTTAAGATTATTTTTGTAAATTTGATTTATCTATCATTATCACTTGTAAAAAAAACAAGTCATTGGTCAGGTGTAAACGAGGAAGTCATTGAAAAAAAATTACAAGATAATAAATCAATTATAGTTCTTATTTGGCATAACCAACTTATGGGCTCTACATTTAGTTGGAAATTTAAACCAAAATTAAGACCTGTTGCTACTTCTCATAGGGATGGTCAAATAAGCACCTTAGTTCAAAGAAAATTTGGTTTAGATCCTCTTTTACGTGAAAAAAATAAACCGACCGCTCTAATAAAAGATATCACTTTAGCTGTAGAAAAAGGTGAGTGTATTTATATTACACCAGATGCACCTCATGGACCGCCTTGTGAAATTAACACTAATGTCTACAAATTGGCTAAAAAGTTTGATTTAAAGATTGCCCTGTTAACTTTTAAAACAAATCGTTTTTTTCGTTTAAATAATTGGGATAAATTAAAAATACCATTACCTTTCAGTAAAGGTATTTTTTTTTGGGGTGAAGAAATAATAAACCCTCGTCAATTCGACGAAAATTCATTTAACACATACATAGTTGAAAATTTGAATAAAAATTTAAAAATAATTGATGCTCATTTTTAGCTATAGATTATTACAACTTTTGTTTTTTCCAGTGATTTTATTCATTGGTTTAATAAGAATTTACAACAAAAAAGAAAATTTTTTTTCATATAAACAAAAAATATTTGCAAACCAAGATTATACGCAAATTAGACAGAGTGAATTTTTAATTCATTTTGCTTCTATAGGGGAATTAAATTCTATAAAATTCTTAGTCGACAGACTCAATAATAAAAAAATTGTATTATCCTGTTCTACTTTGTCATCCTTTGAATTGTCAAAAAAATTATACCCCAACCTTATTAGTATATTTCTTCCTCTAGATTTTTTTTGGAACGTAAATATTTTCTTATCAAATACAAATTTTAAAAAAATTTTATGGATTGACTCAGAAATTTGGCCAAATTGGCTATTGATTTCAAAGAAGAGAAATTTAAAAAATATCTTAGTTAATGGTAGAGTATCGGATGTAAGTTATTTCAGATGGTCAAAATATCCAAACTTAAGTAAAATAATTGGAGAACAATACGCTTTAATTTTTGCACAAAGCAAAAAAGACCAAGAGAACATAAATAATTTATTTGGTAAGACAGTTTATTTTTTTGGGAACTTAAAATTTAATATTAATCTTAAAATACCAGTTTCAAAAAAAAAGATTGTTTGTTTTGCAAGTATTCACTTAAATGAATATGATAAGATATTACATATAATTAAAAGATTAAATCTAAGTGAAATATTTGAAATAGTTATCATACCTCGTCACATTCAATTCTCTAATAATTTAAGTGAAAAAATTATTTGTGAAAATTTAGAAAAAATTACAGTTCATAATAAATTTGGGGATATGATGTCAATTTTTGAGCGCTCAAAGATAGTATTTATGGGCGGTTCTTTGATTAAACACGGCGGACAGAATCCTCTGGAACCTATTTCAAGAGGTTGTTTTGTACTTTCAGGAAATTTTAATAAAAATTTTGAAGAAATTTATCTTGATCTCGAAAAACTTAACCTTTGCAAAACAATGAATAGTGATAATTTAGAGGATATTAGTAATGAAATTAGCAAACGAATAAAAAAGGACTATCATAAAGCCAAGGAAATTGAAAATTTTATTAATAATAATAAAAATAGTTTAAAAAATATTACTGAGATGATTGATAAATGTTAAAAGCTCCAAAATTTTGGTATCAAAAATCAATTTCTTTAAATGCCCTTATTCTATCCCCTTTATCAATAATTTGGTCAGTAGGAAATTTTATTAAAAAAAAATTATCAAAAGTTCAAAAAATTAACTTACCAGTTATAGCAGTTGGAAGTGCTATTATAGGTGGCTCAGGCAAAACACCCTCTGTGTTATATATTTGTAGAGAATTAAAGAAGATGGGATATATACCTCATATTATTTCAAGAGGTTATGGTGGGTCTACTACAGTAGATGAAGTTATAAAAGTAAAACCTCATATGGACTATAATTTTGTTGGAGATGAGGCTTTAATGATGTCAAACTATTTTACAACTTGGGTTAGTAAAAATAAATTTCACGCAATGATTTCAGCCAAGGAGGATGGTGCAAATATACTTGTGCTTGATGATGCACTTCAATCTTACAATGTATATAAAAATATATCAATTTATGTTTATGACTCTATCCAATCGTTTGGTAATAGACTTTTAGTCCCCTCAGGACCACTAAGAGAGTCAGTAAAAAATGCGATCAGAAAATCACAAATATTTTTTTTAATAAATACAGAAGTATGTGATGATTTAAATGATAGTCATTTTAAGCATATTTTAAAATATAAAATTGAAATCAGCCCAGAATTTAAAGAAAAAAAATTAATTGCTTTTGCAGGTCTTGGTTTTAATAAAAAGTTCTTTGATCAATTAAAATCCGAAAATTTAAATTTAGTATTAACAAAAGAATTTCCAGATCATCATCAATATACAATTGATGATATATTTTTATTACTTGATCAAGCTAATAAAAATGATGCTTTTTTAATAACAACAGAGAAAGATCATGTAAGGATACCTGATGAATTTAAAAGCTCTGTTGGAATTATATACGGAGAGATAGTATCAGAAAACAATATACAATTTGCTATAGAAATTGAAAAATATATTTAAAATTTTAAAAAATTACATTGAGTTTATTTTTTTTATTTTACTTAAAAAAATTCTAGGGTTTTTTAGTTTTACTTTTGCCTCAAATATTGGAGGTATTTTAGTTAGTGTTTTTGGAAAATTTACAAAATACGAGAGTATAATTAAAAATAATTTAGAAGTATTAAACTTAAATGACGAAATAATTTCAAAATTAATAAAAGAAAATTTAAGAGAAACAGGTAAAGTTTTTTTTGAATTTTTTAATTTAAATAAATTTGATTGGAAAAACATTGATTTTGATGATGCCAGAATAATGGAAGAGATAAAAAGCCATATAGGCCCTAAAATCTTTATATCTGCTCATATTGGAAACTGGGAGCTAACAAGAGATTTTATTTTACGTCATGGTTTCAAATTACATTCAGTATATAGACATGCTAATAACGAAAAAATTGATAATTTCATACAAAGGAACAGAAAAAAAAATAATGCTTATTTTTATAAAAAAGGCTCTGAGAGTGCCAAATCCATGATTAAAGCTCTTAAACAAAATGAAGATTTAGCTCTACTGATTGACCAAAGAGATAGTAGTGGATTAGAAATAGATTTTTTTGGAAAG
>CACBZW010000028.1 GCA_902543855.1 uncultured Alphaproteobacteria bacterium | reverse complement strand
AGTCAAATTAACTTAGGTAAATCTCTTTATGTAACTCATTGTGCGTCATGTCATGGGGACAACTTACAAGGCCAACCAAACTGGAGTACTAAAAAAGATAAAGATGGTCATAATCTCTCCCCACCCTTAAATGGTACTGGTCATACTTGGCATCACAGTCAAGAACAACTCTTTAACATAATTAGGTATGGGTTTAAAATTTATAATGAAAACTACGATGGCAAAATGCAAGGTAATGACAAGTTAAATGACGATGACATTTGGTCTATTTTAGCTTACATGAAATCTGTTTGGCCTGAGTCAATTCAAAGAAAATACAATACTATAAGTAAACATTAATTTTAAACATATCTAAGCAATAAAAATTCCTTGGAAAGTGAATTAAATATCAATAAAGGTTGATAATATTGATCTTTTGATATCAGCTAATTGCATATTATTTGAGCTTTTAATGTGTTTGAAATCATAGTCATTTTGTTAAATTCATACTCACATATTTACATAGGAGGAGGATTTCTATGAAATTAATTAAAACACTTACAGCTTTTTTAGCTATTTCTCTATTTGGAGTAAGTTATGCAAATGCTGGTTCTCACGAATATACGTATTCAGGTCCTGCTGACCTTTCGGGAGAAAAATTAACAATCTTTGGTCCATGGTTGGCACCACAAGATGATGATTTCAGGGATGTCATTTCAATTTTTGAAGCAGCAACAGGAGCATCTGTCGAGTATGGTGGTTCTGATGAGTTTGAATCAATTATTAATATTGACTGTCAAGCAGGTAGTCCTGCAGATATCGCAGTATTCCCACAACCAGGTCTTGCTGCAAACATAGCTGCTACTGGCTGTCTTAAACCATTAGACAATGACATTAAACAAATGGTGCTTGATAACTATGCAGCAGGTCAATCTTGGGTTGATCTTACAACCTATAAAGATCCAGCAGGATTTAGTAAGTTCTATGGTGTCTTTTACAGAGTCAATGTGAAAAGTTTAGTTTGGTATTCACCAGATAACTTTGAAGATAATGGTTATGAAATACCAGAAACTATGGAAGATTTACTTGCACTAGCTGATCAGATGGTTAGTGACGGCAACACTCCGTTTTGTATTGGTTTAGGTTCTGGTGGAGCTACCGGTTGGCCAGCAACTGACTGGATGGAGGACATCATGCTAAGAACTCATTCACCAAACACTTATGATAGATGGGTTTCTAATGAAATGAAGTTCAATGACCAAAAAGTCATCGATGCAATGGAATTTTTTGGTTCGATAGCGTTAAATGACTCCTATGTTAATGGTGGAACAAAAGCTGTTGCTACAACTGACTTTAGAGATTCACCAAATGGTCTCTTCACCTCACCTGCTGAGTGTATGATGCATAGACAGGCTAGCTTTATTCCTGCATTCTTCCCTGAAGGATCAGAAGCTGGAGTTGATTATGACTTCTTTTACTTTCCGCCTTTTGCGTCACAAAACTTAGGTAAACCTGTTTTAGGAGCTGGAACCTTAATGGCAGCTACTAATGACAGACCAATTACCACTGAATTCATGAAATTTTTACTTCACACTGAAGCAAATGAAAGATTCATGGAAAAAGGTGGTTTTTTAACACCTCATAAGTTTGTTGATATAGACAAATACTCAAGCGAGACATTTAAAGGTCTGCATGAAATCTTAATTAACGCTACAACATTTAGATTTGATGGATCTGACTTGATGCCTGGTTGGGTTGGAGCAGGATCTTTCTGGACTGGTATGGTTGATTATACTAATGGTAAATCAGCTAAGGATGTCGCAGACGAGATACAGGCTAGCTGGGAAGCTGGTCAATAAAATAAATAATTTTCTTATCTAAGGGCGAATAGTATATTTGCCCTTAGTTTCTATAAATATTCTATGAATATATTTTCTCTTGCAACAACTGTTCTCATTGGTGTTCTCTTTTTTATTGCTTTTTTTCACTTATCAAATTTTTTACTAGATTATTTTCGAATAAAAGCCGCAAGGAAATTTGCTCTAGAAAACTCAATTAGAGTTATTATTTTTATTGGACCCGCTTTTATAGTTTTATTCGTCTTTATTATTTATCCCGTCTTTGAAACTATTAGGTTGAGTTTTTACGACAAACAAGGAGAAAACTTTGTAGGTTTACATAACTATGCTTGGGCCTTAAATGATCCTGATTTTAAAAGGAGTATTATTAATAATTTAGGATGGTTATTAGTTGTCCCAACTCTTAGTACTTTTTTTGGTTTAGTAATTGCAAACTTAGCAGACAGGGCATGGTGGGGATCCATTGCTAAATCAATTATATTTATGCCTATGGCTATTTCATTTGTAGGTGCTGGAGTAATTTGGAAATTTATGTACGATTATAGAGGCCCTGGTGACCAGCAGATAGGTCTACTAAATGCAATAGCTGTTAGTTTAGGTTTTGAACCTCAAGCTTGGCTGACAATACCAATCTGGAACAATTTTTTTTTAATGGCAATTATGATATGGATACAAACTGGTCTTGCCTTAGTAATTTTCAGTGCTGCACTCAGAACTATTCCCAGTGAAACATTAGATGCTGCAAGGATAGATGGGGCAAGTGAATTTAAGATTTTTTGGAAAATAATAATTCCCTACTTGGAACAAACAATATTAGTAATTTGGACTATAATTACACTCTTAGTCTTAAAAGTATTTGACATAATCTATGCTATGACCAATGGACAATGGCAAACAGAAGTTTTGGCAAACCTAATGTATGATTGGATGTTTAGAGGAGGCGGCGATACTGGCAGAGGTAGCGTTCTAGCATTTTGTATTTTAATTGGCGTAATTCCCATATTGGCTTGGAACTTGTATAGACACAAGCAAGATCAAAAAGTATGAAAAAACTTACATTTAGTTCAATTTTTTCTCAACTGTTATTACTAATTTTTGTAATAGTTTGGATAGTTCCTACATTTGGTCTTTTTATTAGCTCTTTAAGGGACAAAGATGTTTTGGCAATTAGTGGTTGGTGGACTTCTTTTACAACAACAGAAGTTAATGAAATATATCGAACAGAAGGTAATGAGTCTCAAATTAAGGAGGGTGATCATTACTATATAAAAGGAAATCTTTTTGGGGAAGATAAAGGAAAACAGATTTTTCGATTTGGTGTAACTTCGAAAAATATTGATGAATTTGAAGTTGGTGATAAGGCTATGTTCAAAGATAAAACTGAAATTACCGTTTTTGAAAACGGAGATTATATTTGGAAATCTCAAGAGGAATTTAAAAAGAAAAAAGGTAAAAGAGTCTTTGTCTCTGCAAAGAGTCCACCCAGTTTTACATTAGATAATTACAAAGAGGTCTTATTTAAAGAGGGTTTGGGACAGGCTTTTTTAAACACATTTGCTGTAGCCCTTCCCTCTACAATAATTCCATTAATCATATGTTCATTTTTTGCATATGCCTTAACGTGGATGAAATTTTATGGAAGAGATATTTTATTGGCTAGTATAATTGCATCATTAGTTGTTCCACTACAAATGTCATTGATACCTATACTAACTGTTTATAATGACTTTGGTGCTTTATTTGGAGTAGCTGCAAAGTCTTATCCTGGAATTTGGATGGCTCATACTGGATTTGGACTGGCATCTACAACTTTTTTATTATGGAATTTTTTAAAATCTCTACCAAGTGAAATGATGGAGGCAGCTAAAGTTGATGGTGCGACACACTATGATACTTTTCTAAAAATTGTTGTTCCATTGTCGATCCCAGCTTTTGCATCTATTTTTATTTTACAATTTTTATGGGTATGGAATGATTTATTAGTTGGTTTAGTTTTCCTAGATAAACATCCAAGTGAAATCATTCTTACTGCAAAATTAAAAGAATTACTTGGTTCTAGAGGAGAAAATTGGGAGATACTTACAACAGGAGCGTTTGTCTCAATGACAGTGCCGTTATTTATTTTCTTTTCATTGCAAAGATACTTTATAAGAGGACTTGTTGCAGGATCAATAAAAGGATGAGAAGGAACATTAATGAGTAATAAAATAGTAATTATAGGCGCAGGTAGTACTAACTTTGGTTTAGGACTTGTTGGAGATTTTTTTAAATCTAAAATTCTCAGTGGATCAACTTTAGTGCTTCATGATATTAATTCTGAAACTTTAAAAAACACTCATAAAATCGCAAACGACTATAAAGAAAAACTTGGTGTTAACTTTAAAATTGTGTCGACAACTTCAAGAGCTGAGGCGCTTCAAGAAGCTAATTTTTGCCTAATCTCCATAGAAGTGGGAAATAGATTTGACCTCTGGGAGCAAGATTGGAAAATTCCCCTTCAGTATGGCATCAAACAAGTCTACGGAGAAAACGGAGGTCCTGGTGGTCTCTTTCATGCAATGCGTCAAATTCCAGAAATAATTAAAATTTGTGAGGATATAGAGAAAATTTGTCCAGAAGCATTTATATTTAGTTATTCCAATCCTATGCAAAGAATATGTCATGCATTAACAAAACGTTTTCCAAATTTAAAAATAACAGGCTTATGTCATGAAATTGCTTCAATGAGTCGACAACTTCCATCTTTAATGGAAACAACTTTAGAAAATATTGAGTTTGAGGCAGGAGGTTTAAATCATTTTAGTATCTTATTAAGAGCGAAATATAAAGACTCAGGGGAAGATGGATACAAACTTATTAAAAAAAATTTTAATGATTATTATTCTAACTTAGTTAATGATCATGAGGGTTTTTATTCAAATCCAGGAGCAGAAAGAGGCTTGTTTTTTGAACTCTTTAAACAATATGGATATTTACCAATTACAACAGACAGTCATTTAGGAGAGTATTTATCTTGGGCATACAGTGTTGTTGATCATGATGGTATTTTAGATTTTTACGATAAATATAAAAAAAGATGCTTATCATTTTATTCAAATGATGGTTATGATCAATTTTTTGATATGAGTCACCCTGATCCTCATGAGAGGGCAATACCAATTATTGAAAGTATTGTAGATGACTCCAATATGCTAGAACACGCCGTAAATATTAAGAACGATAATCTTATAAATTGTCTGCCAAATGATATAGTTGTAGAAGTGCCGGCAACAATTAATAAAACAGGGGTTCACGGTAAAGCACTTGAGGATTATCCTAATTCTTTTGGAGCTCTACTTAACTCACAAGTAGGGACCATTCAATTAACTACAAATGCAATTTTGAATAAATCAAAACAAGAGGCTAAATATGCTCTTTTGGCTGACCCAATTGTTGGAAATTCAAATACAGTCGAGTCTTTAGTGGATACAATGATTGAATTTCAAAAAGAATATTTAGGATATTTAAAATAAGAAATAGTAAAAATGTTCAAATCTATCAATAAATGTAACAATGTTAATGATTTTAGAAATATAAATAAAATGGCATAATAAATATTTAAATGGCTTCTATTAACATTAAATCCCTTAATAAATTTTATGGCAAAACACATGTTATAAAGGATTTTTCTTTAGAAATAAAAGATCAATCTTTTACAACTTTAGTTGGCCCTTCTGGCTGTGGTAAATCAACTTTACTTAGAATGATTGCTGGTTTGGAAGAAATAAATTCCGGAACAATTTCAATTAATGACAAGAGGGTTAATGATTTATCACCTAAAGATAGAAATATTGCTATGGTATTTCAATCTTATGCTCTATATCCACATATGACTGTTTTTGATAACATGGCTTTTGGATTGAAATTAGAAAAGAAATCCAATGAAGAGATTAATGAGCGAGTTTTAGATGCTGCAAAAACACTTCAGATCCAAGATTATTTAAAGCGTAAGCCTAAACAATTATCTGGTGGGCAACGTCAACGTGTTGCCATAGGAAGAGCTATCACAAGAAAACCTCAAGTTTTTCTTTTTGATGAACCTTTATCTAACCTTGATGCTGCCTTAAGGGTTCAAATGAGAATTGAATTAGCAAAACTACATGAACAACTTAATACTACAATGATTTATGTTACTCATGATCAAACTGAAGCGATGACACTATCAAATGAAATTGTTGTTTTGGATGAAGGAGAAATTTCTCAACAAGGAAATCCTATAGAACTATATAATAATCCAAAAAACTTATTTGTTGCGGGTTTTATTGGATCTCCAAAGATGAATTTCATAAATTCTAAAGTTTCATCAATAGATGAAAGTAGAGTTGAAATAAGTGTACTAGGGTCAAATATCACAATTCCAAAAAAAATTAATAAATATGATGATGATGATATTATTTTTGGTATAAGGCCTGAGGATATCACTATTACAGATGGCTCAGATTATGATTTTCAAGGTAAAGCCTACGTTGTAGAAAAATTAGGGTCAAACACATTTATTTATTTAGATAACGAAGGTGACCCTATAGTAATTGAAGCATCGGGTGATAGCTTAATAAAAGTTGGTGATGGTGTTAAAATAAAATTTGATTTGAACAAAACTAATTTATTTAATTCTAAAAATAACTTTAGAGTTGATTAATTTATCTGACTTACAAAACTTTCCTAAAGATTTTAAGTTTGGAGTTGCAACCTCTTCTTATCAGATTGAGGGAAACAATTACGGGGATTGTGGTAAATCTATATGGGATGACTTTGCTAAAAGAAAATTAAGCGGCATAGATGGCAAAAATGCCTGTAATCATATTAAATATTTTAAAGAAGATATAAAACTCATAAAAGAAGCGGGTTTTAAAGCCTATCGTTTCTCATTTGCATGGCCTAGATTATTTCCAGACAATGACAAGGATGCAAATTTAAAAGGTGTAGATTTTTATAAAAGGTTGTTGGATGAGATAAATAATTCGGAATTAGAGGCGTTTCCAACAATTTATCATTGGGATCTCCCATTACGATTTCAAGAAATGAAAGGTTGGGAAAACCAAGAAACCTGTAAACGTTTTGGTGATTTATCTTTTTTCATTTCAAAAACATATGGTGATCAATTTGAATATATATCTACAATTAATGAACCTTGGTGTGTTTCTTGGTTAAGTCACTATCTTGGAGAGCATGCGCCAGGTATTAAAAATATCCAATCAACTGCCAAGACTATGCATAATGTTTTATTTGCGCACTCGCAATCTCTTGAAGCATTAAGGTCCTGTAATAATCATCGGATTGGGATAGTTTTAAATAATCAGTTTGGTCAATCTATAGATAGTGATGAAGAAAATATTCATGCAACAAAACTCTTTGATGAA
>CACBZW010000027.1 GCA_902543855.1 uncultured Alphaproteobacteria bacterium | reverse complement strand
TAATTTTTATGTTGGTATTACTGTTCCAAAAATTGATGATTGTAATACATTTAGAAAGTTCTCATTTAGTATTTTAGAAGGTAAAGACCTTGAGTTAAGTGTCATCGAGGAAGTTGATGGTCAAAATTTTGAGTGGTGGGAATGGTATGAGCCCTATGGTAAAAAATGGTATTGGATAGGACCACAAATAGGTGAAGATTTTAAAAGTACATTAACTTACGAACCAGGTTCATACTACATTAAAGTTTTCAATGAAATTAATATGGGTAATTACGTTCTTGCAACTGGAGATATAGAAAAATTTGGACCTACTGTTATTGCTAAACTGCCATTAATAATGCCAAAGGTTAATAAATTTTGGGACAATGAACATTGTGTAAAATGAAGTTTTCACAATATTCACAAATTAAAAAATACAAAATCCAATTTATTTGATAAGATAGAATCACCTAGAGGATAGGTTTAAGGATGGAGGTTAAAAAGATGAAGCCACCAAAGTAAGTAATTTAAGACATTACTTAACAAAATTTTTTCTAATTATCTATTGCTTCTTTTACCTTTTAACATAACTAATCCTAATAAATTCTTGTTTTTATATTGCTGTAATCTTTGAACAACTCTTGAATTTTTAATTTTAATTTTTATTAAATTTAAGGATTTAAATTTTCAATATAATTTAAGCGACCCAAGATTTCATCTCTGTCCATATAATAACCTTGAAGGTGCCTTTCTCCAGAATTGGCATCATATTCTTTTCTACCATGTAACACTCTTCGATTATTAAAACTAAAAATATCTCCGGCTTGCATACGAAAGTTAATTTCAAACCTCTGGTCATGTAGTAAGCTTAAAAGCTTTCTGTATGCTGAGTAAAAATGATCCATTTGATCAGGATGGCAGTCCATGACTCCCATATAGGCAACGCTGAACCTAATATCATTATAATCATTATTGTGATCGAGAGTTATTATAGGTTTATGCATTACTCTAATTGTATTAGTTGTGTAGTCTCTATTTACAAATTTTACGGACGTATTAAGTAGTACTTCATAATCATTTGGGTGATTATTTTTTAAATAATCAATTACCTTAAAACCATCTACAGCAACTGACTCACCCCCAGTAGCGTTATTTATTAAGCAGTGAAGAAACTGATATCCTGGAGCTATCTCATAATATGGTAAATCAATATGATTTCTTAAACCTGCAGCAGTATAAGCTGAATTATTAGGGTTAGGTATATCAATGACCTCGAATGGTGTTTTAAAAAAAGTTTCTCGAGTGTGACTTATATTTTTCAGGATATCAAAACCAGAATTTACATCTGTTGGAGTATTTTTAACAATTGAAATACCAAAAAAATGTAGTTGCTGTAACCACTTTTTTAAACCATCATCACTACTAATTATTTCGCTATAATCTATTTGAATATCAGTAAATGTATCTTGCATGGATTTATCCCAAATCCTATATGGTGAAACGTACTCTCGACTGTGTTTTAAAGAATAACAATTATGTCTCAACCAATCTCTCTCATAAACACTTTTATGCCCTCCCTCACTCCATTCAATCTCAAGATTACCTTCACTATTTAGAGAATAATTTTTAGGGTGAATATCTTCAGATACATCAAGCAAATTAAAAGTTCGTTCACGAGCTGTTGGATGTACTTCAGAGGGACAATTATCTCTCAACCATAAGAAATTATATTTACTTTTAAAACCATCACTCCAATCGACCAAAATAGACTTGTTATTTTTATCGATTGTTTTAATTGAAAGATTTTCGCTCATATTAAAATTTATTAAATGTTTTATTCCAATTAGGAAAATTATTTCTTTGATATTTATTCAAAGTTTTCATGATTTCAATCAAAAAAATATCTCTTTGCAACTCTAGATCTTTAATAGTATGTTTTCCTGCCTGTTTTTTTGTGCCTGAAATCATTAATTTTTTTAGCTTTGCATCAAGTTTTGGCGCCTTTAATTTAGTCCAAGGTAATTTAAGAGCAGGTCCAAACTGCTCTAACATGTGTTTCATACCAGTTTGCCCTCCTGCAAGATGAAAAGTTAGACAAACACCCATAAAAGACCATCGTAATCCAGGTCCATAAACAATCGCATCGTCAACATCTTGAGTCGAAGCGATGCCATCTTTAATTATGTGAAGTGCCTCTCTCCAAAGAGCCTCCTGCAAGCGATCAGATATATAGCCCTCAATTTCTTTTTTTACAATCAAAGGCTTCATTCCTATTCCCTCGTAAAACTTCTTAGCTCTGGTAATTGTGTTTTTCTTTGTTTGCTTTCCTGATACCAACTCGACAAGAGGTAATAAATATACAGGGTTAAATGGATGTCCTATAAAAACTCTTTCTGGATAATTACATAAAGATTGAATTCTTGTAGGCAAAAGTCCTGATGAACTAGACGCAATGATTATATTTTTTGGCAATAATTTATCTATATCTTTGAGGAGTTTCTTCTTTAACTTTTCATTCTCTGGAGCATTTTCTTGGACAAAGGTGGTTGAATGAAGAGACTCTCTGAGATCAGAATAAATTTTCAAATTACTAAGTTTTGCATTTTTATTTAAGCCTAATCTTTGAAGGGTCTTCAAAGCTGTTTTAGTATTTGATAATAGTTGCTTTCTTGCCTTAACACTTGGGTCATAAGCATTAACTATTAGACCACATGCTAGCATTCTAGCAGCCCATCCAGCGCCAATGACGCCAGCACCGACTATTGTGACAATCTTTTTTTTAATCAACTTTTAAAAATATATTAACTCATAAATATTAAATTATGATATTTTTTTTGTATGATTATATACATTTGTAAGTTTCTTCATCTTATATCTCTGTTTATTGCTGGAGGAGGAGGTATTGGTAGTGCTGTTATACAATCTATATATAAAAAAGAAGGTAAAGTGCCTGAGCCTCATCTGGCTAAAGGTTTTATGGTTTTAGCTTTTTTATCTTTATTAGCTATAATCACAATGTGGGTTACTGGAATTATTTTGCTATTGGTAATATACGGCTCATTTAATTTAGGTTGGACTTTTCATATGAAATTATTTGGAGCTAGCTTAATTCTAATAACAGCAATATTTATAAATATGCATTTATATGTATCAGCTAAAAAAAGCCTATCCCCTAATCAAAAATATATTAAAAATTCTGGATCTTTGTCTAGATTAGGCCTGATTCTTGCAATAGCTGGTGCAATAGGATCTTTTGTCTGACCTTGTTTATTTTTTTTTTAGTTTATGGTATTTTTTGTAAATGAAAGTTGACTTAGACAAATGGCATCATTGTGACGTTGATAAAGAGGAATTTGTAAAGCTTCTTAAGAAGTCGGACTATCAAGGTTTTAAACACATGTTTATTTTCTTTGGGTCTTTAATTGTATTTGGTGTTTTAGCTTATATGACATGGGGGACTTGGTGGTCTTTATTATTTTTTTTAATTTATGGAAATATATGGAATTGCGCAGATCCTATTTGGCACGAAACTGGACATAAAACAGCTTTTAAAACGAACTATTGGAATAACTTTTTTTATCAAATTGGTAGTTATATGAATGGATTTGAACCAGTAAGATGGAGATGGTCTCATTTCCGTCATCATGGTTACACTTATTTCGATGATCCTCTTGATTTTGAAATAGCAATTAGAAGACCAACTGATGTTTTTTACTTTTTCAGCTTATTCATACCTTTCTTTGACATAATTAATTTTAAAAAAACAACTCAATACGAAACAATTCTTCATGCTTTAGGCAAAAAAACAGAAGTAATGAAACAAGTAATTCCTGAAAGAGAACATCAAAAATGTATCAACTCTTCAAGATTACATGTTGGTATTTGGATCTTATTAATTTTTATTTCAATTGCTTTTCAGTCTTGGTTACCAGTTTTATATTTTTTACTCCCAAACTTTTATGGGATAACACTCAAAAGACTTTTTGGATTAACTCAACACACTGGGTTAAAAGATAATATTAAAGATCATAGATATAGTACTAGAACAATGCATTTAAACCCGATCTTCAGTTTTTTATATTGGCAGATGGAATATCATATTGAACACCATATGTTCCCTACTGTACCATCACATAATTTGCCTAAACTTCACCAATTAGTTAAAGATCAGATGCCGCCAGCTAAGAGAGGTTTATGGGGAGCATACTCTGAAATCATCCCTACTATTTTAAAACAAGCAAAGAACCCTTCATATGAATTACAAGTAGCCGTTCCATCTAATAACAATGGCTAAAAGAACTACCGTTTTTGATTTATGGAGTCAAAAAGGGAAAAAAAAATGGCCTCAAACTCATATAGATACTGCAAAAGAGGCAGAAGCTGCTTATGAAGCAGGAATTGAAATAATTTCCTGTGAGCCCGATCATCATTTCAAAGATGTAAGAAAAGTTGCTCCAACAGCATTTTTATCTGTTGGTCTTAAACATGGGTTGGTAAGTTCTCCTAAAGAAGCAATAAAAAAAGGTTTTGAAATAATGGAAATGGGTGCTGATGCTATTTATTGTTCGCACTCTATTAACTTTATTGAGGCAATGGCAAAGGAGGGAATTCCTATAACAGCTCACGTTGGTTTGGTGCCTAACCTCTCAACTTGGACTAATTTTAGAGCAGTGGGCAAAACTGCAGAAGAAGCATTAAAAGTCTATCAAAACGTCAAAGATCTTGAAAGCGCAGGTGCAGCTTGTGTAGAAGTAGAAGTAGTCCCTGTTGAATTAGCAGATTATATTACGAAAAATACAAAAATGATTACCATGGGAATGGGCTGTGGAGATGTTTGTGATACGCAGTATCTTTTTTGTAATGACATACTTGGTACTAATAAAGGTCATTACCCAAGACATGCAAAAAAATATGTAGATATATTATCTAAAGAAGATGAGTTACAAAAAATAAGGATTGATGGATTTAAAATGTTTGTTGATGATGTTAAGAACGGGCAATATCCTGAAGATAAACATTTAATAAAAATGGAAGAGAAAGAACTAGATAATTTTTTAAATAAAATTAAATAGGATGAAAAAAAACTTTTTCAGAAAAGTTGCTTTTGGTTTAAGTCCCAATGAAGAAATAAACGAAGATCCCTTAAATTGGGCTAAACAACAATTTGATACTGTGCCAAAATTTGTTTGGGAAAAAAAACTTCCTAATCTTGAAGAACAACGAGACAGATATGGCAAATGGGTTTATGAGGACCGTGAAGTTTTAAGAGAAAAATATAAAAATGACCGATTAGCTTATGAAAAAGAAAAAGATAATCTAAGAGTAATTACAGGAGAGAAATTTTTTGAGCCATTAGAGTTATCTGTGAGACATTCTTCGGCCCTAGCTTCAAACTCACCAGCGTTTGAGAGAATGTGGCATTTTTGGGGTAACTTTTTTGCGATTAGTGAGAAGGATTTTTTAGCAAGTTTTTCTACAGGTGTTTATCAGCGAGAGATTATTCGACCTAATATGGTGAATACTTTTGAAGATTTAGTTTATTCAGTGACTACATCATGGTGCATGCTTCATCACCTTGATAACGCAGAGAATATTGGACCTAACTCAATAGAAGGTTTGAGGGAAAATTCAGATAGTGATAATAAAAATGTAGGTCTCAATGAAAATCATGCAAGAGAACTACTAGAACTCCATACACTCTCACCTGAAGGGAAATACTCTCAAAAAGATGTAATCGAGATGGCAAAGGTTATGACAGGTTGGCGACACTTATGGAATAATAAAAAATTAGAGGCAGGTCCTATTAAATTTCAACCTGAATATCATGAACAAGGACCATATAAAATTTTAGGAAAAATTTACGACATCAAAGACTTTAATACTGTTAATCAAGGAAAAGAGTTAGGAATAGTGATTAAAGATCTAGCTAACCACCCAGCTACTATTAGGCATGTAGCAAGAAAGCTATGCCAGCATTATATTTGTGATGAACCAACAGAGGAAATGATTGCAAGTATTGTTAAAAAATGGAAACAAAATGATGGCAATTTAATTGAAGTTCACAAATCAACTATGGAGGCAGTATTTGATTATGGTTCAAATTATCAAAAATTTTCAATGCCAGAATTATGGCTTTTACAAAACTCAAGGATGTTAGGACTAAATTATATTTATTTGTTTCCCAAAGGTTTTGAGTTTAATGGATCTAGACCAAGTAGAAGTCATAGGCTGGTTAAGGATATACTGTGGGAAATTGGTCATCCCATTTATCGAGCTAAACAACCTAATGGTTTTATTGATCTTGAAGATGAATGGCTGTCACCTGAGTTAATTATTCGTAGACTAGCAGCTGCTAGAAGATTTGCTGACATCACCAAATCTAATGTAATCTATGATCAGGATTATTTTTTAAATGTAATTGAAAAGAATTTTGATCAACCAGAAAATTTACTTAATTTAATGAAAGATCCAGTATTTTATGCTGATCGGTTTGCTATTTTTGCAAATAGTCCCGAGGTAATGAGAGTATGAATTGTACTAGAAGAAGTTTTTTAAAAGGTAGTTTAGCAACTATTTTCTTTTCAAATTTTAATATTCCACTTTATGGGTCTATTTCAAATACTAAAAAAAATCTTGTAATTATAAGTCTTAGAGGTGGAATGGACGGTTTAACTGCTGTACCAGTTAATGACATCCTTATCAACAAATATAGATCTGATTTAATTTTAAACAATAAATTAAAACTTAATTCAGATTTTTCTTTGCATCCTAAATTAAAAACACTTCATAATTTATGGTCTCAAAATTTAGCAGCCATAATTCATGCAACAAATGTGCCCTATACAGGAAGATCTCATTTTGATGGACAAAATATAATGGAAACAGGTGCCTTAAAAGCTTACACCAAAAAAACAGGTTGGCTAGGAAGGGGAATGAAATCGTCAGGTCTATATGGTTCAAGTCTCGCCTTAAGTTTACCAATGCCACTTTTACTGAGAGGTGTTGAGGGAAATAACAATTATTTTCCTACTTGGATGCACCTTCCAAAAAGAGAGGTTATTGAAAGAATAACAAGAGCCTATGATGGAATTGAGCATGACAAACTGCAGGAGGTTTACAATGTAATAATGAATAGACCTCTTACTATGCAAGGTGGAGATGAATCTCTAGATAGCCTATCAAAAAGAACAGCTAAAATTTTAAAAGATCCTCTTGGTCCAAAAGTGGCTGTTTTCGATATCGAGGGCTTTGATACACATACAGCTCAAGGGACGGACAATGGTGAACATGCAGATAATCTTCATGATATAGATTTAATTATTAAAAACCTCCATACTGGTATGGGAAGTGATTTTAATAATACATTAATTTTAACGCTCACAGAATTTGGAAGAACAGTAGAACAAAATGGTGGAAACGGAACAGAACATGGTTATGGTTCAGCTATTTTAATGGCAGGAGGGCTATTGAAAAAATCTCAAGTTTTTACAGATTGGCCAGGTTTAAAAAAAAATAG
>CACBZW010000026.1 GCA_902543855.1 uncultured Alphaproteobacteria bacterium | reverse complement strand
ATAAGAAAAATCAGGACATTTTGTGAATAGGGTAGACCTTTTAAAAGATTTAAATTTTTCATCATATTATTTTTATTTATATTTAAATTATTTAAAATATTGATCATTCTTTGAACTGCAAAGTCGAGCGTTATGGTGGCATTGGGAGCGTTTATTCTCTCAACACTGGAGTGACTTATATCTCTTTCATGCCATGAAGTTATATTCTCCAAAGCAGGAATGGTTAATGATCTAATCACTCTTGCTAGTCCTGTTAAATTTTCTGATAAAATTGGATTTTTTTTATGAGGCATTGCAGAACTACCCTTTTGGCCTTTTCCAAAACCTTCTTCAACTTCTAAGACTTCTGTTCTTTGTAAGTGTCTAATTTCAGTTGATAGACGTTCTATGGAGCTTGCAATAATAGCAAAAGAGCAAAAAAGGTCCGCATGCCTGTCTCTTGGAATTATCTGCGTTGAGACAGGTTCGATTGAAAATTTTAATTTTTTAGCAATCATTTGCTCTACCCTTGTGTCAATATTTGAATATGTCCCTACGGGACCAGACATTTGAATTGTTTGTATTTGTTTTATCGAATTTTTAAGACGATCTACGTTTCTTTTGTTTTCGGCTAGATATCCTAATATTTTTAATCCAAAAGTAGTCGTTTCGGCGTGAATACCATGACTTCTACCAATACATAATGTGTACTTATGTTTTTTTGCAATATTTAAAAGAGATTTACTCAAAGTTTTTAAACCTTCAAGAATTATATTGCTTGATTGGTTAAGTTGTATGGAGAAAGAAGTATCTAAAATATCACTAGAAGTTAGTCCCTTATGAATATACCTAGACTCGGGTCCTACATACTTTGCTACATTAGTTAAAAAAGCAATTACATCGTGCTTTGTTTTTTTTTCAATTTTTTCTATTTCTTTTACCTTAAACTTTGCTTTTTTTTTGATTTTATTTGTGGTCCCTTTAGGTATCTGACCCAATTTTTCCATTGCCTCACAAGCGAGAATTTCAAGGTCAAGCCATATTTGAAATTTATTACTATCTTCCCAGATTTCTTTAAGAATTTTTCTAGAGTATCTTGGTATCAATTATAAAAAGCCTTACTTGGGGACTCTGTTAGAATCTCAATAATATCACCATTAATGTATATCGTATGTTCGTACTGAGCGCTAAGTGTTTTATCTTTAGTCACTGCAGTCCAACCATCGTTAAGTATTTTAGATTGATATTTACCAACATTGATCATGGGTTCAATTGTAAAAATCATTCCGTCTACAAATTTTACCTTATCATACTCACTATCGTAATAGTGTAAAATACTAGGATTCTCGTGAAACTTTAATCCAACTCCATGTCCACAAAAATCTCTAACAACACTAAAGTTGTTTGAAGTTGCTATATTCTCAATTTTTTTTCCTATTCTACTGATAGGCTCACCAACTTTTATCTCGCCAATACTCTCTTTCAAACAATCGTGGGTAACCTTGCATAGATTACTTGCTTTAATTGAAATGTCTCCTACTTTAAACATCCTTGATGAGTCCCCATGCCAACCATCAATTATTGTCGTTACATCTACATTTAAAATATCTCCATTTTGAAGTTTTCGATTATGGTTTGGAATCCCATGACAAATAACATGATTTAATGAGGTACATGTAGACTTTGGAAAACCTCTGTAAAACAATGGTGCAGGTGTGCCTCCTAGCTCTTGAATTCTTGTTAAACAATAATCATCAATCTCAGATGTTGAAACATCTTCTTTTATAATATTATTAAGTTCGTCTAAAATAGTTGCAGTAATTTTACTTGCCTCTCTCAAGGTTCAGGACTTTTGTGCTATCTAATTGATGAAGAGGTAAGGCTAAAGGCCTTTAAAGATTTTAACATTCAGTTAAGTCCGTTATCAATTAATGAAGTAAGAAGTATTGAAGATGAATTACCTGACAATTATAAAAAGATTTTAGAAAATAAAAATAAAAATGTACTCAAACCAAATTATTCCTTAGAAAATAAAAACTATGATTTATTTTCTGGTCTAATTTTTGGTAAATATAAATATGATGATATCATAGACAATCAGGACTATTTAAATTGATAAAAAGTATTGAAAAACTTAAGCAATCATCTAAATTCGATTAACAATTTTAACATGGCCTCGTGCTGGAATTGGTAGACAGTCTGGACTTAAAATCCAGTGGGATTTATTCCCGTGGCGGTTCGAGTCCGCCCGAGGCTACCACTTTTTACTAAATGATCATTGTCGAAGTAACTTTTAAAATAGACTCTTCTTTAACAGAAGAAATACTAAGGGAAAAATTTTTAGAGACAGCTCCAATTTACAAAAGCACACCTGGTTTGATAAGAAAAAACTATATTTCAGATATTAAAAACAATATTGCAGGAGGTATATATTGTTTTGATAATATGTTGAACGCACAAAGATGGTTTGATGATGAGAGGATTGAATGGATCACAAATAGATATTCGAAACCCAAGTTGAAATTTTATGAGAATTATGTTGTGGTGGACAATGAGTCTAAAAAAATTATTTCAGACGACAATCTGTAAATATGTATTGCTAATTAATAAATAGGCGGCGTCCTACTCTCCCAAGCCTTAAGACTAAGTACCATCGGCGCTGGAGGCCTTCACGACCGAGTTCGAAATGGGATCGGGTTTTTTCACTCCGCTATGACCGCCACAAACTTTTTATAACATTGTAGTTAAAACTTTTCGCTGTGTATTGTAATTCAAGCATTGGATTATTAGTACTGGTTAGCTTCATGTGTTACCACACTTCCACACCCAGCCTATCAACGTGGTAGTCTTCCACGATCCTATAACGAAGCCTAGTTTTGAGGTTGGCTTCCCGCTTAGATGCTTTCAGCGGTTATCCATTCCGTACATAGCTACCCTACGATGCAGCTGGCGCTACAATAGGTACACCAGAGGTACGTCCACCCCGGTCCTCTCGTACTAAGGGCAGATCCTCTCAAGCTTCCACAACCATGGCAGATAGGGACCGAACTGTCTCACGACGTTCTAAACCCAGCTCGCGTACCGCTTTAATTGGCGAACAGCCAAACCCTTGGGACCTGCTTCAGCCCCAGGATGCGATGAGCCGACATCGAGGTGCCAAACCTCCCCGTCGATATGGACTCTTGGGAGAGATCAGCCTGTTATCCCCGGCGTACCTTTTATCCGTTGAGCGATGGCCCTTCCACGAAGTGCCACCGGATCACTATGACCGACTTTCGTCTCTGCTCGACTTGTGGGTCTCGCAGTCAGGCAGGCTTATGCCATTGCACTCGACGAACGGTTTCCAAGCGTTCTGAGCCTACCATCGCGCGCCTCCGTTACTCTTTGGGAGGCGACCGCCCCAGTCAAACTGCCCACCATGCATGGTCCCAACACCGGATAACGGTGTATGGTTAGGCATCAAGGAACAGAAGAGTGGTATTTCACTAGTGACTCCAGAATGGCTAGCGCCACTCCTTCAAAGTCTCCCACCTATGCTACACATCTGTTCCCTAATACCAATACAAAGCTGCAGTAAAGGTGCACGGGGTCTTTCCGTCTAACCACGGTTACTCGGCATCTTAACCGAGAATTCAATTTCACTGAGTCTATGTTGGAGACAGTGGGGAAATCGTTACGCCATTCGTGCAGGTCGGAACTTACCCGACAAGGAATTTCGCTACCTTAGGACCGTTATAGTTACGGCCGCCGTTCACCGGGGCTTCAATTCAGGGCTTGCACCCCTCCTATTAACCTTCCGGCACCGGGCAGGCGTCACACCATATACGTCGTCTTTCGACTTTGCATAGTGCTATGTTTTTAGTAAACAGTCGCTACCCCCTCTTCTGTGCCACCTCCTACTGGTTGCCCAATAGCAGGTCACTTTTATCCCGAAGTTACAAGTGTAATTTGCCGAGTTCCTTCAACATAGTTCTCTCAAGCGCCTTGGTATTCTCTACCCTCCTACCTGTGTCGGTTTTGGTACGGTCTAATGCTGGAGCTATTTCCAGGGACAAATTCACTGCAAGCTCAATCCAGTAAGAACTTACAATTTACTTCATCCGTCACTACCAGCTGGTGCAGGAATATTAACCTGCTTCCCATCGACTACGGCTTTCGCCCTCGCCTTAGGGGCCGACTAACCCTGCGCAGATTAGCTTTACGCAGGAAACCTTAGGATTTCGGCGGAAATGTCTTTCACATTTCTTATCGTTACTCATGTCAGCATTCGCACTTCTGATACCTCCAGCAATGCTTACGCATCACCTTTACAGGCTTACAGAACGCTCCGCTACCCAATTACAAAGTAATTGTCAAAGCTTCGGTAAATGATTTGAGCCCCGTTACATTTTCGGTGCAGGATCTCTTAATTAGACCAGTGAGCTGTTACGCTTTCTTTAAAGGATGGCTGCTTCTAAGCCAACCTCCTGGCTGTCTTGGAGTTCCCACTCCCTTTCACACTTAATCATTATTTGGGGACCTTAGCTGTTGATCTGGGCTGTTTCCCTCTCGTCCAAGGACCTTAGCACCCATGGACTGTCTGCCGTGCAGACTTATCGGTATTCGGAGTTTGATTAGGTTTGGTAGGAATTGCTTCCCCCTAGCCCATTCAGTGCTCTACCCCCGACAAGATTCACACGACGCACTACCTAAATAGTTTTCGCGGAGAACTAGCTATTTCCGAGTTTGGTTGGCCTTTCACCCCTAATCACAAGTCATCCCGTAGCTTTTCAACGCTAGTGGGTTCGGTCCTCCGGTGAATTTTACTTCACTTTCAACCTGCTCATGACTAGATCACTCGGTTTCGAGTCTAATCCCATTAACTAAATCGCCCTATTCAGACTCGCTTTCGCTTCGCCTACACCTATGTGGCTTAAGCTTGCTAATGAGATTAAGTCGCTGACCCATTATACAAAAGGTACGCTGTCACCTCATAAAGAGGCTCCAACTGCTTGTAAGCATCCGGTTTCAGGGTCTATTTCACTCCCCTGCTAGGGGTTCTTTTCGCCTTTCCCTCACGGTACTGGTTCACTATCGGTCATAAAGTAGTATTTAGGCTTAGGAAGTGGTCTTCCTATATTCAGACAGGATTTCACGTGTCCCGCCCTACTCATGTCTATTTTTTACTATCTACCCATACGAGGCTATCACTCACTATGGCCTGCCTTTCCATACAGTTCTGGTTTAGTAAAAAGTAGCACTGGCCTGATCCGCTTTCGCTCGCCACTACTAACGGAATATCTTTTCCTCTAGGTACTTAGATGTTTCAGTTCCCTAGGTTCGCCCTTATAAGCTATGAATTCACTTATAAGTTATTGGGTTTCCCCATTCGGAGATCTCGGATTAAGCTTATTGACAGCAAGTCCGAGCTTATCGCAGTCTGTCACGTCCTTCATCGCCTCTTTATGCCAAGGCATCCACCAAATGCTCTTACGCGCTTGAATTATTAACACACAGTGAAAAGTTTGTAGTTAATAACTTTTTGTAGTTATTTGTTGTTATATTAGTTGTTTAATTGACGAATAACTCGTGCAAGTCATTCGTCTGTGTTATCAGCTTACATATTTACGATTATAAAAAGTTGGTGGAGGATAGCGGGATCGAACCGCTGACCTCCTGAATGCAAATCAGGCGCTCTCCCAGCTGAGCTAATCCCCCAACATTGTTGGTGGGCGAGGGAGGACTTGAACCTCCGACCTCACGCTTATCAAGCGCGCGCTCTAACCAACTGAGCTACACGCCCAATCAATGCTCTTTATCAACACATGTTGAAAAAAGCAAAACAAATAGACGGTGGTTACTTCGAACGTACACTTAGTTCAAAGTTTTTTTTCCTTTAGAAAGGAGGTGATCCAGCCGCAGGTTCCCCTACGGCTACCTTGTTACGACTTCACCCCAATCGCTGGCCGTACCGTGGGCAGCTGCCTCCCGAAGGTTAGCGCACTGACTTAAGATAAAACCAACTCTCATGGTGTGACGGGCGGTGTGTACAAGACCCGGGAACGTATTCACCGCGGCATGCTGATCCGCGATTACTAGCAATTCCAACTTCATGCACTCGAGTTGCAGAGTGCAATCCGAACTGAGATAACTTTTGGGGATTAGCTCCACCTCGCGGTATTGCGTCCCGTTGTAATTACCATTGTAGCACGTGTGTAGCCCAGCGTGTAAGGGCCATGAGGACTTGACGTCATCCCCACCTTCCTCCGGCTTATCACCGGCAGTTTCGCTAGAGTCCTCAGCCGAACTGTTAGTAACTAACGATAAGGGTTGCGCTCGTTGCGGGACTTAACCCAACATCTCACGACACGAGCTGACGACAGCCATGCAGCACCTGTGCGAAAGCCAGCCGAACTGAAGGTTACCATTCTGTAACCGGCACTTTCCATGTCAAACGCTGGTAAGGTTCTTCGCGTTGCGTCGAATTAAACCACATGCTCCACTGCTTGTGCGGGTCCCCGTCAATTTATTTGAGTTTTAATCTTGCGACCGTACTCCCCAGGCGGGGTGCTTAACGCGTTAGCTACGACACCGAACAAAAGTCCGACGACTAGCACCCATCGTTTACTGCATGGACTACCGGGGTATCTAATCCCGTTTGCTACCCATGCCTTCGCATCTCAGCGTCAATATCAGTCCAGAAAATCGCCTTCGCCACTGGTGTTCCTTCCAATATCTACGAATTTCACCTCTACACTGGAAATTCCATTTTCCTCTCCTGAATTCCAGAACAGAAGTTTTAAAAGCAATTCCTAGGTTGAGCCCAGGGATTTCACTTCTAACTTTCTGTTCCGCCTACATGCGCTTTACGCCCAGTAATTCCGAACAACGCTAGGACCTTCCGTATTACCGCGGCTGCTGGCACGGAATTAGCCGGTCCTTCTTCTTCGGCTACTGTCATTATCCTCACCGATGAAAGAGTTTTACAACCCTAAGGCCTTCGTCACTCACGCTGCATTGCTGGATCAGGGTTGCCCCCATTGTCCAATATTCCCTACTGCTGCCTCCCGTAGGAGTCTGGGCCGTGTCTCAGTCCCAGTGTGGCTGATCGTCCTCTCAAACCAGCTAAAGATCGAAGCCTTGGTGAGCTTTTACCTCACCAACAAACTAATCTTGCGCGGGCCAATCTTATAGCGATAAATCTTTCCCATTACTGGAGTATACGGTATTAGCTACAGTTTCCCGCAGTTATTCCGTACTATAAGGTATGTTCCCACGTGTTACTCACCCGTGCGCCACTAAGGACACCTAGCAAGCTAGGGCCTCCGTTCGACTTGCATGTATAAAGCATGCAGCAAGCGTTCGTTCTGAGCCATAATCAAACTCTTAAGTTGAATTACCTACTCATAAAAAACAAAGTTTTAAATTGACGTAGGTTAGACGCCAAAATAACGAGCTGTCATTTTTCTCAAATGAAAGCTTGATCGAAATTTGACGTTATAAACCCACCGTCTATTCATTTCATATTTACAAAAAATAAAGAGCAAGAATCACTAATGCGCAATAAATGGCCTAGTGAATCGAATAAAAAGTAGAATATATCTACACTTTATGTAGGCATTGTCAAATGCATTTCATTAAAAAAAATAAAAAAAAACCATTGAAAAGAAGCGTTTTTTAGGAAGTTGGTTGCGGGGGTAGGATTTGAACCTACGACCTTCAGGTTATGAGCCTGACGAGCTACCAAGCTGCTCTACCCCGCGATCAGAAAACGAAAGATATGTCAAAATATCAACAATTACA
>CACBZW010000025.1 GCA_902543855.1 uncultured Alphaproteobacteria bacterium | reverse complement strand
TTTCTTCAAAAAAATAGTATCTACACTGCATACGATCTATACAAAACAGACCCAAGGTGGGTTAGGCAACACCTAGGAGTAGTGGGAGAGAGAACCTATAGAGAACTTCACGGTGAAATATGCATACCAATAGTAGAGAAATCTGAAACAAAAAAACAATGTCGAGTATCAAGATCTTTTGAAAATTATGTAACCAGTTTTCAGGATTTAGAGAAAAGAATAATATCTTATGCTACTAGAGCCTCAGAAAAGATTAGATCTGATGGTTTACAGGCAAAAAAAATTACTACATTTATTCGTTCAAATAAATTTAACAACAATAATAAACAATACAATGCAGCTCGGACTTATGATTTTATATCACCCTCAAATGACTTATTTGAGACGATTAAATTTGCAGTAAAGGCATTAAAATCTATTTATCGGCCAGAAATTAAATATAAAAAGGCAGGCGTTTTACTCTCAGATTTAACTCCAGAGGGAGAATACAATAGAGATTTATTCTTCCATCAGTCAGAAGAGAGTATTTTAAAAAAAATTAGGGTGAACAAGGTATTTGATAATCTAAATGACAGATACGGGAGCGGGACTATTTGTGTTGCCAAAGAAAACTACGAAAAGTTTTATATAACTAGACGACAAAACTTAAGTCCCGCATACACATCAAATTTTGATGATTTACCTAATGTAAATTAATTTACAGCAGGTATTGATGCCATAGACTCTTCAAAAGCTTCAGTATCAAATTTATCTTCAGCAAGATTACCTGAAAAATAATCCATATATGCTTGCATATCAAAATGACCATGCCCACAAAGATTGAACAAAATAGCTTTTGATTTACCCTCAGCTTTACACTTAAGAGCTTCATCAACAGCACCTTTAATGGCGTGAGTGGCCTCAGGTGCAGGCATGATGCCCTCAGTTCTCGCAAATTGTATACCGGCTTCTAAGCACTCTTTTTGACCATAAGCTCGAGGTTCCATATGACCATTATGAACCAAGTGAGAAAGCATTGGAGACATTCCATGATATCTAAGGCCACCTACATGAGTAGGTGATGGCATAAAATCAGAGCCTAATGTATGCATCTTCAACAATGGTGCAGATTTTAAAGTATCACCAAAGTCATAGGAATACTTACCTTTTGTTAAAGATGGACAAGAAGATGGCTCAACTGCAATAGCATGAACATCCTGTTCTCCTCTAAATTTTTTTCCTAAAAAAGGATTACATAAACCTGAGAAATTACTTCCTCCACCAGTGCATCCTATAACAATATCAGGATAATCATTTGCCATTTCCATTTGTAGAAGTGCCTCTTGCCCAATAATAGATTGATGCATTAAGACATGGTTAAGAACACTACCTAATGCATATTTTGTATCATCATTTGTCGCTGCAACTTCTGCTGCTTCAGAGATTGCTATACCAAGCGAGCCTGAACTATTTGGATCCTTTTCAAGTATGGCTCTACCTGAATTTGTTTCATTTGATGGGCTAGCTACAACACTACCTCCGTAGCTTTCAATTATGGCCCTTCTATAAGGTTTTTGATCATAGCTTACTCTTACCATGAATACTTTTATCTCTATTCCAAATACTGCCCCAGCATAACTTAATGCTGTTCCCCATTGTCCTGCACCGGTCTCGGTTGCTATTTTTTTTACACCTGCCTCTTTATTATAAAAGGCCTGAGCTAATGCAGTATTCGGTTTGTGGCTACCTGAAGGGCTTGCTCCTTCGTATTTGTAATAAATTCTAGCTGGTGTATCTAATGCTTTCTCTAAAGCTCTAGCCCTTACTAGTGGCGTAGATCTCCAACGACTGTAAGCCTCTAAAACTGGTCCCGGTATATCTATATACCTCTCTTGGGTAACTTCTTGCATTATTAATTCCATTGGAAATAAAGGTGCTAAGTCATCTGGACCTATTGGCTGTTTTGTTCCTGGATTTAAGGGTGGGCTCATAGGCTCTTTTAAATCCGCTCCCAGGTTGTACCACTGTTTTGGCACATCACTGTCTTTTAAAAAAAATTTACTATCCTCACTCATAATGGAGAATTTTATTGTATTTGTTAGATAAAAAGTAGAATTATTTATTAACTATAAAACCTATTTAAGGCTGCTTCTTTGTTAATTAAGGGTAAAAGTTGTGCTACGAGCACACCAATAAGTATTAAAAAACAACCAAAAATCTGAACATTCGTCAAAAATTGAGAAAGAATAACCCAAGCTGCTAACGATCCAAATACACCTTCAAGAGAAAATGTAATTGCTGCTGTAGAGGGTTTTACATACCTTTGACCAAAAACTTGTAGAGTATAAGCAATCCCACTTGACATTACACCTACATATAAAAGCTCAAAGATTTCTTTTGATATACCGTCAATAGTAGGATTTTCAAAAATGAATATAAATGGCAAACTATAAAAAAAACATAACAGAAATTGAGATGATGCTAAGGTAAATGGTGCATTTATAATCTCAAAGTATTCATCAATTAAAATGCAATGTATTGCAAAAAATAAAGCACATACAATTACAATTATATCAGCAAATTGTGCTTCAAAACTATTTTCAAGAGTTAAGTAATAAGACCCTACGAGACATATTGATACGGATAGCCAAATACTCCAGTGTATTTTCTTTTTTAAAAATAACCTCGATATTATAGGAACAAATGGAACATATAATATAGTTAAGAAAGCTGCATTTCCTACTTTAGTATACTGTAAAGCGTATTGTTGAAGGTAAGTTCCTAATAATAAACTTAAACCAGTTAAAAGAACTACGAATATAAATTTTTTTTTATTTTTAAGATTTTTAATTTTATTTATTTCATAAAAAGCAAAAGGTAAAACTATTATTCCACCAATTAAAAAACGCATATTTGTAAAAGTTAGTGGACCAATAAATTCCATTCCTGTAGTTTGAGCCACAAATGCAGTACCCCAAATTATTGATGCTACTATGAGACATAAAGTAGATAAGATATGTTTGGAGTTCATAAGAAACTGGCTCCGCAGGTAGGATTCGAACCTACGACCTGTCGGTTAACAGCCGAATGCTCTACCGCTGAGCTACTGCGGAACGTTGCATCAAACTACAATAATTTTTTAATTTTTCAATTAGCATTTTTTAAATCAATTTTAAAAATAATTTTCAATGATATTAGGGTTTATTTGGATATAATATTCCGATGGAAAAAATTATTTCACCTTGTATATCAATATGCAAAACAGATCCATCTACCGGATATTGTTATGGCTGTGCTAGAACTTCTGAAGAAAAAGCGATATGGAAAGACGAAAATACGACAAATGAATGGAAAATAAATAATATTTCCGAGTTAAAAAATAGACTTTCTGGTTGGCAATTATCATCATTTGAGGAGTCATATGATTTTAAAATAAAAAACGGAATATCTCTAGCAAAGCACAAAATGATGAATAAATGAAAAAAATTAAAGGCTCGTGTCTTTGCAAGAAAATTAACTTTGAGATTAAAAATGAATGTAGATACTCAGTTTTTTGCCATTGCCAGATGTGCCAGGCTTCAAATGCTGAATTTAGTTCTTATACAAAAGTAAAAAAAGAAAATCTAAATTTAAAAAGTAAAAAAACTTTAAAATGGTTTGTTTCTAGTAAACATTATAAAAGAGGTTTTTGTTCAATTTGTGGAAGTTCATTATTTTTTCAAAAAAAATCTTCAGATGATTATATCTCAATATCAACAGGTACCTTAAATAAAACTATACCTTCTATCGGCCATATTTTTTACAAATATAAAAAATCAAAAATTAATTTTTCTAAATTAAAAAAATTTCCTCAATCTGCCCAAGGATATTTTGATAAGTTTATTTACAGAATTAAATGAATTTCTCATTAACGATCAAGATTATCTTAATATTACTATTTATATACCTTTTAATTATCTTTTATGTTTATACAAAACAAAGATCTCTTCTTTATGTCCCTCAAATTGATAATTATGATGATGAATTACTAATCATTCCCGCGGAACAAGTATTTATTGAAAATAGCTCAAATATAAAATTAAGATCAATTTTTTATAAACATCCATCTGATACTAAAACTACATTACTAATGTTTCACGGTAATGCTGGTCCTATTGAAAATAGATTTTATAAAATTAACAAGTTATCAAAATATGACCAAAATATTTTACTTATTTCTTGGAGATCATATAGTGGTAATGATGGTGAACCTACTGAGGATGGTTTATATGATGACGCTAGAAGTGCTATAAAATGGCTTGAAGAAAAAAATATTTCTAAAAAGGACATCATTATTTATGGAGAATCTTTAGGAACTGCTGTTAGTATAGAAATAGCTCAGAATAATAATTTTAAGGGTCTAATTCTGGAGGCGCCATTTACTTCAATGATTGATGCTGCTAAATTTCATTATCCATACCTTCCTGTTTCAATCATGCTTAAAGATAAGTATTTAAGTGACAAAAAGATTAAAAATGTTACTTCCCCTATATTTATTATGCACGCCACAGGGGATGATATTGTTCCATTTAGAATGGGTAAAAAAATGTACAAATTAGCTAATTCACCTAAAAGTAGTTATTTTGTTGATGAGAATGAACATTTAGTAACTTATGATGAAAATTTAATGAATAAGATGGATGAGTTTTATGAAACTATAATTAATGATGAATAAATTTAATAATCTCCCAGAACTATTTTATTTTCAAGCAGATAAGAACGAAAATAATCAACACTTACTAAAACTCGACTCAAATAATCAAATTATCTCAATGAGTTGGTTAGAGACAAAAAATCTAACAACGAAAATACACAATTTTTTAGCAAACAAATATTTAGGTGAATTAGAGAGAGTTCTATTGGTTTCAGAAAATAGACCTGAATGGATGGCCTCTGATATCGCTATAATGTCTAATAAACTTATTTGTGTCCCCAACTATACAACTTATACTTCAAGAGATTTTGAGCATATTTTAAATGACTCTCAGCCTGTTGGTTTAATAGTTTCAAATAAAAATTTACTTCAGACTATTTTAACTGCCAGCGAAAAAGTTAAATATAATTTCAAATTTATCTTATGTTTTGATTATTTTGAAAATAATTCAATTTCAAATTTAGTATTTTTAAATGACTTAACAGATGACAATAATGATAATAATAGAGAAAAAATTAAAGAAATTAAGCGCAAAGATCCAGCTTGCATAATTTACACGTCAGGCACACAAGGATTACCGAAAGGTGTTATTTTAAGTCATGGGGGCATATTAAGTAATTGTGAAGGAGCGTATGAACTTCTTAAAACTATAAAGAGTCCAGATTTAACCTTTCTTACTTGGTTACCTTTATCTCATTCATATGAACATGCAGTTCAATTTGTTCAGATTATTTTAGAAGCAAAAGTATTTTATAATAAAAGTATTGAAACACTTCTGCCTACAGTAAAAATTGCACAACCTCATATAATGACTGCTGTTCCAAGATTTTATAATAATCTCCATGCAAAAATGAAGATTAATCTGAAAAATCAGTCTAATTTTAAACAAAATTTATTTAATAAGACTATCCAGCTAGGAACAAAAAAATTTAAAAATATTAAATTAAGTTTTAGTGAAAATATAATTAACCTAATATTAGATGCATTAGTCAGAAAAAAAGTAAAAAATAATTTTGGTGGCAGATTAGAGGCTTTTATATCAGGTGGAGGACCTCTTGATAGTCAAGTAGGGGAGGCGCTTAATGCCCTTGGTTTAAAGACTTTACAAGGTTATGGCTTAACAGAAACCTCACCAGTTGTAAGCTGCAATTTATTAAATAAAGTAAAAGTTGATACAGTTGGTCCTATATTTCCTGGTGTTGAAGTTAAATTAGCAGAAGATGGTGAAATATTAGTTAAAGGGGAGAACCTTATGCTGGGCTATTGGAATAATAAAGAAGCTACTGAGCAAACAATAAAAGATGGTTGGCTCCATACGGGGGATATTGGTGAATTTGATGAGGACAATTATCTTAAAATTACAGATCGTAAAAAGGATATAATAGTTTCTCTAGGAGGTGATAATATTGCACCATCTAAGATTGAAAATCTATTAACTTTATCTCCTGAGATAGAACAAGCCTGTGTCTTTGGTGAACAAAAGAATTATATTGCAGCATTATTAGTATTAAACTCAGAGACTAAATCTAGTGATGAAGATATTCAAAGATATATTGATGAAGTAAATAAAGACTTAACTCAACCAGAAAAAATAAAAAAGTTTATCTTTATTGATGAGCCTTTTAGTATTGAAAATAACCTAATGACTCCCACAATGAAAGTTAGGAGACATGAAGTACAAAAAAAATATCAAAATCAAATTGATCAATTATTTTAATGCAATTATTTGCAGCCATAGATTTTGAAACAGCCACAAGTGAGAGAACATCAGCATGTGCTATTGGATATGTAATATTTAATAAAACTAAAATTATAAAAAAAGTCTCCCATTTAATAAGACCACCTAAACCTGAAGTTCATTTTACAGATATTCATGGTTTAACATGGGATATGTTAAAGAAAGCTAAAACATTTGATAAAGTGTGGCGCCAAATTAAGAATGAATTATCTGCTGTTGATTACTTTTTTGCACATAATGCTCCTTTTGATCGATCTGTCCTGCACTCATGTTGTTATTTTTATAATATCGACCTACCTAAACAAGAATTTAAAGATACTGTTGCAATCGCAAGAAAATATTGGGAATTTGAAAACAATAAACTAAATACAGTATGTAAAAATTTAAGAATTCCATTAAATCATCACGATGCATTATCAGATGCTAAAGGATGTGCTTTGATAGCTATTGAGGCTTTTAAAAAAGGTTATTTTATTTAATTTTATTACCTATAAAGCTCAAAGAAGAAAAAATAATTATTAAGGCAAGGCTCATATAGATCAATGTGTTAATCGAATTTGTCTCATCCAATATCAATCCATATAAAAAAGGGGAGGCTGCTGAGGCCAAAACACCAAAAAATGTTAAAAGGGCCCTTATTGCACCTAGGTTTTTTACTCCATACATTTCTGCCCACAAAGAATTAGACATATTCTCAGTAAAGCCATTTGATAATCCAAGACCTGCCATGTAAAGATATAATACAAATATATGATTTGAAAATAACATCACAATAAATATTAAAGCCATGGGAATTAAGTGAAATGTGATTACACTCCTACCAGAAAATTTATCGACTAACAAACCAGAAACTAATGAACCACTAATTCCACAAATTGCATAAAAAATAAAACTTTGTGCAATATCTAACATTGTCCAATTATTTAATTGCCCAATAAAAACTTGATGAAATAAAAAACCAGTTACTGTAAATGACATAAATAATGTAAGAGGTAAATAAAGATAAAATTTAAGATCTGTTAAGACATCTCTTCTTCTCCATGAAAATGAATTTTGTATATCTTCATTCTCAAACCCAGTTTCACTTTTAAAATTATTTTTATTTAATAGGTAGTATAAAAATACTCCGAAAAATAATATTATAAATACAGATGAACTAAACCAGGTAATTCTCCAGCCGAAAGTTAATATTAAAATTACTATTACAAATGGATAGATCATCTCACCAAAAGAAAAACCAAATCCAGATATAGCTAATGCCTTTCCTCTATTAGCTTTAAAGTATCTTGCCATTGTTGTTCTTGAAGTGTGTCCCATAAGTCCTTGTCCAAAAAGTCTTAAAAAATAAATTACAAAAAAAAGAAGAATTACATTAAACACAATACTTGCAAAAAAACACGTTATCGAAAGACCTAATACAATTGCTAAAGTATATTTTTTAAGAGAGACCGTATCTATAAGTTTGCCAGCCCATATAATAGTTAACGCACTTAAAATTGTAGCTATTGAATACAGACTGCCAAATTGAGTATTACTTAAGTTAAATGTTTCTCTAAAATCTTCACTAAAAAGAGAGATAAAAAATGTTTGTCCAAATCCTGATGCGAATGCTATTAGAAAGCCAAATATTAATAAATTTGAATTTTTATTTATA
>CACBZW010000024.1 GCA_902543855.1 uncultured Alphaproteobacteria bacterium | reverse complement strand
GTTTAAATATTTTTCAATAAATTTTGCTGAAAGCATACTCAAATCATAACTATTGGTTTGATCTAAAAATTGGTTTCCACTTGTGTTTGGTGCGATATCTGAAATTATCGAGTCAAAAGTGTATTTATTTAATGTAAATAATTCATCAATTAATTGATACTGATTTAAGTCCATCATATAAAATTTGAATTTGCCCTCTATCTGTTTAACAGTTGGTAGTATATCAATACCTACTATTTTGTTTTTTGTGTTTTTATTCAAAATATATTGTGTCCAGCCACCTGGTGAACATCCAACATCTAATATTTTTTTATCGTTTTTGAATAAATTGTGTTTTATATCTATTTCTTCTAATTTGTAATAAGCTCTAGAAATAATGTCATTTTTCTTTGCTTTTATGTAAAAAGGGTCTTTTTTTCTAGTTTTATACCACTGTTTCATTTAATTTTACTTATAATCTGATATGTATTCGATTACATATATTCTAGTAGGTTTAAACTCATCCATGTTATCCACCATAAAAAAAATAATTATTGTATCAATCATAACACTTATAAACTCTTTATGTAACTCATCAGAATGGGGAAGCAAAGAAGAAACAGATGAAAAATTATTTTCTGTTGAAGTTATAGACTCCTCTGCGCAAACGATAAAAGATAGTATTGTTTTTAGCTCAACTACTGAAGCTTTAAGGAAAATTGAAGTTAAGAGTGAGGTGATGACTACAATAGAAAAAGTGTTGGTCAAAGCAGGATCTAAAATAAAAAAAGGTCAGCATATAGTTGAGTTAGATGATTACAAAACGAACGCTGATTTATATAAATTAAACTTATTGTCTCAAAGTGAATTTGATAAATATGCTCTTTTTGCACCTTTTAACGGAATACTTTTAGACGGTCATAAGATTGCTGGAGAGCTTGTGATGCCTGGCGAAAAGGTCTATGAAATTATTGATTTAAGCTCATTAAAAATATTTGGTTATATTAACGAAAATGAAATTCTAGATATATCCTTAGAAAATAAAGTTGAGGTGACAATACTTGATGAAAAAGTTAATGGCACAATTGACTATATCTCTCCTATTTCGGATCCGGAGACTAAAACTTTTGAAATTGTTGTCAAAGTTGAAAATAAAGATCTTAGATATAAAGATGGATTATCATCAATAATTTCTATAGTTAAAGGAAATGTTCTTGCGCATAAAATTTCTCCCTCAATTCTAGCTTTGGGAGACTCAGGAGAGTTAGGTGTAAAAGTCATAGGATCTGATAATACTGTACAATTTAAAAAAATTAACGTTATAGAAGATACCTCTGATTACATGTTGGTGTCTGGCTTAAGTCAAAAAGAAAAAATTATAATTGTTGGTCAGCAATACGTGTCTGCAGGAGAAAAAGTTAATTATAATTAATCATGAGCTTGGTTAACTTAGCAAGTCAATACTATAGAACTACAATTTCCATTTTCATATTTGTTATTGTTAGTGGATCGCTTGTATTTAATAATATTCCTAAAGAGTCATCGCCTGATGTAAGTTTGCCTTATATATACGTATCTCTTGGTTTAACAGGAATATCGCCAGAAGACTCTGAAAAACTTTTAATAAAACCTGTTGAAGATGAAGTTTCAAATATCGAAGGAAAAAAAGAAATGACTAGCACTTCTTATCAAGGTGGTGGAAATGTTTTATTAGAGTTTGATGCTGGGTTTGATCCTGATCAAGCTCTTTTAGATACTAGAGAACAAGTTGACAGAGCAAAGTCAGATTTACCAGATGATGCAGATGAGCCCAAGGTAAGTGAGGTCAATATAAGTTTATTTCCTATTTTAGTTGTATCTATAAGTGGTGACATATCTGAATTTTTACTAAAAAAGATATCAAATGACCTTAAAGACAAAATACAATCTTTACCAAATGTTTTAGAAGTAAATATTGGTGGTGAAAGAGAAGAGCAACTAGACATTGTCATTGATCAGAACAAAATCGAAGCTTATGGTTTAAATTTAAATGAAATATTAAATTTTGTAAGATCTAATAACCAAATAGTTTCTGCTGGAAATCTTGATACAGGAGATGGAAGATTTGTAATTAAAATTCCTGGTTTATATGAGAGCCTGAATGATGTTTTTAATACACCAATAAAAGTAAATGATAAAAAAACAATCAAATTTAAAGATATTGCCCAACTTAAAAGAACTTTTAAAGATCCAGAAAAATTTGCCCGATTAAATAATAAGTCTGCTTTCACTTTAGAAATATCTAAAAGAATTGGAGCAAACATTGTAGAGACTGTTGATCAAATAAAACAGTTGGTAAAGGAAGAGCAAAAAATTCTTCCTTCAAAGGTCAACATAACTTTTTCTGGTGATGAGTCTGTAAATATTAAAAGTATGTTAGGAGATCTCCAAAATAATGTAATTTTTTCAATAATACTTGTTATGAGCGTGGTTGTTATCTTTCTTGGTATAAGGTCAAGTTTACTTGTAGGTTTGGCCGTGCCGGGTTCTTTTTTATCATCTATTTTAATCCTCTATTCACTTGGCTTTACAATTAATATGGTTGTTTTGTTTGGGTTAATTCTCTCAGTTGGGCTACTTGTTGATGGGGCTGTGGTTGTAGTTGAATATGCCCAAAGAAAAATACAAGAGGGTATGGGGCTAGCAGAGTCATATATAAAGGCTGCATCAAGAATGTCCCTTCCTATCATGGCTTCAACTTTTACTACTATAGCAGCATTTATTCCTCTTTTATTTTGGCCAGGTACAACTGGTGGATTTATGAAGTATATACCTATAACAGTAATATCTGTTTTAGGTTCTAGTTTAGCTATGGCATTAATAGTTATTCCTATAATAGGAACTCAGGCCTATAAAATTAAAAATCTTTTTTTCTTCTTTATTATACCTTTAATTTTATTTGGCATTATAAATTTTGTTGCATTTAATTTTTTATCTCAACTAGAATTTGATAGCTACATAAATATGGGTGCAAAAGCCATAACAACAATTTCAATTGGCATCATTTTGTTTTTTGTTTTTAGGTATATTAAAAATAAAGGTTTTTTTCAGAAAATGATTATCCCTAGAATAAATGCTGATGATGACGAAGACTTAATTGATTTAGAAAAAGTAGGTTTTTTTACTAAGATTTACCTTTTTATTTTGAGGCTCTGTATAAATAATCCTATAAAAATAGTTGTTCTATCTTTCATACTGTTAGTTGGTATCTATGGTGCATATGGAAAGTTTGGTAAGGGAGTTACTTTTTTTCCTTCAGTTGAAGCAGAGAATACCAAAGTAATTATTTATGCTACAGGCAATCTCTCAATTTTAGAAAAAGATAGACTAGTTGCAAAAGTAGAGTCACAGGTATTAAACTTACAAAAAAAGAATAATGAATTTGAGTCTGTCTATACAACATCTGGGAATGTAGAAAATAGACAAGAAAGCTCACCTGATATTATAGGGTTTATAGATATAGAATTCAAAGATTGGGATAAAAGAAGAAAAGCAGAAACAATAATATCTGAAATAAGACAAGAAACTTCATCTATTCCTGGGATTAAAGTTGAAACAAGAACTTTAAGAGCAGGCCCTCCAAGAGGGAAGCCCATTGAAATCAATTTAACTTCTTCTGATCCTAAAATCACAGTTCAAGAACTTAAGAGAATTGAAAAATATTTATCAAGCATATCTGGTTTAAAGGATTTAGAAACATCTCTACCCTCTCCAAGTATTGAATATGAGCTTTATGTTGATAGAGAAGAGGCTGCAAAATATGGAGCTAGTATTTCAATAATAGGTAACACCATTAAACTTCTTACAAGTGGGCTAAAATTGAGTGAATTTAGACCTGATGATAGTGATGAATCTATTCCCATTTACCTTCGATTGCCAAAAGAACAGAGAACAATCGATCAATTAGATAATATTAAGATACCAACATCTTCAGGCTATGTACCAATTTCAAATTTTACTAAAATTGAAACCAATCAAGAGACAGGAAATTTGACTAGAGTAGAACAGAATAGAATTGAAACAATTAAATCAGATGTAACTAGATTTTATCAAACTGATGCTTATGTCAGACTTATAAAACATTGGCTTGGAATTGAAAAATTCAATATTCCAAATAACTTTGGTTTAGATATTCCTGAATTTAATTCAGCAAATATTGACCCTAGAGTAAAAATAGAATTTAAGGGTGAAGATGAAAGTCAGCAGAAGTCTAAAGCTTTTCTACAAAAAGCTTTTTTGATAGCTGTTTTTTTAATGGGTTTAATTCTTTTGACCCAATTTAATAGTTTTAGTAGTACCTTATTAATTCTATTTGCTGTAATTATGTCAACAGTGGGTGTTGTTTTAGGGCTTTTAATTACAAAACAACCGTTTGGAATTGTCATGAGTGGTATAGGTGTCATCTCTTTAGCAGGTATAGTTGTAAATAACAATATAGTCTTAATTGATACCTTTGATAGATTAATTAAAAAGACAAATGATGCTAAAGACGCCATTTTAATGACTGGAGCGCAAAGATTGAGACCAGTTTTATTAACGACAACCACTACAGTACTTGGATTGCTTCCCATGGCTTTAAAATTAAATATTGATTTTGTAAACTTTGAATATAGCTACAACTCCCCTGACACTCAGTGGTGGGTAGATTTATCAAGGGCAATAGTTTTTGGATTACTTTTTTCTACACTATTGACTTTACTTGTTACACCATCAGCTTTGATGCTTAAATCAAAATACTTAACTAACTCTTCTAAAAAATTTAAAAAAGTAAGCAAACAAACTCGCTAAGGAGAATAATAAATAAACAAGAGCAACTAAAAGAGTTGTTTGCCAAAAATAACTTATTAAAAATATTAAAATAACAACTGTAAAAATAATCATAAGTCTAAAATATAAAGTTTTTACTTTTAGATTTTTCACAGAGGGGGTAGGAACCCTACTAATCATCATAACACCCGCAAATGTAGTTAAAAAGGCACTTAAAATAGAATAATTGATTGTAAATTGTATTTGTTCAATAAAATTTAAATATAACGGAATCATTATAATACCTGCGGCAGCTGGAGAGGGTATGCCATAAAATACTTTGCTTTGCTCTCTCATATTTTCGATATTGAAACGAGCAAGTCTAAGAGCTGCACAAATAATATAAAAAAGACTAATAACCCATCCAATTCTACCTAGTTCATTAGTAAAACTTAAATTTATAAGTAAAGACGGGGCTAATCCAAAACTAATAAAATCTGATAAAGAGTCTAATTCAGCTCCAAATTGCGATGATTTTTTTAATTTTCTGGCCATCCATCCATCAAAGAAATCGAAAAAGGCTGCTAGCATTATCATAAGCACAGCAATTTTAAAATTACTTTGAATAGAGAGCTTTATAGAGGAAATACCTGCAATAAGTGACATTAATGTAATTAAATTAGGTATAAATTTAGTGAGCGGATGTTCGGTCATCTAAATATCTAAATCTTTTTATATTCTCTAGATTGTATATTTTTGTTATTTTTAAAATCTCTAGCAATGATAGTTTCACCACCTATACATTGCTGACCAATGCTTACCATTAAATTATAGGAGTTGGGAAATTCTATATCTACTCTGCTTCCAAACTTGATAATTCCATATCTATCACCTTGGTTTACTTTCTCATTAGTTTTGAGATAACAAATTATTCTTCTAGCAATCAAACCAGCTATTTGTGTTATGTATATAACGTTAGATCCAGACTTAAGAGTTAATCTTAATCTTTCATTATCTTCACTCGCTTTGTCTAAAGTTGCATTAATGAATTTACCCTCAATATAATCAATTTTTGTAATTTGACCTGAAACTGGCAATCTTTGGATATGTACATTAAATACGCTCAAAAAAATTGAAACTTTGGTATAACTTTTTTTTCCCTCTTTATACTCACTAATGTTTGTAATTAATCCATCTGCTGGGCTTACTAAAATATCATCACCTAATGGAACGACTCTTTCAGGATCTCTAAAAAAATAGAATGTAAAAATTAGTAATACTAAAAAAATTAAAAAAAAAGGTTTATATATAAAATAAAAAAAAATATCTAATAAAAATAGTATTATCAGCACAGCTGAAATTTCTTTATGGAACCTGAAGTACATAAGATGGAATTAATATCTGAAATGTATTATTTGATCAATAAAATAGATTTTTTTTATTAATTTAATCTGCTATACAGTCAATATCTCATTATAAATGGCAAAAATTTTAGTAAAAAATCCTGTGGTTGAATTAGATGGTGATGAAATGACAAGGATTATATGGGATTTTATTAAGCAAAAGCTAATACTTCCATATCTTGATATAGACCTAAAATATTACGACTTATCTATACAAAATAGGGATAAAACAAATGATGAAATCACAGTTGAGGCTGCAAAAGAAATTAAAAAATTTGGAGTTGGTATAAAATGTGCAACGATCACTCCTGACGATAATAGAGTATCGGAATTTAATCTAAAAAAAATGTGGCGTTCTCCAAATGGAACTATAAGAAATATTTTAGATGGAACTGTTTTTAGACAACCAATTATATGTAAAAATATTCCAAGAATTGTAAGAACATGGGATGCCCCTATTGTTGTTGGTAGGCATGCGTTTGGTGATCAATATAAAGCTACAGAAATGAAGATCGACAAACCAGGGAAACTCTTTATGAAATATGTTGATGAAGATGGAAAAATAGAGGAAAAGGAAGTTTTTCAATTTCAAAATCAGGGTGTTGCCCTCTCTATGTATAATGTAGATGAATCAATTAGAGGTTTTGCAAGAGCTTGTTTTAATTATGGATTGAAATTAAGATGGCCAGTGTATCTCTCAACAAAAGACACTATTTTAAAAAAATATGATGGAAGATTTAAAGAGATATTTAATGAAATTTTTCAGGAAGAATTTAAAACTGATTTTGAAAATAACCAAATAGTCTACGAACACCGTCTTATTGATGATTTGGTTGCGTCTTCAATGAAATGGTCAGGGAAATTTATTTGGGCATGTAAGAATTATGACGGAGACGTTCAGTCAGATGCAGTTGCACAGGGGTTTGGTTCTTTAGGAATGATGTCTAGTGTTTTAATGACACCCGATGGCAAAACAATTGAAGCTGAGGCTGCTCATGGAACGGTAACTAGACATTACAGGCTACATCAAAAGGGAGAAAAAACTTCAACAAATCCTATAGCATCAATATTTGCTTGGACAAAAGGTTTAAAATTTAGAGGTGAGTTTGATAGCAACGATGAACTTATTAAGTTTTCTAAGGCACTTGAAGAAACCTGTATTGAAACTGTGGAGTCTGGTCAAATGACTAAGGACTTAGCAATACTTGTAGACAAAAATTCTCCTTGGATGAACACTGAAGATTTTTTAAATTGTCTTGATAAAAATCTACAAGTTAAATTAAATTAAATCTGATTTTTAATACTTAAAAAGGCTTGATTTAGTTGATCTTTTTTGTTGCCACCAGCTTGGGCAAAATCAATTCTACCCCCACCACCTTTTGAACCGAGTAAATCAAAAGTGCTTTTTATTAATACTCTGGCATCATAAGTGTCTATTAAATCATTAGTTAACCCAACTATGATAGATACCTTATCCTCATTTGTAGTAATGCAAACCAAAATAGATTTAGATTTTTCTAATTTAAACTTATCAAAAATTGATCTGAGTTCTTTTGGAGGAAGGTTTTCTATTAATTGAGACACGAAAGTAATTCCATTTATATCTGATTCTTCTATTTTATTATTCTCTTGATTTGAAAGTATTGATTTATTTTTTAAATTATCTAAATAATTTTCTAATTTCTTTATATAAAGGTTTTTATTATCTTCGCTAAAACTTATTTTTCCATTCAATTTGTTTATTTGTGAGATTAAATTAGTGATTTTATCATCAAGTTTTTTTTCAATTAGTTGATCCTCTTTTAGTTTATTACTAATATATTCATCAACCTTATTACCAGTGCAAGCCTCTATTCTCCTTACTCCTGATGAGACAGACTCCTCACTTATAATATGAAATTTTTCTATATCTTTTACATTTGTTACGTGCGTGCCGCCACATAGCTCAATTGAATAAGGTTGATTATTATTTTCTCCTAAGGTAACTACTCTGACCTCTTCACCATATTTTTCTCCAAACAAAGCTATAGCCCCTTGTTTAATTGCTTCTTCTTGAGATTTAATATCAATTTGTGTTACACAATCATAAGAAATTATATTTGTTACCTCTTTTTGAATAGCATCTATTTGATTAAATGAAATTTGTTTATTATGACTGAAGTCAAAACGTAATTTATTCTCATTAACTAAAGATCCGCGCTGAGCTACATGAGGTCCTAAATTATTTCTCAAAGCGGCATGAAGTAAGTGTGTA
>CACBZW010000023.1 GCA_902543855.1 uncultured Alphaproteobacteria bacterium | reverse complement strand
ACCTGCATCGCCTTTAACTATAAGGTCACCGCCTCTAAGAGCAGCTCCAAAACAAGATCCTGCATTGTTTTCAACAACAACTTTTCCTGACATCATATTTTCAGCACATGACCAACCAACTCTTCCATTAACTCTCACTGTTGGTCCATCGATACAACCGATACCAAAATAACCTAAGCTACCCTCAAAGATTAAGTTTAACTTATTGAGAATTCCCACACCAAGTGAATGTTTTGCACCAGGGTTTTTAATAACTATAGACCCATATCCCTTTCGAATTGCATCTCTAATTTTTTGATTCAATTCATGAGCATTAATGCCTTCACAATCAATGGAGGTTCTTTTATTAAAATCAACTTCGTGATTACCGTAGTAGGTATAATTTTCTTCTTCTGTTACTTCAAAATATAATTTTTGCGATCTACCTGATAAATTTTCATCATCAAAAGCAGTAGTTCTTTTTGTTATGCCTGCCATACTTTTACCTCCGCTTCATAAGGGTCATATGTTTTAATTTCGTGAGGAAATATATTCCTAATTGCAACTTCCTCTGATGCACATGCTACGATGTCTTTACTTTCGTAGATTACCATTGGCTTAGCGGCCATATGGTCTTTTGCCATTCCCAACTGATCCTTTGTTGCTACAACATATGTAAAAACTCCATCGAGTTCATCCAAGCTATCATGCATAGCTTTTTCTAGTTCAATGCCGTTAGCCATCTTATCAGCTATATAGACAGCAATTATTTCTGAGTCACAATTTGAATTAAACCTGTAACCTTTTCTTTCAAGTACTCTTCGATTGCCCCAATAATTAGTCAATTGACCATTATGAACAACTGACACATCCTCAAAAGGGAAAGCCCAATAAGGGTGTGCGGATTTAATATCTACATCAGACTCGGTAGCCATCCTTGTATGCCCAATACCGTGGGTACCCATAAATTTATCAAGGCCATATTGATTGGATACAGTATTTGCATCGCCTAAGTCTTTAATGAGTTCAAGACCCTTACCAATTGATAAAATTTCAGTTTTTTCGACTGTTTCTATCTCAGTAGCCAAATCTGTGAGGTCACCTTTAAAATCAAATATATATCTGAAAGCGTATGGGGTGCTGGAGCTTTCTTTTGTTACTTTAGCACCATGTTTTTTTAAAATAGAGTCGACAGCATTTTTTCTATTTTTTAAATCAGCAGGTGAGTCGACAGTTGCATTTACCTTTTCAGCCTCGTTTTCAGATATTTTAAATCTCATTACAAAGCCTTTTTTTAAAGGTGTTCCGTACATAGCATATCCTGTTGAGTCAGGTCCCCTATGTTTAAGACCTTGTAACATAAGGCCCATTTGTTCACCGACGTTTACTGTCTTCTTTTTATTTATAACTCCAGCTATTCCACACATACTTTTCTCCTATCTTATCTTATGGTAAGCAATCTAGGTATTTATCGAGATCCCATTGAGTCGGAGTTGCTAAAAATTCTTCCCACTCATCTCTTTTATACTCCATAAACACTTTCATCATGTCACCTGGTAGAGCATCTTGTATTACCTTGTCGGTTTCTAATCGATCTAATGCCTCACCAAGAGTCATTGGTAATTTTTCAACTTGCTTACCAGCTTTCATTTGTTCATACATATTTTGTTGTTCAGGTTTGCCTGGATCCATTTTCTTTGAAATACCATGGTCGAATGCTTTCAACAGACCGCTTCCCATTAAGTATGGGTTGTGGGCTGAGTCAACTGATCGATATTCAAATCTACCAGGGGCAGATACCCTTAAACCACAGGTTCTGTTTTGATATCCCCAGTCTGCATAAACTGGAGCCCAAAAACCTGTATCCCAAAGTCTTCTATATGAATTCACAGTTGAGGAACCCAAGGCTGTTAAAGCAGGAAGGTGTTCCATGACACCACCAATTGCTTGAAGGCCTATTTTTCCAGGAATTCTTCTATCTTTCCCGTCTGGCATAAAGACATTTGTACCTCCCCTACGGTGATGAAATACATTTTCCATACCTGGGATAGTCTTGTTACCACATGGTATTAACTCATCTTTTCCGCCCTTCCAGAGTGAAATATTTGTGTGACACCCAGAAGCAGACACGCCAACAAATGGTTTACTCAGAAAACAAGCAATCAAATTAAATTCTCTTGCTACTTGAGCACAAATTTGTCTGTAAGTTGATAACCTGTCAGCGTTTCTAACAACATCATCGTAGTTGAAATTTAGTTCTAATTGTCCAGGCGCGTCCTCATGGTCACCTTGGATAATGTCCAAACCCATTGCACGTGAATACTCAATTACTTTCATGTATACAGGTCTTAATGATTCAAATTGATCAATGTGATAGCAGTAGGGCTTAGAAAAACCTGAACCGGTCGGTGAACCATCTTCGTTTTTTGTTAACCACATCATTTCAGGTTCTGTTCCTGCTCGTAATTCTAGTTTATGTTTCTTTTTAAATTCTTCGTGGGCTCTTTTTAAGTTACCTCTGCAATCAGATGTAAGATATCCACCAGGATCTTTTTCTTCTTCCCTGTTTCTAAAACAAGTACAAAAAACTCTGGCAATTCTTTTATCCCATGGAATTTGAACAAATGTTTCAGGGTCAGGTATGCCCACCAATTCGTGAGCCTCTGGTCCATAACCTATGTAATCACCATGTCTATTTGTAAATAGATTAGCAGTAGCTCCATAAACTAATTGGAAACCTTTATTGGCTACACTCTCCCAATGATCTGCAGGAACACCTTTACCTACAATTCGACCTGTAACAGAAATAAATTGATAATAAATGTACTCAATTCCTAATTTATCAATTTTTTTTCTAACTTGTTTTATATAGTCTTGTCTCTTTTTATCCTTAACGTACGTTTCTAGCGCTGTCATTTTATTCCTCCTCCTTTTACATCAACTCCAAGGGAACGGGCTCTTTGAAACCGGATGTAACTTCCCTTCTTCATAACGAGAAAATCTAAAAGGTTCTAGAATTTCAGATTTCTCACCAAGTAACTCATTAGATACAAGATCACCTAACCCAGCCATTTTATATCCATGGTTTGCATCAGCTATAATATATACGTTTTCTCTGTATCGGTCGAATACGGGAAAACGATCTGGAGTAACACAGCCAATACCGCCAGCTTTTTGCTTTTTGTATTTAGCGTGACATCCATCAAATTGCTTTTGGCAAAAAGCCAAAGCTGAGGTCCATTTATCCTCAAAAGAAGCCCTTGGTTGAAACTCATCTGAGTCATGACCATAAGGGTCAAGACTTATATCGTTTACAGGTTTATTTATGTCATATGGAGAGGAACCGCCTTGTATACCATCTCTGTAGACATCGGGCTTATAGTAAAAACCCCACATAACATTTTCATGTATAACATCTCCTGTTTTATTTGAGACAAGTGTAGCTTCTGTATCAACATGAATAACTGGGTACTCTGTTCCATTTGCTGTTTTATAACTTCTTGGATCAACTTCCAACTCACCCTCTTCAAGCGCCATGTATGACCACATAGGTATATCATCAGTAAATGAACCATCAGGTTTTTTTATTTTTACGGTGTTAGGTAATTCTAAAATTTCCCAGAATTTTCTTACCCATGGACCAGCCGCAACAACTAATTGAGTGCATTCAATTTTACCCTCTGATGTTTCTACAGCCGAAACTGCGCCACTACCATTAGAAGAAATTAAATTGTTAACAGTCACACCTTCTAAAACTTTTGCACCAGCCGATACTGCTAAATTATGGAAGCCCTCTATGGCTCCTCTATTAGCTCCATATCCTGTTTTCTTTTCGTGTAAAACTGAAGTGATGCCTTGAGCTTGCCAATCTGGCAACATGTCTTTCATATACTTATCACAATCTGATGCTCCCTCGATAAACTCAGAGTCAAATCCTATTTCTTTTTGCTGCTCATAAACTTCAGACATGCCCTCTTGCATAAGCTCGGAGTTGATCTGCATGTAGCCAACTGGCTTGTAAGTTAAAGCCTCAGCATTCTCATTCCAAACATTTACAGAATGAGCCATTAGTCTTCTCATTGCAGGCTGGTAGTAGTTGTTCCTTACAATTCCACATGCAACACCACTAGCTCCATTTGCAACTTTGGATTTTTCCAAAACGACTACAGAATTTTCTTTGAGTTGGCCTTTGCTGGATAATTTTTTACAAAGATGCCATGCGGTGCTCAGACCGTGAATTCCAGCACCAATTATTAAATAGTCACATTTAGTAGGTAAGCTCATTATTTTAGTAACCTCCAAGCAACTACATTTTGTCTGCGAGGTATGAAAAAAACACATTTTGTTTCATATTATGAAACAAATTTTTTATAAAAATCTATTATTTATCAACAATAATCGTCAATTGGCAACAATTAGTCGAGAAATTTTAATAGAAGCAGATTGAAGGAGATCAACATAATCCATCATAGTTTTTGGGTTTAAGATATTTTTACTTCCTGATAAAGCGATTCCGGCAAATGATCTTTTATCTTTGTCTAAAATAGCAACTCCTATTCCATAAGAGTTTTCAAAAGCTTCTCCATGATTAAGCGCATAACCGTTAGTTCTAATTTTGCTAAGTTGTCTTTTTAAATCATTTAAATTTGTAATTGTATTGTTTGTGTGAGGATAAAAATTATAGCTTCGATAAATTGTTGCAATTTCATTTTCAGGTCTGTACGCAAGCATGACTTTTCCTAAAGCACAGCAATGAGCGTCAAGTCTCATTCTAAAAGTTCTAATAGTTGCATCATCATTGTTGTCAGAAATTTTATCAGAATGAACTATTTGAGAGCCTTCAAGCATTGCCAAATAGGTAATTAAATTCGTTTTACTAGAGACCTCTTTTAGAATTTCTTTAGAAGTCTCAGAAATTGACTGAAGATAATCTGAGGTTTCTCCAAATTGAAAAGCTTTATGCCCCATAGTGTATGTATTCGATCCAGTATTTTTATGGATATAACCTAGTTGAGATAAAACAGACAATAGTCTAAATGTAGTTGTTCTAGATAAAACTGCTTTTCTGGAAATATTTGATGCCTTCAACGGGAAAATTGATTTTGATAAAATTTCAAGAATTTTAAAAGATTTTTCCAGAGATTTATTAATATATTTTAAATCTTGTTGCAAAACCGTCCTCCATCCAATGTTCCACGGAATGAAACATTATAGTATAGTTTAAGTTATTAGCAACTAATGGTTAAATCTTACCAGGCACCCAACCGGTTCCCGCTAAAGGAACCCTAGCCATTGCAGCAGCTTCAACTGTTAATGCACAGAGGTCCTCAGGTTCAAGATTATGTAAATCGTTTTTACCACATGCCCTCGCTATAGTTTGGGCTTCAAGAGTCATAACCTTTAGATAATTAGATAATCTTTTTCCACCTTTTACTGGATCTAATCTTTTCATTAATTTTGGGTCTTGTGTATTTATACCAGATGGGTCTTTACCCTCATGCCAATCATCGAAGGCACCAGCTGTTGTTCCAAGTTTTTTGTAATCGCTCTCCCACTTTGGATCATTATCACCAAGTGCGATTAGTGCTGATGAGCCAATGGAAACAGCATCAGCACCCAGTGCCATAGCTTTAGCAACATCCGCACCATTTCTAATTCCGCCTGAAATAATTAACTGAACTTTCCTGTGCATATCTAAGTCTAATAAAGCATCTACTGCTGGCCTAATACATGCCAATGTTGGCTGACCTACGTTTTCGATAAATACCTCTTGTGTAGCTGCAGTACCTCCTTGCATGCCATCAAGCACCACTACATCAGCACCTGCTTTTACTGCAAGAGCAGTATCGTAGTAAGGCCTAGATCCTGCAATTTTTACAAATATAGGAACTTTCCAACCTGTTATTTCCCTGAGTTCTAAAATCTTAATTTCCAAATCATCTGGTCCAGTCCAATCTGGATGTCTACATGCTGATCTCTGATCAATTCCTTTTGGTAATGTTCTCATCTCGGCAACACGATCACTTATCTTTTGACCCAGTAACATACCTCCACCGCCAGGTTTGGCACCTTGACCTATCACAACTTCAATAGCATCTGCTTTTCTTAAATCCTCTGGATTCATTCCATACCTTGAGGGAAGTAATTGGTAAACCAAATGCTTTGATTGTCCTCTCTCCTCAGGGGTCATGCCTCCATCACCTGTTGTCGTTGAAGTCCCAGCAATACTAGCTCCTCTTCCAAGTGCTTCTTTTGCAGGTCCTGAGAGAGCTCCAAAGCTCATACCAGCAATTGTTATTGGAATATCTAATTCAAGCGGTTTTTTTGCAAATCTTGTTCCAAGAGTGACGTTAGTGCTACACTTTTCTCTGTAGCCCTCTAAAGGGTATCTTGACATTGATGCGCCTAAAAAAAGAAGATCGTCAAAATGAGGTAGTCTTTTTTTTGAACCACCACCTCTAATGTCATAAATACCTGTTTCTGCAGCTCTTCGAATTTCAGAGTTTGTATAGTCATCAAATGTCCAAGATTTTCTGGGTGTAGTTTTAAATTTTTCTGCCATTAGTACTCCGATACATTATCTATATTAAAATTATAAAGTTTTCTTGCTGAACCATACATTTTGAAGTTTTTAATTTCACTTTCATTTATACTTGCTTTTTTTAAAAGAGATCTCAAAATGTTTTGATCTTTTTTATTCATTTTTTTCTCTTCGCAGTCAGCACCGAGTGATTTCACCTTACCCTTAATAAAAATATTTGCTTCATAGATACTGTCTCCCAGAGCGTCTCCAGCATCTCCACATATAACTAAATTTCCAGATTGAGCCATAAATGCGGACATGTGGCCTACCGATCCTTTGACTATAATATCTATTCCTTTCATTGAAATCCCACAACGTGAACTAGTATCACCATCAATGATCAAAGTTCCACCATGTGCTGTAGCTCCAGCTGATTGGGATGCATTGCCCTTAACATGAACAGTTCCAGACATCATATTTTCAGCAACACCTGTGCCCACATTTCCATTTACAATGATATTTGCATTCATGTTCATACCAGCACAATAGTATCCTGTGTGGCCATCAATAGTGACTTCAATCTCGTCTTTTAGTCCAGCACAAATAGCGTGATTTCCATCTGGATTTGAAATTTTAAAAATCTTTTTGTTTGATTTTCTATCTATACTTTGAAGAGTTTCATTAACTTTCCTCAATGACTCTTTTTTTAGGTTTAAATTCATTATTTGCCCCAGCTGTATACTTTTCCGGGCTCTGGTTCAAAAATTTTAGCTGAATTTACATTTGGTAAGTGTGCCATTGCTTGAAACTCTGAGGCAATAGCAACATAATCCTTTGTTTCTGCAACAACTGCGGGCTTACAAGCTATCTCATCTCTAACAATTGCCATGCCATTTTTGGTTCCAGAAATAAATGTGTAAAAACCATCGAGGTCCTTCAGTCCATCCAAAAGTGTTTCTTTGAGTGATTTTTTATCAGATAATCCGTTTGAAATATAACCTGCAGCGACTTCCGTATCATTCATGGACTTTATTTCAATCCCTTTTTTCAGAAGAGATCTTCTTAAATTGTTGTGATTTGACAAGGATCCGTTATGTACAAGACATTCATCCTCACCTGTGGAATATGGATGAGAGCCATCTGTCGTGATTGCACTTTCTGTTGCCATCCTTGTATGCCCAATAGCATGTGAGCCAGAAAACTTCTCTAGTGAAAAATTTTTAACAACATCCTTCGGATTTCCCACTTGTTTAAATATTTCTATGCAACTACCATATCCAACTAAACTTAATTCTTCATGATTTTTTAAAATTTCTATAAATTTCTTAGGCTTCATTGCTGTTTCAATTATTAAATGATCTGAAATAGATTTTACTTTGATATCTTTTACATGCTTAGATAATTTTTTTGAAATTTCTTTTACCTGATCAGTATTAGAGCAGACTGAATATTTATATTTCTTTTTTTTCTCAGATGAGTATATCGCAAAACCTGCACTATCAGGACCACGTGTAGCCATATTATTCATCATTCCAGTAAGAAATTTACCTAATTGTGAATTATATTTTTTATTTTTTAAATATATTCCAACTATACCGCACATTAATATTAAATACCCTCATACCCATACTCTAATGACGAGTCAGTAATGCTATGGTAAAAAGAACCACCAAAGCTTCTTAATGCATAAAGGTTAAAACAAAACGGTTGGTCGTCTAAATAGTCGATCAGTATGTTAATTCCGTTATATGTAGTGTTCACGCAATTATTTGGTTTAAACATATTTTCATTAAAATTTATTGGAGAACCTTTTTTTAAAACATTTTTTGCATTTACGCCTGATATTTGTAATACAGCTCTTGATTGTGAAATATCTGTAATGGCAAAATCCTCATCTCTAATCAATTTGTAAATTTCGTCTTTCAAGTCAATTTTTTTTGAGATAATTAACCAGGTATCAGGACCGGTCCACAATACTCTTGTTTCTTGGTTGTGAGAAACTTTTAGACTTTCTGTCGGTAAATTAAGTTGATTTATGGTAACTTTTTCAATCTCAATTGAGCTTTTTTTAAATTTA
>CACBZW010000022.1 GCA_902543855.1 uncultured Alphaproteobacteria bacterium | reverse complement strand
TAAAATCAAATGGATTGACTCTGAGACAATAAACAAAAAAAATGTTGATGAGTTATTAATTAAGGCCGCAGGTATTCTTATACCTGGTGGTTTTGGTAATAGAGGTATAAGTGGAAAAATAGAAGCTATTAGGTATGCTAGAGAAAATCAAATTCCATTCTTAGGAATATGTTTGGGCATGCAATTATCAATTATTGAATTTACTAAAAATGTTTTGAAAATGAAAAACTCAGGTAGCTCTGAATTTGGCAAGAATACTAATAATGTCATATCGTTAATGACCGAATGGAGTAAAAAAAATCAAAAGGTTACAAGAACAAAAGAAAATGACTTAGGTGCTACTATGAGATTGGGCTCTTATCCTTGTTATATAAAACATAAATCTTTAGCCTCAAAGATTTATAAAAAAAAATTAATTCATGAAAGACATAGACATAGGTATGAAGTGAATCCTAAATATAGATCTTCAATAGAAAAAAAAGGTCTTGTCTTTTCTGGATTTTCAAAAGATAAAAAATTATTAGAAATTATTGAAAATAAATATCACAAATGGTTCCTCGGTGTTCAATTTCATCCTGAGTTGAAATCTAAACCTTTTAAGCCTCATCCTATATTTTTCTCATTCATAAAAAATAGTTTAATGAATAAAAATGCCTAGATCTGTCCAATTATCTAAAAATCTTATAAAAAATGATACTGATAGACTAACTTTAATATCTGGCCCATGCTTATTAGAAAATGAAAAATTAGTCAGAAAAGTTGCGCAATCTCTTATTAAATATACAAAAAAAGAAAAGTTTAATTTAGTATTCAAATGTAGTTTTGACAAAGCTAATAGAAGCTCTCATAAAACAATACGTCATAAAATTTCGCTTGATAAATCAATAGACATATTAAAAAATCTCAAAAAAGATTTAAAAATATCTATCACTTCCGACGTTCATGAGACTTTTCAAGTTGATAAGTTGGCTGAATTTCTTGATGTAATACAAATTCCTGCTTTTTTATGTAGGCAAACAGATTTAATAAAAGCTGCTGCACAAACAAAAAAGATTGTAAATGTTAAAAAAGGACAGTTTTTATCACATAAAGAAGTTTCAAATATCATCAATAAAATTGAAAATGAAAATAACAAAAAAATATTAATAACTGAAAGGGGAAATTCATTTGGATATAATTATTTAATAAATGACTTTAAAGGTATTCATTTAATGAAAACATTTGGATACCCAATTATTTTTGACTCAACTCACAGTGTGCAACTACCTGGTGGATTGGGTAAAAAAAGTGGAGGTGCTAGAGAGTATGTGACACCATTATCGAAAGCTGCTTCATCTTTAAGGATTGCAGGTTTCTTCATTGAAACTCACCCGAACCCAGAAACGGCATTAAGTGACGGTCCTAATATGGTATATTTACATAAAATGCCAGAACTCTTAAATACTATAAACAAAATAAATAAGGCGGCAAAATAAATGAAAATTAAAAATATAACAGCAAGAGAAATTTTTGATAGTAGGGGTAACCCAACTGTAGAATGTGAAATGATATTTGAAAATATACCATATCCATTTCGTGGAATGGTTCCATCAGGTGCATCTACAGGAAAATTTGAAGCATTAGAATTAAGAGATTTAGACACAAATAGAATGAGTGGCAAAGGTGTCTTAAAAGCTGTATCTAATGTTAACAAACTCATAAAACCAAAAATTTTAGATAAAAGTTTTGCTGATTTCAGAGAATTTGATCAACTCCTAATAGATTTAGATGGCACAGAAAATAAATCAAATTATGGAGCAAACGCTATTTTATCTCTTAGTCTCGCTTATTATAAGGCTTGGTCTTATGCAAACTTTGGTGCAATATTTCTTTCACAGGGTTTAGATAATTTAATTATTCCTGTTCCAATGTTGAATGTAATAAATGGTGGACAACATGCTGATAATGATGTTGATTTTCAAGAGTTTATGATTTTACCAATAGGATTTAAATCTTTAACTGAAGCTTTATCTTCAACACATTCTGTAATAGCCAATATAAAAAAAGAATTAAAATCTAGATCTTTAAATACTAATCTTGGCGATGAAGGGGGTTTTGCTCCTAATTTAAAATCTCATTTAGATGTTTTAGATTTAATATGTAATTCAATTTCAAAAGCAGGCTTTAAATTAAATGATCACTTTAAAATTTCATTAGATGCAGCTTCTAGTGAGTTTTACTCTGATGGAAAATATAATTTCGAAGGTAACTCATATTCAACTGAAGAAATGATTAGTGTTTATGAAAATATTTGTAAAAACTATCCTATTTTTTCAATCGAAGATGCACTTAATGAAGAAGATTATGAAGGTTGGGTAAAAATTACAAATAAACTTGGTTCAAAGATACGAATAGTTGGTGATGATCTTTTTGTTACAAATTTACAAAAGTTGCAAACTGGTATAGATGAAAAACAAGCTAACAGTATTTTAATTAAATTGAATCAAATAGGCACAGTTAAAGAAACTTTAGAAGCTATCAACCTAGCGACAGATAATAGTTTTGCATCTATTATGTCTCATAGGTCAGGAGAAACTGAGGACTCTTTTATCTCAGATTTAGCTGTTGCTTCACGCTGTCCTTTGATTAAAACTGGCTCATTAGCTAGATCTGATAGAGTTGCAAAATACAATCAGTTACTTAGAATATCAGAAAATGACAATATTAAAGGGTATGCTGGTGAATTAAGTGAAGTTTTTAAAAGCTAGTAGTTTAATAAATTTCTTTTTTATATTTGTATTGATTTATCTGATATATCACACAGTTTATGGAAAGTTCAATATTGGAAATTACTTAATTTATCAATTTGAGGAAAAAATGTATAAAAAATTTCAATCCAATCTCGACCAAAAAATGTTAGATATTAATATTGATTTACACTCTTTCTATTCTAATAAAGAGGATTATATTGATGAAATTACAAAGCAGAATAACCCAAATATTCAAGATGGAGAGACCATATTAAAGTTAGATTAAGATGAATAAAAAAAACAAAAATAATTTTACAAATGACCAGTTACTGAAGTTTTACGAAAAAATGTTTTTAATTAGAAAATTTGAAGAAAAAGCTGCTCAATTATATGGAGCTGGAAAAATTGGAGGTTTCTGTCATTTATACATTGGCCAAGAGGCTGTTGTCATAGGTATTCTCTCTTCTATTAACTCAGAGGATACGGTTATCACCGCTTATAGAGATCATGGACATATTCTAGCTCGTGGAGTAGATCCTAAACTAGTAATGTCTGAATTAACTGGAAGGAAAGATGGAATTTCAAAAGGCAAGGGGGGATCAATGCACATGTTCTCCAAAGCTAATAGATTTTATGGTGGACATGGTATCGTTGGAGCACAAGTGCCTTTAGGTGTTGGTATAGGTTTTGCACATAAATACAGAAACGAAAAAAAAATTTCAAGAGTCTATTTAGGGGATGGAGCTATGAGTAATGGCCAAGTTTTTGAAGCATTTAATTTAGCATCACTTTGGGAGTTACCAGTATTATTTATTATAGAAAACAATAAATATGGAATGGGTACATCTATTGGAAGATCTGCAGCAGGAGGTGAGTTGTACGAACGAGCAACTGTATTCGGCATTAAAGGCGAAAAAGTAGACGGTATGAATTTTTTTAATGTAAGTGAGTCAGCTATAAGGGCAAGAGAATATATCGAAAAAAATTCTAAGCCCTACATTATTGAAATGGATACATATAGATTTAGAGGCCATTCAATGTCTGATCCTGGTCTATACAGAACTAAAGATGAAGTAAATAAAATGAAAGAGATAGACCCTGTATTAATGATGAAAGAAACTTTATTAAATGATTATAAAATTCAAGAGGAAACGATTAAAAATGTTGAAAGTGATATTAAGAAACAAATTAAAGATGTAGAAAAATTTTCTCTTGAGTCGCCACTTCCAGATTTAAAAGAATTATACACCGAGGTATATTTATGAAAATACTTCTACCAGCTTTATCTCCAACAATGGAAACAGGTAACTTAGTAAAATGGTTAGTTAAAGAGGGAGATAGTGTAGTTTCAGGAGATATTTTAGCAGAAATTGAGACTGATAAAGCTACTATGGAATTAGAGTCACCCGATGATGGTAAAGTTGAGAAAATATTAGTTAAAGAGGGAACTGAAAATATAAGTGTTAATACAGAGATAGCTCTTCTTAGAGTTGATGGTGAGGAAATAGAGGAGATATCAGAAAAACCTATTGAAAAATCTCCACAAGTGTCCTCTAACGGATCTGAACAGCCTGCAACAGAATTAAAAATTTCTATGAATTCTCTTTTAAATCAAACAAAAGAAAATTCAGATGAAAAGAATTGGTCTGAAAAAGAAATATCTATGAGAGAGGCATTGAATAAAGCTATTGAAGAAGAAATGGAATATGACAAAGACGTTTTTCTTTTAGGAGAAGAGGTAGCTGAATACGATGGGGCCTATAAAGTAACTCAAGGACTTCTTGATAAATTTGGATCAAAAAGGGTTTTAGATACTCCTATTTCTGAGCATGGTTTTACTGGTTTAGCTATTGGAGCAGCCATGGCAGGACTTAAGCCTGTATGTGAATTTATGACTTTTAATTTTTCTATGCAAGCAATTGATCAAATAGTTAATTCTGCTGCTAAATCTTTATATATGTCAGGTGGAGAAATAAATGTTCCTATAGTTTTTCGAGGTCCAAATGGTGCTGCGGCTAGAGTAGGAGCACAACATAGCCAATGTTTTATATCTTGGTTCTCTCATATTCCAGGCTTGATAGTAATTGCTCCTTCAAATGCAAGAGATGCAAAAGGTTTATTAAAATCATCTATTCGAAATCCCAATCCTGTTGTTTTTTTAGAACATGAATTACTCTATAAAGAAAAAACCAATGTTCCAGAAGAGAACGATTTTTTAATTCCTATTGGTAAAGGCAATCTTATTAAAGAAGGTAAAGATGTAACCATTATTGGTTTTTCAATGTCAGTTCAAAGAATATTAAACGCTCTTCCATCAATTAATAAACTAGGGATTAGTCCTGATATTATAGATTTAAGATCAATTAAACCTCTAGATGAAGAATTGATATATAAATCCGTTAAAAAAACCAATAGGGTTGTAATTGTTGAGGATGGCTTTGGTAATACAAGTTTTGGATCTCACTTATCTTATTTAATTCAATCAAATTGCTTTGATTTCCTTGACTCAGAAATAATTAAAGTTAGTGGAAAAGATGTCCCAATGCCATATGCAGAAAATTTAGAAAAATTGGCATTACCTAACACTGATGAAATTGTATCTGCTGTAAAAAAAGTGTCATATATAAATTAATGTTATATGAAGTTAATTTACCTTCCTTATCTCCAACAATGGAGGAGGGTAAAATAGTTAAGTGGATAAAAAAAGAAAAAGATCCAATATTAAGTGGTGAGGTTTTATTCGAAGTTGAAACAGATAAAGCCACAATGGAGTACGAGTCACCAGAAGATGGATATATTGCTAAAATAATATCAAAGGAAGGTGAAACAGCAAATGTTAATCAATTAGTTGCAATTATTTCAGACGATTTGACTTTTACACAAGAGGATATAAATAATTTTCTAAAAAATAATAATTCAGATAATAAAATACAAAGCTCAGAGATAAATCCTTCTGAAAATGATAAAGATTTGGTACCAGATAAAATATTAATTACACCTCTAGCTAAAAAAATAGCTCAAAAAAAAAATATTGATATTTCAAAAATAAAATCGATTTCAAGAAGAATACATACCGATGATCTTGATATAAATGAAACTTTTAATAATGGGGCTATAAGAGTATTTATATCTCCACTTGCCAAAAAAATATCAAATGAAAAATCTATAGATTTTTCAAAATTAAAAGGCACTGGTCCAGATAATAGAATTATTTTAAGAGATGTATCAGACTCAAATAATTTATCTGAAAACCCAAATGTTAACAGATTAAGACAGGCTATTGCAAAAGCTACAACACATTCAAAAAATAACATCCCACATTTTTATTTAAATACTAGGGTGAATATGGCTACCCTATTAAAATTTAGAAAAGACCAAAAATTAAAAGGTAATAAGTACTCTTTAAACGCAATATTAATGCAATCTATATCAAATGCATTCAAAGCATTTCCAGAGTCAAATTGTACCTATAAGGATAACGGTGAATTTATCATTAATAAAGATCATAATATTGGTATTGCTGTTGACTCTAAGTTTGGTTTAAAAATGCCTGTAATTAAAAAGATAAATAATTTTAATTTAGATGAAATCAACTCTAATCTTAATGAAAAGATAAATTTAACGAGAGATAATAAACTTTCTCCCTCTGATCTGTCATATGGTGTAATAAGTATATCTAATTTAGGTTCATTTAATATACGTAGTTTTGATGCTATTATTTTACCAGGACAAACATATATTTTAGCAGTAGGCCAAATTTTTGAAGATGTCTATGTAGACAAAGGTAAGATTGAAATAGGGAGTTTTATAAATTTGACATTATCATGTGATCATAGGGCTGTAGATGGAGTTTTAGCTTCACAATTTTTTTCTAGTATTGTACAAAATTTAGAAAATATTTCAGATGACAATTAAGTATGATCTTACAATAGTTGGCGGTGGTCCTGGTGGTTATATTGCTGCTATAAAAGCTGCACAACTTGGTATGAAAGTTGCTTTGTTTGAAGAGGATAAGCTAGGAGGTGTGTGTCTTAATTGGGGATGTATTCCAACTAAATCATTACTACATTCGGCAGAATTCATGGAAGAGGCTAATCATTTTGGACTAGATAAGAAAGATCTTACTAAAATTGCTTTAGATAAAGTTGTAAAGATGTCAAGAACAGCATCTGATAATTTATCAAAAGGCGTCAACTCACTCATGAAAAAAAATAAAATAGATATTTATAAACATAGAGCATATCCAAAAAAAATAGATAATAAATTTTTTGTAAATACAACTTCAGATGAAATTTCCTCTAAGAAAATGATTATTGCTACGGGATGCAAACCCAGAACAATTGGTGACATTAAATTTTCTAATTTAATTTGGAGTTCCAAAGAGGCAATGATACCTAAATTTCTTCCAAAAAAATTGTGTATTATTGGATCAGGAGCTATTGGAATAGAATTTGCTAGTATTTATAATGCTTTAGGTTCGGATGTTACAGTGTTTGAGTCTCAAAATAAGATTTTACCTCAGTTTGATAAAGATATTTCAAATGAAGCAAAAAAAATATTTGAAAAAAAGGGTATTAAATTTGAGTTAAATGCAAAAATTGAGAAAATTGTTGAAGACAAGAATAATGTAAGCTTTAAAAATATTGACCAAAATCTAGTATGTGATGCATTAATACTATCTGTAGGTGTTATACCTAATATAGACAAAGACTTTATAAGCTCCCTTAACTTAAGTCTATCTGACACAGGTTATATAAATACAAACCATAATTATGAGACAAATATTGAGGGTTTATATGCTATTGGTGATATTATTGGTGCACCATGGTTAGCTCATAAAGCCATGCACGACGCCATAAATTGTGTGACTCATATTTCAACAGGTAATGATACTCATAAACCAAAAGAAAATCATATCCCTGGTTGTATATATAGCTTACCACAAATAGCTACTGTTGGTTTTACTGAACAACAACTTAAAGACAATAACACTCCCTATAAGACGGGTAATTTTCCATTTTTAGCAAATGGTAAATCACAAACTATGTCTAACTCATACGGTTTTGTTAAAACGCTCTTTAATTCTGACACCGGAGAAGTATTGGGTGCACATCTTATTGGACCTGATGTTACAGAAATGATAGCCACATTTGGCTTAGCTATTTCATCTGAGTCAACAGAAGATGAATTTATTAATACTGTTTTTGCACATCCAACTTTATCAGAGTCTATTCATGAAAGCGTCTTATCAGCTTTTGAAAAACCTTTACATTTTTAAACATGATTAGACATCCAGAAAAAATTAAAAAATTTAATCCTACGTCAATTAAAAAACCTAATTGGCTAAAAGTAAAAGCACCAACATCAAAAAAATATTTTGAGACACTAGACATAGTTAAATCTCATAACTTAGTAACCGTATGTCAAGAAGCTGCGTGCCCAAATATTGGAGAATGCTGGGAAAAAAAACATGCAACTTTTATGATATTAGGAGATACCTGTACTAGGGCATGTGCATTTTGTAATGTAAAAACTGGTAAACCCTCTGAGCCACCAGATCCAATGGAGCCTCTTAATGTTGCCAAATCTGTTTTAAAATTAGGACTTAAACATGTTGTAGTGACAAGTGTAGATCGAGACGACTTACCTGATGGTGGCGCTCAGCATTTTATTGATACTATTAAATATATAAGAGAACTCTGTAATAATACAACGATTGAAATTTTAACACCTGATTTTTTAAGAAAAAATAGAAATTATATTGATATTGCTAAGGTGAAGCCTGATGTTTTCAATCACAATTTAGAAACCGTACCAAGAATTTATAAACAAATTAGACCTGGTTCTAATTATATTGAGAGTTTAAAACTTTTAAGAGAAGTTAAAGAGTTCGATAGATCGATATTTACAAAGTCTGGTATTATGGTTGGGTTAGGTGAGGATTACTTAGAAATAATTGAAGTATTAAAGGATATGAAAAATTCTAATATTGATTTTGTTACTATAGGTCAATACCTTCAGCCATCTATTCATCATGAAAAAGTTCATAAGTTTTACTCTCCTGAGGAGTTTAAAAATCTTTATAATGTCTGTTTAAATCTTGGATTCAAAATGATTTCCTCCTCACCTATGACAAGGTCAAGTTATCACGCAGACGAGGACTTTGAAAAATTAAAAAAAGTAGTTTAGTTATCACTCAAAGAAACATTTGACCAACAGGCTATAAAATCACCTTTACCTATAAGTCCAGATTTTTCATTCGTAGTTGCTTTAATTGAAATACAATTCTTATTAATATTAAGGTGCTTTGAAATACTGTTTAAAATTTTTTTAAAATGCGGATTTATTTTAGGCTCCTCTGAAACTATCATTACATCAATATTATTAATCATTTTTTTTTTTAAATTCATTTTGTTTAAAGCATAATTTAAAAAGTCTATTG
>CACBZW010000021.1 GCA_902543855.1 uncultured Alphaproteobacteria bacterium | reverse complement strand
TGAGAGAGTTTTAATATCATCAAAAGAAGTATTCTTACCCTCATTACTTCTTAGAGTAAATGAGTTTGACTCAATCTCTTTCTCACCCATTACTAGAGAATAGGGTATCTTTTTAGAAACAGAATTTCTTATTTTATAACCCAATTTGTTATCAGATCCATCAACAATTACTCTTACACCAAGTTTTTGAAGTTCCCCTTTAATTCGGTTACTATGATCAACAAATTTTTCGGACACAGGGAGAATTGCAAGTTGTATGGGCGTAACAAATAAAGGAAGCCAGCCATTAGTGTTTTCAAGAATAATTGCTATAAACCTTTCTAGAGATCCGACAACTGCTCGGTGTATCATTATTGGAACTTGATTTTTGTCATCTTTGTCTTTGTATTTTGCATTCAATCTATCAGGGAGATTGAAGTCAATTTGTATCGTTCCACATTGCCATTCTCGACCCAGTGAGTCCTCTAATGTAAATTCTATTTTTGGGCCATAGAATGCCCCTTCACCCTCTAAAATATTAAATTCTTTATTGTTGTCTTTTAAAACTTTTTTTAACTGATTTTCTGCATTGTCCCAGTTTTCTTGCGTACCAATACTTTTTTCTGGGCGAGTAGATATATTATATTTTATTTTTTCAAATCCGAACTTTTTATACACTCTCTCAATTAATAGGGTTGTCTCATTACAAACATCATATATTTGTTCAGCAGAACAAAATATGTGGGCATCATCTTGAGTAAAACCTCTGACCCTAAATAATCCATTTAGAGCTCCAGAGGGTTCGTATCTATGACACTTACCAAACTCCGAGTATCTAAGTGGTAAATCTTTGTAAGTTATTAGTTGAGAGTTAAATAAAACAATATGACATGGACAATTCATAGGTTTTAGTGCAAATGTCTTGTTGTCAGTTTCTGATGTAAACATATTTTCTTTAAAATTGTCCCAATGACCAGACTTTATCCAAAGCTCATTTGATACCAGCTCAGGTGTTTTTACTTCAAAATAATTAAGTTTTTGTTGCTCAGAGCGAATATATTTTTCAATATTTTGATACAATGTTAAGCCTTTATCTTTCCAAAATACATTCCCTGCCGATAAATCAGTTAGAAGGAACAAACCCATATCAGTGCCTAATCTTCTATGATTTCTTTCTTTAGCCTCTTCTAAATTTTTTAAATAAACTCGAAGTTCTTTTTCAGAATACCAAGCAGTTGCATAAATTCTTTGAAGCATTTTGTTAGTGCTAATACCTCTCCAATAAGCCCCAGATACATTTGTTATTTTAAAGCTGGCATTATAATCTTTTGTGCTTTTATGATGAGGACCTTTACAAAGGTCAGTAAAATTTTTTTGCTCGTAAAGTGTTATTTCATCGGAATTATCTAAATTATTAATAAGTTCCAATTTATATTTATTATCTTTAAATATTTCTGATGCTTCTTTTTTAGTTACTGCCCTCTTTAAAAAGTCTCTTCCCTCTGAGAGAATTTCTTTCATTTTTTTTTCTATATTAGCTAAGTCATCATCTGATAGAGTGCTATCCATATCAAAGTCATAATAAAAACCGTTCTTTATAAAAGGACCAATAGTTGGTTTAGCATTTGGAAAAAGAGTAATTACAGCTTCAGCCAAAATATGAGCCATATCGTGGCGCATTATATTTAATGCATCATCAGATTTAGGTTTAATGGGAGTGCTATTTTCAACTTCAGTATCCCAATAATTATTATTCGAGTCTTTAAATGCTATTATATCGCTCATAATTCTAATTTTTTATAAAAACAACTTTTTTTACCCGTATGACAAGCGCCAATTCCTTCAAGCTCAACTTCATAAATCAAAGCGTCACTGTCACAATCAGTATAAATATTAATAATATTAAGTTTATTGCCAGAAGTTTCGCCTTTTAACCATAATTTTTTTTTACTTCTACTCCAAAAGTGAGCTTTTTTTGTTTTTACTGTCATTTCAATAGAATTTTTATTTGAATAGGCCATCATAAGAATTTCATTAGTTGACTTCTCTTGAGCAATTGTAGGTATTAGCCCATCAGAATTAAAAACTAATTGATTTATGTTGAAATTTTCCAATGTCTTGATTTTTAATGATTTTTACTTTTATTAAAGTATTTTTCAATTATTAAAAGAATTTTTTCGATGAATTATTATTTAGCACCAATGATGGGTTACACAGACTGCTATTTTAGAAGTTTAGTGGAAAACATTTATGGAAATAGTGTAACTACCTTTTCTGAAATGATAGTGGATAAAGCAATCATCCACAATGAGACTAAAACAATAACCAAGCATTTTTTAACAAATAATAAAAGTGCCATTCAAATTGCAGGCTCAGATCCTGAAGAAATTAAAAGAGCAATAAATATTTTAAATAAAGTAGATATTATTAAACATGTAAATTTTAATTTAGGGTGCCCAAGTTCTAGAGTCCAAGAAAATATGCTTGGTTTAGCTTTAACTCAAAAGTATGACTTAGTAAAAAAATGTTTATATGAATTGATCAAATATAATAAAGATGTATCGGTAAAATGTAGACTTGGTTTAGGCATGAATGAGGATAAGAGTTATATTTTTGATTATCTTAAATTGTTTAATGAAATAGGAATTAAAAAAGTATTTATACATTGTAGAAATGGTGTTTTGAACTTAGATACCAAAAAAAATAGAACAATTCCAAAAATTAATTACAATTTATTTTTAGAGTGTTGTGATCAATTTCCTGAAATGGAACTTATTCCTAATGGTGAGGTTAATGATTTAGAAACCTTTAAATTTTTTCAGTCAAAAAATATTACTCAATTTATGATTGGTAGGCAATTTGCGAAAGACGCCTTTTTTTTAGAAAAATTAGATCTAAAGAATGTCGAAAAGAAGACAACTTCAATAATTAATACAATAAATGAATTAGAGCATTACAAATATTTAAATATCAATTTATTAAAAAAAAGTATATTCACTGCACTTAGTAACATATCAAATTCCAAAAAAGTAAAAAAAGAAATCTCAGTTATTAATAACTATAGTGGCTTACTAAATTATTTTGAGAGGAATGCCATTTGGAGTTAGAGAGATTATATAAATCTTCCACTTTCTTATCAAAATATGAATATCTTAATAATTCTTATGATGTTTCAAAGGTTGATGCTCAATTAATACTTAACCACTACAAAAGTAATATAAAAAAATATTCTAATTCCTCTACAACTAACTTTCTCAATATAAATACACTTAAAAATGAGCTTATTTATTTAATTTTTATATCAATCCATCAAAATTTAATTTCTCAGTCTAATGGATCAAGATTGTGGTCTGTTTTATGCAAAAATATTTTAAGTAAAATCATTAATATCAATCTATACAGATCATTTAATAATAGTTTAAAAAAATATTATTTTATTTTAGGTATGGGTAAAATTGGCGTAAGAGATTTAAATTTTGCCTCTGATATCGATATAATCATATTCTATGACTCCAAAAATAGTCCTATTTCCCTTCAAGATTTTAATAAATCTATAAAGAAAACCATTAGTGACATATCGAATATTTCTGAGTCTTTTTTTCATAAAATAGATTTAAGGTTACGACCAGATTTTGGTGATTCATTAATTATATCTGATATGGATCAAGCAATTAATTATTATACTTCAGTTGGCAGAAATTGGGAGAGATTAGCATTTCATAGATCAAGTTTTTTGTGTGGCGATATTCAAAAATATTTCTCATTTAAGGAAGCAATAAAAAGTTTTTTATTTAGAAGAACATTTGACTATTACGCTATAGATGAAATTAAAAAGCTTTTTGCCTCCAGTAATACTGAACAAAAGCTAGATATAAAAAATTCTTATGGCTTTATTCGATCTTGTGAAAATATAATACATTTTAACCAACTTCTTTGGTCTGGAAAAATAAATTCTCTTAAAGAGAGTAATATTCATAAATTACTTATAAATTTAAAAAAACATGAAAATATAATTCCAAAAAATGACTTAAAAAATATAACAGAGGCATATTATTACTTCCGTAAAATTGAGAATTATTTACATATAAAAAAAAATACTTTTCAGAATATAATTGACTCTAATGAAACCTATTTAAATTCAGTATTAGATAACTTTTCAAACAAATTAGAGAAGCATAAATCTGAAATTCAAACAATATATCAGCGTTTATTTTTCCCTAAAATAAATAGAGAAAGTTTACGACGTGAAAAATTTAATAAGTCTAGCCAAAAAATTATTGATAGTCTTCTAAAACGAGCTGAGAACATCAATAGTTCAGAAACAGTAAAAAATGATTATTTAGAGTCTATTTCAAGTCTCATAAATATTTTATCAACACATAATAAACGAGATGATCTGATTATAAAATTTGACTATTTAATTAATTATTATAAGTCTGGTGTCCATTTAACTGCTTTATACAAATACAATAATAAAATTTTTTTAGAGTTAGCTTTCATATTTGATAATTCTTCAAAATTAACAAATCTTATTTACAAAAATCATTTTTTAATAGAGTCACTAGTCTATTTTTTTAATTATGGCATACCTACTTTTAAGTTGAGGGAATTTTCTGATAATTTTGATTTAGATTTAAAAAAATCAATCCAGGATATTTATGAAATTTTATTCCTTTTAGATTATTTGTTACTTTCAAAAAAAATAACAAATACTGACTTCCTCAAAAAACGAAATACCGCTGTAAGAAAGTTTATTTTTTATATTTTTGAACTAGTTAAAAATGAATACATTGTCAATAGAAGCAATATTTTCTCTGACTTAACACCGATTTTATTTGGAAGTTACGGTGTCAAAATGGCTACGAATTTTTCCGATTTAGACATTTTTTTTATATATCAATCAAACAAAAATAATCACATAGATAATATTAAAATTGTAAGGAGATTTTACTCGATAATGAAACAATATATTGATCCAAATATCCTTATAATTGACGATAGAAATAAACCTTTTGATAGAGACTCTGATCAAGTTATTAATATTGAAAATTTCTTTTCATTTTATTCAAAGACTAGTGAACCATTTCATAAATTGTCTTTTATGAAAGTTTGTCTTTTAACAAATAATCTAAAATTAGTTAAGTATTTTACAAAAATGAAAAATCAAATTATTTCAAACTTTTCTAAAATTGATAATGAATACTTTTTAAAAATAGTAGATATAAAAAATCCTTTAAAAAATAATAAGGATCTTTTTCAACTCTATAAAATTAAAGAAGACATCAACCACATAAATAATAAAGAGCTTTCATATGGTGACGATATTGATTATTTAAGAGAGTTGCTTATGTTTGAAGATCTAACTAGCAACCCGTCCAAAGTAGATAATAAAAAATATTTAGACAGGTTGCTTTTAATTTAGTTTAGTAATCGTAATACATGTCGAACTCTGCAGGTGTAACAAGTAGTTTATTTGGTTCGATTTCTTCTTCTCTTTTGTATTCGATATATGACTCGATTAAATCTTTGGTAAATACATTACCCTCTAAAAGATAATCATGATTTGACTCAAGATTATTAATCGCTTCCTCAAGAGTACCAGGTACTTCTTTTACTTTAGATTGCTCTTCAGGAGGTAAATCATAAAGATTTTTATCCATTGGTTCACCAGGATCAATTCTATTCTTTATCCCATCTAAACCTGCCATAAGCATAGCTGAAAATGCTAAATAACCATTTGCAGTTGCATCTGGGCATCTAAACTCAACTCTTTTTGCTTTTGGAGATGGTGAGTATGCAGGGATTCTACATATAGCACTTCTATTTCTATTAGAGTAAGCAAGCTTTACTGGAGCCTCATAACCCGGGACTAATCTTTTGTAAGAGTTAATAGTTGGATTTGTAAATGCTAATAAGGATGGTGCATGTTTCAACAAACCACCTATATAAAATTTTGCTTCATCACTAAGATTAGCGTATCCACCCTCACCATAAAATACTGGTTTGCCGTTTGACCAAATACTTTGATGACAGTGCATTCCTGAACCGTTATCGTTAGAAAGTGGTTTTGGCATAAAAGTAGCGCTTAAACCATTACTTTTTGCTGTATTTCTCACTACGTATTTATATTTTTGAAGGTCATCAGCCATCTTAACCAATGTGTCAAATTTTAAATCAATTTCACACTGACCAGCAGTAGCAACTTCATGGTGTTGCGCTTCAACGCTCATCCCAATAGCTACCATGTGATTTACCATTTCTGATCTAACATCTTGCATAGTGTCATGAGGTGGGCATGGGAAATAGCCACCTTTATTTCTAACTTTATAACCTAGATTTGGACCTTCATCTGTGCCTGTATTCCAAACAGCTTCACCTGAATCAACAGAAAAAGAGGAGTGATGAGGGTGTGTGTTAATTTGAACGTTATTGAAAAGAAAAAATTCAGCTTCTGGTCCAAAAAAAATACTATCGCCAACTCCTGAGGTTTTAACGTATTCTTCTGCTTTTTTTGCAACGTATCTTGGATCTTTATCGTACTTTTGTCCAGTAATTGGATCTTGAATATCACATATTAGAACTAAAGTTGGATCTGTAAAAAAGGGATCTACAAATGCGGTCTCTATGTCTGGGATTAATATCATGTCACTAGCTTCAATTGACTGAAAACATCTAATTGATGAGCCGTCGAAACCAATACCTTCCTCAAATACATCCATTTCAAATGTATTGATATGGTTCGAGAAGTGCTGCCATGTTCCTAAAGGATCAGTAAATCTAAAATCAATGTACTTAATTCCATTTTCATCGATCATTTTTTGTAATGATTTTTTGTCCATCTAATAACCTCCTGAGTTGTTAACTTGGTTTATGTAAAAACTAAATTGCGTCTTTACCTTTTTCGCCTGTGCGAATTCTAATAGCCTCTGAAACTTCGTATACAAAAATTTTACCGTCGCCGATTTTACCTGTATTAGAATGTTTGATAATAACATCGATAGCCTCTTTGTATTTTTTGTCATCAACTACTAATTCAATTTTAACCTTTGGCAGAAAGTCTACTACGTACTCAGCTCCTCTATAAAGCTCAGTATGACCTTTTTGTCTACCAAACCCTTTTACTTCAGATACGGTTAAACCACTTAGGCCTATTTCGCCAAGGGCGTCTTTAACATCCTCTAATTTAAAAGGTTTAATTATTGCCTCAATTTTTTTCATATTTAGCGATCCAAATATAATGTTTAATTTGCATAATATCTATACTATAAATTAATTCAATTTTTGGCGGGTGTAGCTCAGTTGGTTAGAGCGCCGGTTTGTGGTACCGGAGGTCGGGGGTTCAAGTCCCCTTACTCGCCCCAATTTGTGCGCCAGTGGCGGAATGGTAGACGCGCTGGTCTTAGGAACCAGTGGGCAACCGTGGGGGTTCGAGTCCCTCCTGGCGCACCAGAGTATAAGTAAAATGGATTATAAAAACATAGAAAAAAAAACATACAAATCGTCTTTCGAGGTATCTTTAGATCAAAGCGCAATAGCCAAAATTATAGACGAAAAAATATCAGAAAAGCAACCCACTTTTGAAATTGCAGGTTTTAGAAAGGGTAAAGTGCCTGTAAGCATTATAAAGTCTAAAATTGGTACTCAAATTGAAAACGAAGTTTTAAATGAAGAGGTATCAAAAAATATAAATAAAATCAGTGAAGATGAAAAAATACAGTCTCTAATACAACCTGATGTTAATTTTAAAGATAATTATAATTTTACCTTGGCTTTTTATTTAAAACCCGAAATTAAAATGGAAGAATTAAAAACAAGTGAAATAGAAAAAGTCATATCAGAGGTAACAAAAAAAGATATTGATGATTTTAGAGAAAAAGTAAGAAAAGAATATTATTCATTAGAAAGTATAGATATATCAGACGAAAACTCTGTTATAGATTTTGAAATTTTAAATTATGAAGATGAACAAAAAAAATTATTTTCACAAAAAGAGGTAAGAGTAGACTTAAATACCCAAACGAAAGAAGAAGTTTTTTTAGACTTAAAAAAAGCTCTTTTAAAAATTAAAAATAAATCTGATATTAATTTTTCTACAAAAGGAATAAAGATAAACGCTCAAATCAAAGATATAAATAAAAAGATTTATCCTAAAAATGATAACGAGTTAATTAAAATTTTAAAATTAAAATCAACTAAAGAATTAAATGACAAAATAGATAATAAACTTAATGAGGATATGAATTATCTTCAAAAAGAGTTTTTTATTGAAGATCTTCTTAAAGTACTGTCACAAAAGAAAAAAATTGATATCAATGAAGAGGTTGTAAATCTTGAGCTAAAAAGAAAATATCAAATTGATTTATCTAAAATGAAAGATGAGCACAAAGAAAGAATTGATAGTTTAAAAAAACTCACAAGTGAGAATATTCAAAAAGATGTTCTTTTTTCTGAATTAGTTAAATTTTTAAATGTAAAAGTTGAGCAGAAAGAACTTCAAGAGTATATTCAAAAATATTATGGTGAAAAAATTGATCAAAGAACGGCAGAAACTGCTTATGGTACTCTTCTCAGAAATAAAATAGCTGAGGAGTCTATGAAAACTTTTAAAATTAAAGAAACTAAGCTAAGTTTAGAAGAGTTAATGAAAAAAGGATCTCAGAATCATGAATCTAGTACCCATAGTCATTGAACAATCAGGAAAAGGTGAAAGATCTTTTGATATTTTCTCTAGACTACTCAGAGAAAGGATTATTTTTCTTACAGGCGCTATCAATGATGAAACTGCTTCATTAATATGTGCTCAACTTTTATTTTTGGAGTCTGAAAATCCTGAAGAACCTATTAACCTTTATATTAATTCACCTGGAGGCCTAGTTACAGCGGGTTTGGCAATGTATGACACCATGCAATATATCAAATGCCCCGTTCATACTGTTTGTATTGGTCAAGCTGCTTCTGCAGGTTCATTAATACTCTCTGCAGGAAAAGAGGGCAATAGATATGCTTTACCACACTCTAAAATAATGATTCATCAACCATCTGGTGGTTTTTCAGGACAAGCAAGTGATATTAAAATTCATGCCGAAGAGATATTAAAGACAAAAAAAAGACTAAATGAAATATATCAAAAGCATACCAAAATAAGCATTGGTGAAATAGAAAAGGCAATGGAAAGAGATAGATTCTTTGACCCTGAAGAGGCGAAAAAATTTGGTTTGATAGATAAAGTAATTACTACTAGAATTGAAAAATAAAATGTCTGATGAAAAAATAATCTCTGCTAATAGTTCTGATAAAAAAATATCATGCTCCTTTTGTGGTAAAAGCCAAGAAGAGGTTAAAAAATTAATTGCTGGACCAAATGTCTATATTTGTAATGAATGTGTGGTTTTATGTAAGGATATACTTGTTGAGGATGATAAAATTGACACAAAGAAAAAATTTGAGATACCAAAACCAAGTGAGATCTATAATTATCTTGATGATCATATAATTGGTCAAGATCATGCAAAAAAAATATTATCTGTATCTGTTTACAACCATTATAAGAGAGTTCAAAACCCCTCAAAAGATATAGAAATTTCTAAATCAAACATATTACTTATTGGACCAACAGGTTGTGGTAAAACACTTTTAGCTCAAACCCTTGCAAAATTTTTAAATGTGCCTTTTACAATTGCAGATGCTACAACGTTGACGGAGGCTGGATATGTAGGTGAAGATGTTGAAAATATTATTTTAAGATTACTTCAGCAATGTGATTATGATGTAGCTTTGGCTCAAAAGGGTATCGTATATATTGATGAAATTGATAAAGTGGGTAGAAAAAGTGAAAATCCATCTATAACAAGAGATGTATCAGGTGAGGGAGTTCAACAAGCTTTACTAAAAATAATTGAGGGAACAACAGCTAGCGTGCCACCTCAAGGTGGAAGAAAACATCCTCAACAAGAGTTCCTTCAAGTTGATACAAAAAATATATTGTTTGTTTGTGGGGGCGCATTTGAAGGCATTGATAAAATCATAAAAAATCGAGTAAATAAAAAGTCGATTGGTTTTAATAAATCAATTAATCAGGACCAACCAATGACTTCACAACTTGAAAATGACGATTTGATTAAATTTGGATTAATACCTGAATTAGTAGGAAGACTTCCTGTAAGCGCTAGTCTAAATGAATTATCTCTAGAAGATTTAAAAGAAATTATTACAAGACCAAAAAATGCAATATCAAAACAATACAAAGCTCTTTTCTCTTTTGAAGGGGTTGAATTCGAGATAACTGAAGATGGTAGGGAGCAAATTGCTCAATTAGCTGTTGAAAAAAAAATTGGTGCACGTGGCCTAAGGTCAATTATGGAAAAGCTACTTCTAGATTGTATGTATGATATTCCTGATAAGGATTCTGTGGATAAGGTAGTTTTAAGTAAAGAGTCAGTAATCTCAAATAGACCAATAATCGTATATAAAGATAAAGCAAAAATTAAAAAAAAAGTGGGTGAAAATTAAAAATTCCTCACTATCTTAATAGTATGGAAAATCAAATCATTGGACCAATTTTACCTTTAAGGGACTTAGTTGTTTATCCCTCTATAACCTCACCCTTGTTTGTTGGCCGAGCTAAATCTATTGATGCAATTAATTTTGCCATGAATAATAACAACAAGATTATTTATCTATTTACGCAAAAAGAACCAACGACTGATGATCCACAAGTTAACGATGTTTATTCTTTCGGAGTAAAATCAAAAATCATTCAGTTTCTTAAGTTACCTGACAATACATATAAAGTCCTTACTGAAGGCTTAGAAATCGTGAAGATAAAGTCTGCTGTCAAGGCAAGCAATAACTTTCTTACAGCTAAACTTGAACCAGTAGTAATTAACAAAAAAAATTCTTTTGAATTAAAAGCCTCTTTAAGAGTCTTAAAAAATGAATTTCAAAATTATATCCAAAATATAGGAAATAATAACGACATCCTTGAAGGACTTTTAAATATTGAAGATCCATATCAGTTCATTGATAATATTTATTACAACTTAAACATCGGAATTGAGGATAAGCAAAAAAATTTAGAAATTATTGACATTAATAAAAAAATTCAAAACTTACTGAATTTCTTTTCAAAGGAACTTAACTTTTCTGCACTTGAGAAAAAAATAAAAAATAGAGTAAAAAGACAAATGGAAAAAACTCAAAGAGAGTACTACTTAAATGAACAAATGAAAGCCATACAGAAAGAACTTGGTGATGGTGAAGATGGTTCCAACGAATATTCTGAAATAGAGAAAAAAATTAACGAGGTAAAATTATCAAAAGAGGCAAAAGAAAAAGCCTTAAATGAATTTAAAAAATTAAAATCTATGAGTCCAATGTCTGCAGAAGCATCAGTTATTCGCAATTACCTAGAATGGATATTAGATATACCATGGGAAAAATTCTCAAAAGAAGTCATAGACATTAAAGGTTCTGAAAAAATATTAAATGACGACCACTATGGTCTCGAAAAAGTAAAAGAGAGAATACTTGAATTTTTAGCAGTCAAAAAAAGATCAAAGAAATCATCTGGTACAATACTATGTTTTGTAGGACCTCCTGGTGTGGGTAAAACTTCATTAGGTAAATCTATAGCGAGAGCTACTGGCAGAGAATTTGCAAAGATTTCTCTTGGTGGAATTAGGGATGAGGCTGAAATTAGAGGC
>CACBZW010000020.1 GCA_902543855.1 uncultured Alphaproteobacteria bacterium | reverse complement strand
AGTAGAATGAAATAAGTCGACAGCTTCTTTATTATTTATATAAAAAGAAATTTGAGTTCCGTTACCAACTGTTGCTTTTTCTTCATTGAAAGGAGTTGTAACATAAAATTCTACTGCCTCGGGATTTGATTTAGGGGCGTAGGAGCCATAAGTATCAGTTTTTTCAATTCTCTTTAAATCAATAATATCAAGAAGGGTATCATAAAACCCAGTAGCTTTATCAAGATCGTTTGTTCCAACCATGACAAATCCTATCATCTATTTCCAACCACTAATTGCTTTAACTTCCAAATATTCATGCAGACCCCACGTTCCACCCTCTCGTCCATTACCAGATTGGTTGTAGCCTCCAAAAGGTGTTCCAGCGTCAGGAGCATTTCCATTGATTTGAACTACACCAGCCCTCAATTGTTTTGAAACTCTTCTGGCTCTTTCTTTATTCTCAGTTTGTAAAAAATTACCTAATCCATATGGTGTATCATTAGTTATCGAAATTGCCTCTTCTTCAGACTCAAAAGGAATAATGGATAGCACTGGACCAAATATTTCCTCTTTAGCTATTCTCATATCATTACTAACATTTGTAAATACAGTTGGTTTTACATAATAACCTTTTTCAAGATTTGATGGTCTACCCGCTCCACCAGCTACAAGTGTTGCACCCTCGTCAATACCACTTTGAATTAACGACTGTATTTTCTCAAATTGGGATTTATTAATTACAGGTCCTATATGATCTCCTGATTTAGATGGTAAATCTACGCCTATCTTTTTAGCTTCATCTGCAGCTTCCTCAACAGCTTTTTCATAAATTGACTTTTCAACTAACATTCGTGTAGGTGCATCACATGATTGACCAGAATTACTCATTATATTCCTTACACCATCTCTAACAGCATTGGGATATGCATCAGCAAAAATAATATTACCTCCCTTACCACCAAGCTCTAAACAAACTCTTTTAATTGTGTCAGATGCACTTTTTGAAATTAATTTACCTGCTCTAGTGGAGCCAGTAAATGAAACCATGTCTATGTCAGGATGACACGATATTTGAGATCCAACACCTGCCCCATCTCCATTAACTAAATTAAAAACACCAGCAGGAAAACCTGCTTCATGTATCATTTCAGCAAATAACAAACCAGACAAGGGTGCCATTTCAGATGGTTTTAAAATCATTGTACAGCCAGTGGCAAAAGCTGGTATTACTTTAAGAGCTATTTGGTTAATAGGCCAATTCCATGGTGTGATAAGACCACACACACCAATAGGTTCATAAACTATATAATTATCTGAACTTTCATCAAATTTTTTTTCAAATTCAAATTTTTTTAATCTCAATATGAAATCTTCAATATGTGACTCTCCAGAGGCTGTTTGTGCAGATGAAGCCCAATCTAAGGGAGCACCAAGTTCAGTTGAAATGGCTTGGGTCATCTCATTAAATCTTCTCTTGTAAATCTTTAAGAGTTTTTCAAGTAAAGTTATTCTTTCATCTACAGAGGTATTTTTCCATGAAGTAAAAGCATTTTTTGCCGCCACTACAGCCTTGTTAGTGTCATCTTCATTACCTAAAGATATAGTTACATAAGGTTCTTCTGTAGCTGGATTAATTACATTAAAATCTGAGTTTTTTGATGGAGATACCCATTCACCATTTATATAAAATTTTCTTTTATCAAGCATATTTCAGATTATAACCATAAATAAACAGTTGGTCGATTTATTATATTTACATATTTATTTTTCAAGAGATCCATCTTGAACATATTTTAAAATACGAACTACTTGTTCATTATTAGACACTACAGCAGAAGCTGCTGCATCTACCTCTTTTAAAGCATGTTGATGATCATCACTATGTATAATAATAATTGATTTGTTTAGTGCCGAAGCATATCCAGCATCAAAAGCAGCATTCCATTGTTTGTATTTTTCGCCAAATTTTACAACTACTACATCGCTATCCTTTATAGCTTTTTTTGTACGAATAGAATTAATATTGGCACCTTTATTATCTTTCCAAAAATTTTTATCTTCAGGTCCTAATATTTCTACGCCACAATTGTCAGAATTTTCATGATTTGTGACAGGAGAGAAAAATTGAGTCTTCAAATTAGCAGAATTACACAATTTAATTAAATCTTCACGCCAATTAGTGTGAATTTCTCCAGCTAAATAAACTTTAATCATAGTTTTAAGTGGTGAGCCCAGCAGGATTCGAACCTGCGACACCCTGATTAAAAGTCAGGTGCTCTACCGGCTGAGCTATGGGCCCGTGTAGAATAATTGTGAACATTTCAAATTTTTGCCAAGAAATCAAGGACTGGTTTTGGTACACTTTTGGAAATATCCCCACCCAACTTGTGTATTTCTTTTATAAATCTTGATGATATAAAATGATATTTTTCTGAAGACATTAAAAAAATAGTTTCAATATCTTTATCGATTGATCTATTCATACCAGTCATTAAAAATTCATACTCAAAATCTGAAACAGCTCTTAAACCTCGAATAATTAATGAAGCATTTTTTGATTTTACATAGTGTACTAGTAAATTATCAAATTTCTCTACTTTAATTTTTGATAAATCTTTCTCTGGAAGAGATAGGATTGATTGATTTATTAAATTTAATCTATCATCAATAGATATTAGGTGATTTTTAGACTTATTATTTGAAACAGCTATAACTAATTCATCAACTACACTTAAACTCCTTTGAATAATATCGAGATGTCCATAAGTGATTGGATCGAATGAACCGGGATATATACCAATTTTTGACATTTTAATCTTCTAACCTTGCTACAGAGACAATTTTTTCATTTGCATCTACTTTAAATACAGAGACACCTTGGGAAACTCTTCCAACTACTCTGATGTTATCTCCAACATTACACCTTAATAATTTACCAGTATCTGAAATTAAAGCTATATTATCATCCAAATTTACTTTTAATGATTGAATAACTCTTCCATTTTTAGGGGTAACAGTAATATTAGTAACTCCCGATCCACCTCTATTAGTAATTCTGTATTCATAAGCAGAACTTAACTTACCATAACCATTTTCGGTAATTGATAAGAGATATTCTTCTGTATTTGCAAGTTCTTTAAATTTATTGTTTATTTTTGATATATCTTTTTTAGCCTCATTTTTTGCTTTTAAATAGGACTCTCTGACATCTATAGATATTTTATTATGAAGTAAACTGCATACAGATACAACTTTATCATCTTTAGCTAGTTTAATCCCCCTTACACCTGCAGAGCCTAATCCTGAAAACTCTCTTAAATCTTTTGTAGCAAATCTGATTGATTTACCATTTGTTGTTGCAAGCTGTACATCATCATTTTCTATAACAGAAATTACACCAATTAACCTATCTCCTGTTTTAAGTTTAATGGCAGTCTTGCCTGTTCTAGATAATTTTCTTGAACCACTCATTGCAACATCTTTTAGTTTATTTTTTCTTATGTTTCCAAGGTTAGTAGCAAAAACTAAATTATAATTCTCAAAATCATCAATATCTTTTGGCAATGTAAGAATAGAAGAAATTTTTTCGTTTTTTGTTATTGGAATAAGATTGACTATTGCTTTTCCCCTCGATGTAGGTGTGCCAGCAGGTAATTCATAGGCTTTCATAGAATAAACTTTTCCAACTGAAGTAAAAAATAATATTGTATCACGAGTAGTGGCTGCAAATACTTGTTCAAGAAAATCTTCATCTCGTGTAGTCATTGCTTTTTTACCTTTACCACCTCTTTTTTGAACTTTGTAAGAGGATTTTAAAACTCTTTTTATGTAACCTTGATGGGAAACTGTTACTACAACATCTTCTTCGATTATTAGATCTTCTGTATCTATGTCTTCAATATCATGTTTTTGAATTTCAGTTTTTCGATCTGTAGAAAAATTATCTTTTATTTCTGTCAATTCACTTTTTAATACTTTTAATAATTGCTTATCTGAATTTAATATTTTGAGATATGTATTTATGTCTTCTACAAGTGATTTTAAATTATTAAATAAATCGTCTCTTTCTAAAGCTGTTAACTTTTGAAGTCTTAATTCAAGAATAGCCTTAGCTTGTTCCTCATCTAACAGTATCTTAGATCCTGATAGCTTAAAAGAAGGGTTTATTAACTTTATATATTGAGTAACATTAGATTTTACTGTCCATTTTGTTGATAATAATTTTTCTTTAGCCTCTGATGGAGTTTTAGATTTTTTAATAAGGTTAATAACTGAATCAATATTATTAACAGCAATTGATAATCCAATTAAAATGTTAGCTTTTTCTCTTGCTTTGTTAAGTTTATATACAGTCCTTTTAGTAATAACATCTTTTCTAAAATTAATAAAATAAGTGAGGCCATCTTTTAAATTAAGTGTTAAAGGCTTTGTTTCTTTTAATGCAAGCATATTACTGCTGAATGAGGTTTTTAAGGGAGTGTATTGAAATAGCTGATTTTTTATTATTTCAGGCACAGCAGATGATTTTAATTCAACTACAATTCTAACACCCTCTTTATTGGACTCATCTCGAATATCGTTAATACCCTCTATCGTTTTATTGTTAACTACGTCAGCAATACGCTCTAAAAGTTTTGACTTATTTTGCAAGTAAGGAATTTCTGTAATTATAATTGCATTTCTACTTTTAATTTTTTCTTCATGAAGTTTAGATAAGACTGTAACGCTTCCCCTACCTGTTTCATACATTGAGCTTAGACCAGCAGTACCAGATATAATTCCTCCAGTTGGAAAATCTGGCCCTTTAACGATCTTATGAAGTTGTTTAGAAGTTGTATCTGGTTCATCTACTAGAAGTAAAGTAGCGTTTATAATTTCACCAAGATTATGAGGAGGAATATTTGTTGCCATTCCTACTGCAATACCACTGGCACCATTTACAAAAATATTTGGAAATCTTGATGGTAAAACTTTTGGTTCTGTTAATGTCTCATCGTAATTTGCTCTAAGTTGAACTGTTTCATACTCTAATTCTTCTAACATAAAAGATGAGATTTTATCTAATCTAGCTTCGGTGTAACGCATAGCTGCAGCAGGATCTCCGTCCATAGAACCATAATTTCCCTGACCATCTATTAAGGGGAGACGCATTGTAAAATCTTGTGCCATTCTAACCATAGACTCATATATTGCAGAGTCACCATGAGGGTGATATTTACCCATCACATCTCCAACTATTCTTGCAGATTTTTTATAAGGTTTGTTGTGATGGTACGAAGACTCATACATAGAGTAAAGTATTCTTCTGTGAACTGGTTTTAATCCATCCCTAACGTCAGGTAAAGCTCTAGAGACTATGACACTCATAGCATAATCTAAATAACTTTTTTCTAATTCATCTGTAATATCTATGTTTGGATATATTTTAGTATCCAAAACATCTAACTGTTTTGCTTTAGTTTTTTTCTTTTTAGCCAATGATTTTATTAAAAAGGAATGTCATCATCGAGTTGTTCAGCTGTAGATGTTTCTGAACCACCCATTGCTTCATCTGCTGCTGAGTCTAATTGATTACTATTATTTTCATCACTAACAGATGATTGAGAACGAGTATCTAACATCGTTAATACTCCAGAATAATTTGGAATAACTACTTCAGTGGTGTATTTATCAACACCATTATTATCAGTCCATTTCCTTGTTTGAAGTTGACCCTCTATGTATATCTTTGAACCTTTCCTTAAATATTTTTCACAAATATCAGCTAACTTATCATTAAAAACAACAACTCTGTGCCATTCAGTCTTATCCTCTAACTGTTGAGTATCTTTGTTTCGGTATTTCGTAGAGGTAGCGATTGAAAAACTCGCAAGTCTCGATCCAGCTGTTGTAGCTCTAATATCAGGATCTTTACCTAAGTTACCTAGAAGAATTACTTTATTTACTGATCCAGCCATGAATATTTTTATTAAAAGGTAATATTAATATATATTAAAAGCCCTTTAATTGATATCTAATTTAATGGATAAACATTCACCACTTACTCACATTATTGTTCATAATGCCCATGAACATAATTTAAAAAATATAAATTTAAATTTACCAAAAAACAAACTCGTTGTAATAACTGGTGTGAGTGGGTCTGGCAAATCAACATTAGCCTTCGATACAATTTATGCAGAAGGACAGAGAAAGTATATCGAATCACTAAGTGCTTATGCCCGTCAGTTTTTAGATATGATGGATAAACCCAAGGTCGATAAAATAGAAGGTTTATCTCCTGCTATTTCAATCGATCAAAAAACAACTTCTAAAAACCCTAGATCAACGGTAGGAACAGTAACTGAAATTTATGATTATCTGAGGGTTCTATTCTCAAGAGTTGGTGTGCCCTACTCACCCGCAACTGGAAAACCAATCAAAGGCTTAACTAGCTCAGAAATGATTGATGAAGTTAATCTAAAATTTAATTCAAAAAAAATAATGATTATGTCTCCATTAATTAAAGGGAGAAAAGGAGAGTATAAAAAACTCTTTGAGGAATATTTTAAAAAAGGTTATGAGAGATTTTTTATTAATAACAAACTTTATCAAAAAGAAGAACTACCTGAATTAAGTAAAAACTTTAAACATTCTATAAGTGTTGTAATTGATAGAATAATACCGTCAAAAGATAATAGAGATAGATTAGCAAATAGTATTGAAATCGGTTTAAAAGAAAGTGAAGGAAGTGTAGAGGTATTTAATATTGATGATAATGTAATAATTACATTGTCTGATAAATTCATGTGTCCCGTAAGCGGATTTAGTATTGATGAAATAGAACCCAGATTATTTAGTTTTAACAATCCATATGGAGCTTGTAAAACATGTGACGGTCTTGGTGATATAGATACATTTGATGAAGATATATTGATACCAGATAAAAATTTATCATTTAATGATGGAGCAATAAATTTTTGGTCAGAAAGATCAAAATCAAGAATATTTCCAAAGCTAAAAAAAATGTTTAATGCAAAAAAATTAGAAAATGTGATTTGGTCTAAAATACCTAAATCTTTTCAAAATGAGGTTCTTTTTGGTGGAAGACAATTTGATGGTTTAATAAATATTATGGATAATATCTATGATGGTTCTTCAAGTTGGTGGAGGCAATGGGAGCTTGAAAAATTTAGAAACTCAAAAACTTGTAATGACTGTAATGGAAAAAGACTTAATGAAAAAGCACTATGTGTTAAGATTAATAACATAACTATTTCTGACTTTACTTCTCTAAGCATAGCTAATTCTTTGAAGTGGATTAATGAATTTGAAAATGAATTAAATGATCAGGAAAAACTAATAGCAGCTCCATTAAAAAAAGAAATCTTTTCTAGGTTAAATTTTTTAAATGAAGTTGGTTTGAATTACCTAAGTTTATCGAGAAAAAGTTCTACTCTATCTGGTGGAGAGTCTCAAAGAATTCGATTAGCAAGTCAAATTGGGTCTGGTTTAACTGGAGTTACATATGTATTAGATGAACCTTCAATAGGACTTCATCAAAGAGATAATCAAAAACTTATAAATACTCTTAAGAATTTAAGAGATTTAGGCAACACAATAATAGTCGTTGAGCATGATGAGGACATTATAAGAGAGGCAGATTATGTAGTTGATATCGGTAAGCATGCGGGTATCAATGGTGGATCTATTGTAGCTAACGGAGAATTCAACAAGATACTAAATAGTAAAGATAGTTTAACTAGTAGCTATATAAGGGGTTTAATTGGTAGGTATCCACCCACTCTTAATAAAAATCCATCAAAACAATTTATTGAAATTAAAAAGGCAAATGGGAATAATTTAAAAGATGTGAGTGTAAAGTTTCCTTTAAGTAAGTTTATAACTATTACTGGTGTTTCTGGAAGTGGAAAGTCAACATTAATTAATGAGACTTTGTATGGAGCTACTAATAACAGAATTTATGAAAAAATTATAAAAACACTCCCATACGAAGACATTAAAGGTATAGAAAATATTGATAAAGTTATAAATATCGATCAATCACCGATTGGAAGAACACCTAGATCAAACCCAGCTACTTATGTTGGGCTTTTTACGCCAATAAGAGAATGGTTTGCAAATTTACCAGAGGCTAAAGTTAAAGGTTTTAAACCTGGCAGATTTTCATTTAATGTTAAAGGAGGTAGATGTGAGAGTTGTGAGGGTGATGGATTAAAAAAAATTGAAATGCATTTTTTAGCACCTGTATATGTTAAATGTGAAGTTTGTAACGGAAAAAGATATAATAAGGAAACATTAAGCATTCAATATAATAAAAAAAATATTAATGATATTTTATCAATGACAGTAGATGATGCTGAAGAATTTTTTATTAATAATCCACAAGTATATTCAAAGCTTAAAACACTAAAAGATGTTGGTTTAGGGTATATTTCTATTGGTCAATCAGCAACAACGCTATCCGGTGGAGAAGCTCAAAGGATTAAACTTTCTAAAGAATTATCGAAACGTCAAACTGGAAAAACACTTTATATTTTAGACGAACCTACAACTGGACTTCACTTTGATGATATAAAGAAACTTTTAGAGATACTTCATAAATTAGTGTCTTACGGAAATACTGTAATTGTAATAGAACACAACTTAGATGTTATTAACACGAGTGATTGGATTATAGATTTAGGGCCTGAGGGTGGAGAAAAAGGTGGGAATATTTTATTTGAAGGTAAACCAAAGGATCTAATTAAGAATAAAAATAATCAAACAGGTATTTATTTAAGAAAATATCAAGAGTCTCTTGCTTTAAGCACTGCTTCATAATTCAAATCCCCCACTATTCCAAGCACAAGAAATAAAGAAGAAAAAGTTCCAATCAAAACCCCAAAAATAAAAACTATAGGCATTTCAGTTAAATTGACGGGTGCAAGAAAAACTAGACATAGTAATGCCAAAATAGTTGTGAAACTTGTCAATATAGTTCTTCGAAGATTTAATTTAATTGAGTTGTTAACATTAGTTTCAAAATTATCTTTATTTTCCTCATTTGAAGTTAAACTTCTAAGTCGATCAAATAAAACTATAGTATCGTTTATGCTGTAACCTGCAATTAGTAGCAAAGCTGCGATCATTGTTAAATTAAATTCAATATTAAATAATGACATAAAGCCTATAGCTACAAAAACGTCATGTAATAATGCGAATATACCTGATGCTGCAAACTGCCAATCAAACCTTATCCAAACATAAACAGCTATTACCAACAAAGAAGATGCTAATGCATAAATAGAATTTTTTATAAGTTCTTCACTAAAAGTTGGTTCTATATACTCAGAGAGTAATATTTCAATATCCGGGTTTTGATCAATTATATTTTTTATTTCTTCAATAAAAACAGGATTATTATCACCTGACTCTATTCTGATACTGAAAACATCACTGCCAACCTCTCTTTTAATTAAGACTTCTCTGTCAGAGTCTATAAAATCAAAGTATTCATTAAGCTGATTAGTTGTTAAGTTTGATTTTACCTCAAAGTTCAATCCACCTTTGAAATCAATTCCTAAATTCAATCCTTTAAAAAAAATAATTATAATTGTTAGTATTATAAGAGTAAGTGAGACTAAATAAGATTTATTTTTAAAAGAGTAAAAGTTAATCATCTTTGAAGTCCAAGGTATTTTATTGAAGTTATATTAATAAATAATTTTAGTATTATGTAAGTAACTATTAGAGAGGATATAATTCCAATAATTAATGAAATTGAGAAACCTCTAATAGGCCCAAAACCAAAAGCAAATAAAAAAATAGCTGCGAATAATGTTGTTAAATTAGAGTCAAGAATAGTTACATAAGCAGAATTGAAACCATGATTTTTAGGATCTTCGATATTATGTTTAAAATTTTCTCGAATTCTTTCAAATATTAAAACATTTGCATCTACGCACATTCCTATTGTTAATACTATTCCAATAACACCAGGTAGAGTTAAAGTTGTGTTTAATAAGGACATCATTGCAAAAAGTAAAGAAAGACAACTAATAATTGTGATAACTGTAAAAAATCCTGAAATTTTATAATAAATAATCATAAAAAGAGTAATAGCTATAAGAGCTATTATTGATGCTATAACTCCTTTCTCTACGCCTTCTTGTCCAAGAGTCGGGCCTATTTGTTTTTCTTGAATTATTTTTATTTGAGTTGGTAAAGATCCAGACTTTAAAATGATTGCAAGATTATTAGCAGTTTCATTTGTAAAACCTCCAGATATTTGACCACTACCGCCAGTAATTGACTCTCTTATAACGGGAGCAGTAATTAAAGAACCGTCAAGAACTATTGCAAATCTTGAACCAACATTTTCAGAAGTCATTTTCGCAAAAAGATCTGAACCTTCTTTATTAAAAGAAAAAGCAACGACTGGTTCATTTTGATTATATTGAAGTGACGCATCTTGAATAAAGTCACCAGTTATATTTGGGATTTCTTGAACTCTAACTTGTTCACCAGTTTCTTCATTTATAAAAGTCTTAGAACCAACTATATTATTTTTTTCTAGGTGCAATGTTAATTTAGCTGTTTTAGAGATTACTTCTTTGACGTTATTATCCAAATCACCAGGTATTTCTAATAAAATTTTATTTAATCCTACTTTTTGTATAGATAATTCTTTATTACCAAGAAAATCAACTCTTGACCTTACAATTTCAACCGCATTTAAAGTCATATCTGACAATGATTTATTAAAACTTTGCTTAGAAAAAATATAACTATTTTCCTTATCTGATTTTTCATTAATTTCTAAACCTAAATTTTGTATAACAATATTTGTAAGAGCATCTAAATTTTGGTTTTTAGATATTACAATTTCACCATTATCTATATCGGATGAAATAGAATAAGTATTTTCAATATATTGAGATGTTTTAACTAAAAGATTATTAAGATATTCTCTCTCATTCAATTCCAGTAAATATGAAAAACCTCCCTGAATGTCTAATCCAAAATTTATTTTGCTATCAGATGTTTGACTTTCAAAATTAGGTTTAATTAATATATAGCTTCCTATTAACAGTAATAAAGATACCCATAATCTCCACTGTTTAAAAATAATCATTATAATAATTTAGTTTATTAAGCTATTTAGCTGCTATATCAGCTATCATACCCTTAGCTACTTTGACATGAACGTTATCTGCTATTTCTACAGAAAGAGTACCATCATCATTTACATAATGAATATTGCCTATAATTCCGCCTTGGGTCACGACTCGATCACCTTTTTTTAAATTTGCGATCATATTTTTGTGATCTTTTAATTTCTTTTGTTGGGGCCTAATTAGTAAAAAGTAGAAAACGACAAAAATTAATATAAGTGGTAGAATTCCTGCAAGTTGTTCCATGATTTAAATCCTTTAAATTAATAAAATAAGCACTAAAATCTCACAATCATCAATGAAGTCAACATAAAATTGAAAAATAAATATTTACTCTGCTGGAATAGATCAAAAAAATCTTTAGATAAAATACCATTCAATAAAGTCCTTGATTTAAAGCTTTTGTACGGTGTTGATCAACAAATAAAAAAAATAGAGGAAAATACAAAAAACTTTTTAGAAGGTTTAGCTTTTAATCATGGTCTTTTATGGGGTGTGCGAGGAAGTGGCAAAAGCAGTATTATAAGAGGTATATTAAAAAATTATGCACATAAATATGATAAATTTGAAACATTGGAAATTAATAGTGAAGATTTATCAGATTTACCAAATATTTTTTTAAATTATAAATTCATTAAAAAA
>CACBZW010000019.1 GCA_902543855.1 uncultured Alphaproteobacteria bacterium | reverse complement strand
ATGTGGCACTGGACATGGATTTATGCCGGTTGTTGTAAAAGTATTACCAGAAAGCGAATTTATTGCATGGGCTAATGAAGCCAAAAACAATTATGCAATCAATGAAGAAATTAAAACTAACGAAACAAATGAGGAAATCATTATTTCACAAAATAATTTTATACAATTAGAGGAGAATAATTTATGAGTTCAGATTCATTAGCAATGGATGATCATCACGATCATAAGCCAGGTTTTTTCACAAGGTGGTTTTTTTCTACAAACCATAAAGACATTGGAACATTATACCTAATCTATGCAATTGTAGCTGGTGTAGTAGGCGGTGCCCTTTCAGTTATTATGAGAATGGAATTATCTGAACCTGGTATGCAGTTTGTTGCAGATGGACAAATGTGGAACGTAATTATCTCAGCTCATGGATTACTTATGATCTTTTTTGTCGTAATGCCTGCATTGATAGGAGGCTTTGGAAATTGGTTTATTCCACTAATGATTGGCGCACCTGATATGGCTTTTCCAAGATTGAATAATATTAGTTTTTGGTTGTTGGTTCCTGCATTATTTCTAATAGCAGGTTCAATGTTTGTTGGTAGTGGTGCTGGAACAGGTTGGACCATTTACCCCCCTTTAAGTTCGATTACAGGACACAGTAGTCCTGCTGTAGACATGGCCATTTTTTCACTCCATTTAGCAGGGGCTTCATCAATACTTGGTGCTGTCAACTTTATTACAACTATTTTGAATATGAGAGCACCGGGGATGACAATTCATAAAATGCCTCTTTTTGTTTGGGCAATGTTAGTTACAGCTTTTCTTCTTTTACTTGCTGTTCCAGTTTTAGGTGGAGCTATTACAATGCTTTTAACAGATAGAAACTTTGGAACTACTTTTTTTGATCCTGCCGGTGGAGGGGACCCAGTTCTATTCCAGCATTTATTCTGGTTTTTTGGTCACCCAGAGGTTTACATTATGATTTTGCCAGCTTTTGGTATCGTCTCACATATTGTTTCCACTTTTTCAAAAAAACCTGTATTTGGATATTTAGGTATGGCCTATGCAATGGTTGCTATTGGATTTATCGGTTTTGTTGTTTGGGCTCATCATATGTACACAGTAGGGTTTAGTGCAAATGTTAGAGCTTATTTTATGCTTGCTACAATCGTCATAGCTGTACCCACGGGTGTTAAGATTTTTAGTTGGATCGCTACAATGTGGGGTGGTTCCATAACATTTACGACTCCTATGTTATTTGCTCTAGGATTTATTTTTCTATTCACTCTCGGTGGAGTAACAGGTGTAATTTTAGCAAACGCAGGTATTGATGTTGTTTTACATGATACATATTACGTTGTAGCCCATTTCCATTACGTATTAAGTATGGGAGCGGTGTTTGGTATTTTTGCTGGAATTTATTATTGGTTTGGTAAAATGAGTGGAAAAAATTACTCTGAGTTTTTTGGCAAGTTACATTTTTGGTTATTCTTTTTAGGTGTTAACTTAACCTTCTTTCCACAACACTTTCTTGGATTAGCAGGTATGCCTAGACGTATTCCAGATTATCCAGATGCTTATGCTGGATGGAATATTATATCCTCAATTGGGTCCTATATATCTTTTGCTTCATTTATTCTTTTTATTTTCATAATAATTTACGCATTATTTAAAGGCAAAAAAGCAGAAGCAAATCCATGGGGTGAGGGTGCGAAAACACTTGAGTGGACATTACCGTCTCCTCCACCTTATCACCAATTTGATACATTACCCGAAGTAAAAAATTAATTTGTGTTAGAAAAAAAGCATCATCAAACTTTTGTACAGACAGAACAAAACCTGTTCTTTTTGCAAGCTGTTAATTTTCTAAAACAACTTTATGTACTAATTAAACCTGGTGTAATTTCTCTTGTAATATTTACGGCTTTATGTGCGATGTTATTAGCACCATCTGATAAGAGTTTATTTGTCAAAGGAATGGCCCTTACTCTAATAGCAATGGGAGCATCTGGTTCAGCTATTTTAAACATGTGGTTCGATCGAATAATTGACTCTAAAATGGATAGAACAAAGTTTAGACCTATTCCTTCAGGAAACATCTCAGCAAATACAGCTCTTGGGATTGGATTAATTTTTTCTTTTTTTTCTGTAGTAGGTTTATTTTTCTTTGGAAATATTAAGGCTTCTATTTTATTAGCGTTTACAATTCTTTACTACTCTGTTTTTTATACAATGTATCTGAAGCACAAAACTGCACAGAATATAGTAATTGGTGGTTTAGCAGGCGCTCTCCCTCCAGTGATTGCATGGATAAGTATTTCAAATGAACAAATTTTCTACCCGTTAATATTGTGCTTAATAATATTTTTATGGACACCTCCACACTCTTGGGCATTAGCTATATTTAGAAACCAAGATTACTCTGACGCTGACATACCTATGTACCCCGTTAAACACGGCATAAGAAAAACACTTGTTATGATGAATATTTATACTTTTTTAATGGTTACATCAGTAAACTCTCTATATTTTCTTAAATACGCGGGAATGAGCTTTTTTTTAGGCTCCAATCTTCTCAATGCATATTTTATTTACAAACTTTTTAAACTAAATAAGTCACAAAATATTAAGAAAGACTCAATTAAACTTTTTGGATATTCAATTGTGTATCTATTTCTTATTTTTACACTAACAGTTATTGATAAATATTTATTCTAATGAAAAGAAAAAATAAAAATTTATTAGTCTTGGCCCTACTTTTCATGCTCGTAACAGCATTTTATTTCATTACAATATTTAGAATTAAATCTGGTATTTGAACCTATCAAATAAAAACAAAACATTAATTTTTTTAATATTGATACTTGGATTTATGCTAAGTCTTGTAGTTTTTTCTGTTCCATTGTACAAGCTTTTTTGTGACCTAACTGGATTTCAAGGTTTTAATAAAGAAGTAAAAATTCAAGAACAACAACAAAATATCAACTCAGGGGAACTTGATATAAAAGTTATATTTTCAGCTCAGGTAAATGAGGGTTTGGACTGGATGTTCGAGTCTCCTCAAAATATGAATATTACAGAAGGTGTAAAGTATGATGTTGTTTTTAAAGCTAAAAATAATACTAATGTTAGCTCAACAGGTACATCTATATTTAACATTTTACCACCTAAAATTGGCCCATACCTATATAAGATAGAATGTTTTTGCTTTATTGATCAAACGATAAAACCAAAGCAAGTTGTTGAGTTTCCTGTCACTTTCTACTTAGATCCATTGATACTTGACGATCCTGAGGCAAGTAGGACGAAGAATGTCACTTTGTCATATACCTTTTTTGAGAAAAAAGAATGAAATATTGTTTGAATGGTTGACTTAGTATTTAAAGACTCTGAAAAGAAGCATAAATTTCATCTTGTCAATCCAAGTCCCTGGCCATTAGTTGGTGCTTTCTCAGCTCTTTTTCTAGTTTCAGGAGCTATTTTGTATATGCACTATGAGATGCTATGGCCTATGCTAGCAGGTCTTGTTCTAATACTTTTTACTATGTTTATGTGGTGGCGAGACATAATAAAAGAGAGTACTTTTTTGAAAGTACATAATTCAATCACTGAGATTGGTCTTAGGTGGGGTATGGCTTTGTTCATCACATCAGAAGTTATGTTTTTTGTTGCTTTTTTTTGGGCTTTTTTTGATGCAAGTCTATTACCTAAAACATTTTTAGCTGAGTACAAAGAAGTTTTTACAGGTACTCTTGGAATAGGAGTTTGGCCTCCAAAAGGAATTGAAACTTTTGACCCACTTGACATCCCATACTTAAATACCTTAATTTTACTTTTGTCCGGTACTACCTGTACATGGGCACACCATGAATTAAGAGAGGGTAATAACAAAGAGGCTCTTAAAGGTTTATATTACACAGTTTTTTTAGGTTTCATATTTTCACTTTTACAAATATATGAATACCAACATGCAACTTTTGGTTTTACTGAGGGTATATATCCTTCAACTTTTTTCATGGCAACTGGTTTTCATGGTTTTCATGTACTAATAGGGACTTTGTTTTTATTAGTCTGTTTATTGAGAATAAGAAAAGGTCACTTAACCCCAAAAAGACATTTTGGTTTTGAGGCAGCTGCATGGTATTGGCATTTTGTTGATGTTGTTTGGTTGTTTTTATACATAAGTATCTATTGGTGGGGAAGATAAACCAAACATTATTATCTTTTACATTTAAACTAAATTTTATTTATGAATAAGTCATCATTAACATTTGTATTTATAGGAATTTCTATTTTAACCTTTATCCTAGGTTCATGGCAACTTTACCGACTAAATTGGAAAAATGATTTAATGGACAATATTCGTAATTCAATTCTCAATCCCACTTTGTTTTCTGATGATCTTAATTACGATAATCTAGTTTCAGTAAAATTAGATGATAATTATACAATCCTAAATAAACCAATTTATTTGGAGTCAAAAACATTTCAAGGAAAACCAGGTTATCACTTAATACTCCCGGTAAGCTATAAAAATAGTATTTATAGTGTCATCAATTTTGGGTGGTTTTTACAAAAAGATTTTGATCAAGTTCAAAATATTATTCAAAGATATAAATCTATAGACCACCCAAAGGTATACATAAGAGATTTTAATTCAGATAAACCTTTTTTCACCCCAGAGAATGATTTATCCAATAATACTTGGTACTCTATTAACAAGACTGATTTTAGTCAATTTTATCAATATACATTCCTGTCTAAATATTATTTCGTCCTTCTAGATGATAGGGTATCAAAATACACCTTTAATCCTCTTGTATTTTTGAGAAATAATCATTTGAATTATTCAATAACTTGGTTTTTGCTTAGCTTATCAAGTATCGTTATGCTGTTAATTATTAGAAGAAAATATGAATAAACTTAAAGAGTATTTTAAAAGCTATTATGTGTTGAATGACGTCAGTGGTCTTTTATTTTGGGATAATGCAACTTATTTACCAAAAAAAAGTATCGACTCTAGATCAGAGCAAATGTCTATTTTATCTAACTTTACAGATAAAATATTTAGAAGCGAAGATATTCAAGAAGAAATACAAAAAGCTGAAAATACAAAATTAAGTGAAGCAGATAGTATGTCTTTAAAATTAATGAAGAGTATTATCATTAAAGAAAATGCTATTGACCCAGATTTGAAATCTCTACTGATAAAAAAAAAACTAACTTGTGAGCACTTATGGAGAGAGGCTAGATCAAAAAACGACTCTGATATAATTGAAAAAGATTTCAATGATCTGTTGGATTTAGTACATGAGGAAGCGTCCCAATTAGCTAAGGCTACTAATCTATCACCTTATGACTCTTTAATTTCAAAATATGATATGGATTATGACTCATCAAAGATCGACCAAGTTTTTTCAGTAATTGAGAGTGAAATAATACCTAAATATTTGAATATTAAAAAAATTAAATCACCTCATGTGTATAAATCAAATATTTCAGACTCAGAAATATTAAAAATGGTAAAAGTAAAATTAGAACAACTAAACTTCGATTTTGATAGAGGTAGAATTGATCAATCTCATCATCCTTTTTGTGGAGGAGCTACAAATGATGTAAGGATAACAACTAGGTTTGAAGATAATATATTAGAGTCCTTATCGGCATTATTTCATGAGACAGGCCATGGAGTTTATGAGCAGAACCGACCTAATGAATTTCTTTATGAACCATTGGGTCAATCTCGTAGCTTAAGTGTCCATGAAAGCCAATCTCTTTTTTTTGAAAATCATATCTTTAAATCAAAGGTTTATTTTAAAATTATAAGCAATTTTTTTGATAATTCTAAAGATTTGGAAAAATCTTTTTTAGAGCACTATCATAGTGTGAGAGTCAATCCTATAAGGGTTAGTTCTGATGAATTTTCTTACCCCATCCATGTTTACATTAGGTATAAAATTGAAAAAGAGATATTTAAAAATAAAATTAAATTTAAAGATATAAAAAATTTATGGAATGAAAACTATTTAAATAATTTGTCAATTAATCTTATTTCAGAGACAGATGGGGTTCTCCAAGATATTCATTGGTATGAAGGAATATTTGGTTATTTCCCTACTTATGCAATTGGTGCTATGATAGCCTCACAAATTAAATTTAATTGCCCTTTATTTGATATTTTTTTAGACAACCCTAATGAAGAAAATATAAATAATTTAATCATTTGGTTAAATACTAATATCCATCAAAAAGCTTCTTTATATTCATCTGATGAAATGTTACAAAGCATTTCTGGTGAGAATTTAAACCCTAAATATTATTTAGATCATTTGGTAGATAGATTTGTGAAATGAAATACATAAGTACACGAAATGATAAAAAAAAGTACTCTGCTGAGCAGGTACTGAATTTTGGTCTAGCACCAGATGGAGGTCTATTTATTCCATATGAAATTCCAAAATTTAGTAATAATCAAATAAATGCACTAAAAGGAAAAAATTATTTTGAAATAGCAAATTTCATTTTAACCCCTTTTTTATCAGATTTATTTGAAGCCCCAATAATTAAAAAGATTATCGATGAGGCTTATAGTGAATTTGATAAAGAAATTGTGTCAATATCAAACATAGGTGACAATGATCTATTGAATTTATTTCATGGTCCGACACTAGCTTTTAAAGATTATGCTATGTGTTTGTTATCTAAAATATATGAATATTATTTAAAGAAACTAGATAGAAAATTAATAGTGATCGGAGCAACTTCTGGCGATACCGGTTCTGCTGCAATTCAAGCCTTTAAAGATATTGAAAATATTAGTATTTTTATTCTGCACCCTCATAACTCCACATCTCTCTTCCAAAGAAAACAAATGACAACAAGTGGAGGTAATAATGTCTTTAATATAGCCTTAAACGGAAGTTTTGATGATTGTCAAAATTTAGTAAAAAAACTATTTAGAGATAGGGATATAAATAAAAAATATAGCTTTACTGCAGTGAATTCAATTAATTGGTTTAGGGTGCTACCACAATCAATTTATTATGCATGGTCATATCTTAATCATAATATTGATAATTTTGTTGTACCAAGTGGTAATTTTGGAAATATATATTCTGCTCATTTGCTAAAGTCAATGGGATTTCCAATAAATAAATTAATTGTTGCGACAAATGAAAATAATATCTTACATCGTATTATAAGCAATAATGATCTACATCTCTACAAAGTTGTAAAAACTAATAGCCCTAGCATGGATATAACAATATCGAGTAATTTTGAAAGACTTTTAGCAGAGCTTCTTGGACCAGTAGCAACAAACGAGCTTTTTCAAAATATTCAAAACAATGAACATAATAAAAAATTAGAGAGTTTTATTCATAAATCATTATCTGAGAAATTTTTATCTGAGAGTGCAACTTCTAAAGAGGTTGAAAATCAAATTAAAATCACATATGAAAATTACAAAATCTTATTAGATCCTCATACAGCTGTTGGTATTGTATGTGCAAAAAAATTAAATTTAAAAAAAGCAATGTGTCTTGCTTGTGCACATCCAGTAAAATTTCAGGAAACTGTCGAAAAGGCAGTAGGTAACAATATAAAATATGATAAAAACATAGAATTTCTTAATGATGAAAAATTTGCAATTTTAGATAACAATTACAAGGAACTAGGAGATTATATAAAAGCACATGCCTAATATTCATAAGCTTAAAAATGGAATGACCTTGATAACAGATTATGTAAACACTGTAGAAACAGTAAGTGTAGGAATGTGGAACAAGGTCGGGGCAAGAAATGAGCGAAAAGAAATTAATGGTGTTGCTCACTTATTAGAGCACATGGCATTCAAAGGAACAAAAAATAGATCAGCTGCTCAAATAGCAAAAGAGGTTGAGCTAGTAGGTAATTCTCACAATGCCTATACTTCAAGAGAAATAACTGCATATTACATGAGTGGTTTAAAGGAAAATGTTGAATTATCCATAGACGTAATTAGCGATATCTTGCAGTTTTCAACTTTTGACTCTAAGGAGCTCGATAAAGAAAGAGGAGTGATATTACAAGAGATTGGAATGTATGCTGATGAACCAGATAGCATTGTTGCTGATAAATTCGACGAGTTAGCTTACCCGGACCAACCCATGGGTAGGTCAATTTTAGGCACGGCTGAAATTATAAAGTCTATATCAAGGGATGAAGTAGAGGGTTTTATGAAAGGTTTCTATAACCCAAAAAAAATGGCGTTTTCTGTATCAGGAAATTTTGAAGAGGACAAAATAATTAAACTTGTTGAGGAGAAATTCCAAAACCTCCCTCTGGGCGACGACGATTATATTCCAAAATCTTCTTATGTTGGTGGAGAATACCGCCAAGAGAAAAATTTAGAACAGGTGAAGTTATTACTAGGTTTTGAGGGTGTAGATATTCATTCAGACCTTTACTATGCTACAAGAGTTTATTCAACACTTCTCGGCTCTGGTATGTCTTCAAGATTATTTCAAGAAATTCGAGAAAAAAGAGGATTAGTTTATAGCATATACAGCAGTGGTGATTTCTTTTCTGACTCAGGTATTTTTTATGTCTATGCTGGCACAGGACATAAGGAAGTAAAAGAATTAATACCCGTACTTTGCGATCAATTAAATATTAATGCTAATACCTTTACTGAGGAGGAATTAACGAAGACTAAAGCTAAATTTAAAGTGGGAATTCTAAAAGGAGAGGAAAGTATCTCTACAAGATGTAGATCCAATGCAACTAGCTATTTAATGCATAATAAGGTTAGATCTCCCGAGGAATTTATTGCTAAAATAGACGCTGTGCAATTAGAAGACTTGGAAAAAGCAAGAACAAAAATATTTGAGTCTAATTTAACAATTTCATCCATAGGTCCAATAGAATATCTTGAGTCCTCAGATTTAATTAAAAGTAGACTCAGTTAGTGTTTCAGCTGCTTTTCTGGCAAGTTCATCAACTTGATTATTGTATTTATTATCATCATGGGCTTTAACCCAATTCCAATTAATATCTTTTCTTTCATTAAGATAATCTAATCTTTCCCAAAGCTCCTTATTTTTAACAAGTTGCTTGGTTGATGTTTTCCAAAAATTTTTTTTCCAATTTAATATCCAAGTCGTTATACCTTGTTTCACATAGTTGCTGTCAGTATTTAAAGAAATTTTTTTATAATTATCTAAAAACTCTAATGCTTTAATAGCGGCCATAAGTTCCATTCGATTATTAGTGGAATTTTCTTCAAATCCAGCCCTAAAACTAATATTTTTTTCAAAGACAACTAAAAAAGCCCAACCTCCATTTCCTGGATTTCCAAGACACGAACCGTCTGTATATACACTAATCAAAAGAGGTCCTGTATGTTGTTTTTTTCATGAAATTTAAAAATTTCAAAAAATTCTATTGGATTTTTATGTTTTACATTCCCCTCTTTATTAAAATGTAAATCATAAAGTCTCGTTAAGAAAAAACGAATGGCACTTACCTTTAAATAAAAATTAAAATTATCCTTTTCCTCATTAGTTAATTTAAATTTTTGTAGGTAAGATTTTATAAAAATCAAATAATCATCCTCAACAAATTTATTACCTTCAAAAAACCAAGCATTGGCAAATGTAGCCAAATCATAAATAACAGTATCTGTGCATGAAAAAAAGAAATCTATAAAACCTGAAACCTGATTATCTAAAAAAAATATATTGTCTTTAAATAAATCAGCATGAATATTTATTTGTCGCAAATTTATTGGAAATTTATCTTGAAGATTATTTATATTTTCTAAGATATATTTGTACTCCAAGCTATTTATTTTAGGATTATTTTCTGAGAAACTTTTAGTAATATGTCTCCAAGACGGTATTAACATCATATTTTTTCTAAAAAGTTCTGAACTTTTACCAGATTGATGTAGGTGAGCCACTGATTTTCCTAATGAAACCAATTGTTCTTTATTAGCATCTTGTATTGGCCTTCCTTCAACAAAAGTATAAATACAACATGGTTTATCCTTGATTTTGAATAAGTTATGATTATTGACTGTAACACTCAATGGACATGAGATACCGTTTTTGTGAAATAGTTTCATGAGATTATTAAAATAAGGTAAATCTATTTCTTTGGTTCTCTTTTCAAAAATAGTAAGGATATATTTTTGAGAGTCATTTAAATAAATTAAATAATTTGTATTTTCTACTCCCTCCTTTATGCCTTCTAACCTCTTTATTTCTCCAATTGGTTTGAACAATTTTTGGGCTTCAACATGAGTTATTGGTGTATAGACTGCCATTTTATTATTTTTTAATTAATGTATATATGATGCATAATATTCAACAATGGCAAAAAATAAATTCATTATATGTTCTATTTTATCTTTTATTTTAGTTGCTTGTTCAATTCCTAATCCTATAAAAAAAGAAGTAAAAGTTATTTACAAAGAATGTCCTCAATCTCTTATTTTGTATAAGGCAAGATCAATTGATCTTGGCAATACCAACATTGAACTACAGAATGATTATAACTTAAGTTGTTATTTGTTTGTTGATGAAGATTCGGTAGAAATATCGACAGATTATAAATTGAATATATATTTATCTGATGAAGATAAAAATAATTACGAAGTAGAATTAATTATTTTTGTAACTAATCTTAATGAGGACTATAAAATAGCTGAGTTTAAATACCTAAAAGAACTTAAACTCGATAGTAAAATTAATAAAATTAGCAGTATTGATTTAAATGATAAGTTTCAAATCGATTTGGATACTTATAATCAAGGTATAAAAATATTTTATGCAATCAATTGACTGATTTTAAATCAGTCACACTATTATTTAATATTTTAGATTTATTATTCTCTGATAGATTAGAAAAATAGTTTTTTAAGATATTATTTAACTCTATAGAGGCTTGACTTTTGACAGATTGTATCGCAGACAATTCAATTTGTTTTATTCTATCTAAAGAATTTTTTTCTTTCGATTTAATAGTTTGATTTGTTTTATCAATGATATTTTTAGTAATCGACTCAGCTTGAGACCGTGCGTTGGAGATGATTTCTTCGACTTTATTGGTTAAATCCATAGTTTGTTTTTCTGCTTCTTTGAGTTTATCTTCTGCCTCTTTAAAAGACTCTAAAGATTTATCAATATTCTTCTTTATCTCTTCAATTTTGTTGTCTAAACCACCAATCATCATACTTTTAAATGGTTTAATCATCAAAATTACAAAAGTGATAAAAGAGATTAATAACCAAAACTTTGGATCTGAAAATAAATAGCTCATCTATAAATTGATATTCTCTTTTTCAATTTTAGATACCTTAGAGATGAAACTAGTAGCTGAGTCCTTCAGCTGTATTTTTAAGTCAGATATTGCCTGGTCTTTTTCTTTGGCAACTCTTTCCTCAGTCATTTTAATTTCATGTTGTATTTTTTCTTCAGAGGATTTAATTGAGCTTTCACTTTCTTGCATTGCTCTATTTTTTGCATCATTAATAATTTGAGATGCTTGACTCTTTGCATTGTTAAGTTTTACCTCATAATTTTCGATTATTGACTCAGCTTTTTTGATTAGTTCATCTTGTTTTGAGATATGTGATTTAACAAATTCATCTCTTTGATTCAAAAAAGCTCTGATTTTAGGGAATGTTATATATGTTAATACTGTAAACAGTATTACAAAAAATACACCCAGCCAAAAAAGCTGAGAAACAAAAAATTCTACTTGCTCTAATTGAGGCATTATTTATCCAGTTAATTTATGAAAATAATATAACCAGAGCTATAACTAATGCGAATAAAGCAATAGCTTCAACAAGTGCAAAACCCAACATTGTCATGGTAAAAACTTCATTTCTTGCAGCTGGGTTTCTTCCAACAGCAGTAATAAATGCAGCAAAAACATTACCAATACCAATACCAGCACCAATCACGCCGATCACAGCTAAACCTGCTCCTAAGTATTTAAGTCCTTCAACTAGTTCCATATTTACCTCCTTATGTTCATCTAGTGTAAGTGTAAAGCGTCGTTAATATACAAACATGTTAATATTGCAAAAACATATGCTTGCAAAAATGCAATTAATATTTCTAAACCTGTTAAGGCAATTATAAATACTAATGGCAGAATTCCAAAAAAACCTAGAGCAGAGACAAATCCTGCAAAAACTTTCAGTAAAGTATGACCAGCAAGCATGTTGGCAAAAAGTCTTACTGATAAGCTTATAG
>CACBZW010000018.1 GCA_902543855.1 uncultured Alphaproteobacteria bacterium | reverse complement strand
GCAATTATCATCGCCACATATCTTATTCTTATTGAGCAAAAAGGCTTTTTTATGAATGTAATCAAAATAGATAGAGTTTCTGTGATTGGTGGTCTTAGTTTAACAACAGCCATGGTTGGTTTTATTTATTCAATAAGCAATACAACTGCCGCAGTTACTCTATTTATGTTGGCGTTAATGCCTTTTTTAGCATCATTAATTGCCCTAGTGTTTATTAATGAGAAAATCTCAAAACAAAATTTTATAACTATGATTATTGCGTTTATTGGTACTTTAATAATGATATATGCAAGTGCCTTTAGTGGATCGTTGTATGGATTAATTATGGGCTTTATATCAAGTCTTGGCTTTTCAGCATTCACCGTTGCTTTGAGAAGTAAAAGTAACGTTAAAAAATTTTATATTTTAATTTATGCAGGAATTTTTTGCGCAGCTATTTCCGCATTTTTAATGGTTTTTAACGATCAAGAAATCTATTTACCTCTAAGAAATGTTTTGTTGAGCATGACTCACGGTTTAATTGTTGCAACTGGGCTTATTCTATTTAGCATCGGTTCAAAACAATTACTTTCAGGAGAACTAACAATGCTATCTTTATTAGAAGTAGTTGGAGGAATTTTTTGGGCGTGGCTACCTATTCTGGGTATCAATGAAACACCAGATATAAATACAATTATAGGAGGAATAATTATTTGCTTAGCTATAGCGATGAATTCATATCGTTTTGATAAAAAGAGGCTTCAAAATTTAATTAGATAGTAAGACCAACAACACCAATGAAAGTTAAAGAGATGCCTAAAGTTTGAATTTTAGATATTTTTTCTTTTAAAACTAGTCTAGCCAATAAAACTGTTACAAGACCAAAACCTGAAGAAATGACTACTGCAATACTCACTTTGTCAAAAGCATATGCTGAGACCAAACAAAAATAACCTGTGGTTTCTAATATTCCTTGAAAAAATAAAATAGGAACTGCTTTCTTTGTTAGAGTTATTTTAGACTTCATAAAAAATAATAAAGAAGCAATACCCAATAAGCTAAAAAATCTTACATAAATAACAGCCTCAATTGGATCTAAAGAATTAGAGGCCTCTTGAGAAAAAATAAGACCCAAAGCAAGCATGCCACTGGCCATAAATGACACAATCAGAGACTCTTTTATCTGTTTTTTTGACAAACCTAGGCTTTCTTTAAAACTATCAGCGCTTATGGATACAAATATTGCGCCGGATATTACAACAAGGGTGGCAATCCATTGAGTAAGTGTGGGTTCACTTCCTAAAAAAAATCTAATAACAAAAACAAAAAAGGGATTGGTTGCTGTTATCGAGGCTACAATTGACACTGGTCCCATTTGGAGGCCTCTGTACAAACAAAGAAGTCCAAACATTATTAGAATTCCTGATAGGAAACTATTACTTAGACCAATCGCATTTGGAGAAAGACCACTTCCAAAAAAATAAAATAAAATTAAATAAAATATTGAGCCAACAACCAGCATCCAAAAAAGTGAATTTTTAAATCCAACTTCCTTAGATGAAAATCTTGCTAAAAAATCTCCAACACCGAAACTAAAAGCTGAGAGAATACCCAATAAGATTGCCATCGATATAACTAAAATCTAAACGTGAAAACTCTCACCACAACCGCATTCACTAGTCTGATTAGGATTTTTAAAAATAAACCTTTCTCCAAATTCTTCTTTAATAAAGTCCATTTCTGTGCCTATTACATACATAACTGCTTTGTCCTCAATATAAAGAGGAAACTTGTAATCATTGACTAGCTCACAACCTTGTATGTTATCATTACTCACATACTCCATTGTATAACTCAATCCCGCACAACCTTTAGTGCTTAAGCCAATCTTTAAACCAATAGCATTACTATTATTAACTAATAATTTAGAAATTTGTTCTTCAGCAGTTTTGGATAATGAAAATAATGGACTGGTCATACTAAAAACCTAAAGCTAACTTTGCATTTTCACTCATCATATCTTTATTCCATGGTGGTTGAAAGGTTAGTTTTATACTGACTTGTCCTACATCATTTAGTTCATGAACTTTTTTAGCGACCTCTAATGGAAAACTATCAGCAACTGGACAGTTAACTGTTGTCAGTGTCATGATAATTTTAATGTTGTTAAAATTATCTATTGATATGTCGTAAATTAAACCAAGATCATAAATATTCATATCCATTTCAGGATCTTTTATATCTGTGAGAACTTTGATTATATGATCATTTGTTAATGTCACTGACTGTAATGACGATTTTTCTCCGTAAGTAATCTCACCTTCAGAATTTACTTTTGGCATAAAGTCAGAGAGTGTTTTATTATCCATAACTTATTGAAGAAGTTTTAGAGTTTTTTTCAAAGAGTCTATAAAATGATCAATATCATTAAGATCGTTATAAATACCAAAAGAGACTCTGCAAGAACCAGGGATACCTAACTTTTTCATAAATGGTTGGCAACAATGGTGACCTCCTCTAATCATAATTCCATACTGGTCAAGAAAAGTGGCAATATCATTAAAATTTTGGTTTTTAATATTAAAAGAAACAATCGATGTAGCGTTTCCATCTTCATTAGAGCCATATATATCTACTTCTTTGAATTCACGTAAAGCTTTAATTAATGTAGATCTGAGTTTTTTTTCATTCAAAAAATAGTCTTGGTAATTATTATTATTCAAATATTCCATAGCAGTTTTAAAGCCAATTGCTGCCTCAATTGAAGGCGTACCCGGTTCAAATTTATTGGGTAACATAGCATAGGAAAAATCATTAGATGAAACTTCATTGATCATCCCTCCTCCAAGTGTTGGAGGATTTAATTTATTTAAAATATCTTCTTTACCATACATAATTCCAATACCAGATGGACCATAAAGTTTATGAGATGAAAAAGAGTAAAAATCACAATCCAAATCTTTTACGTCAATTTTTAAGTGTGCTATTGATTGACAACCATCAACGGCAACATAAGTATCTTTATTAATTGATTTTTTAATCTTTTTAATATCAAGTATTTGGCCAGTTACATTTGACATGTGTGTTAAAGAGAGAACCTTTGTTGAGTTATCACAATTATTAATGATATCGTCTTCAGATAAAATGCCATCTTTCGAAATAGGAATTATTTTTAATTCTAAACCTAATTTTTTACATAAGTTCATCCAAGGCAAATAATTTGAGTGATGTTCTAATTCAGTTACAACAATCTTATCGCCCTCTTTAAGATGTTCAGCTAATGAATTAGCAATAATATTGATAGAGTCAGTAGCCCCTCTTGTAAAAATTATCTCATTTGTAGAATTAGAATTAATAAAATTTTTTGCTACATCTCTAGATTTTTCATATAAATCTGTAGCATCTATACTAAGTGAATTCATTCCTCTATGAACATTTTCATAAGAATTTTCTAAAAATTCAGAAATAGAGTTAATTACTTGTTTGGGTTTCTGAGTGCTTGCTGCAGAGTCAAGATAGGTAATAGCTTTGTCTCTGATCTTTTTATCTAAAATTGGAAAATCTAATTTAATATTATTCATGATAATAAGCTTTCAATTAACTCATTTGAATAATTCTTTAACATATCGTCTTTAATTGACTCAATAATCTCAACAATAAATGCTTTTTTTAATATTTTTTTAGCTATTTCGCTATCAATACCTCTGGACTTAAAATAATAAATTTGCTCGTCATCTAATTTGGAAACAGTAGACCCGTGACTACATTTTACATCATCTGCATAAATTTCAAGCTCTGGTTTATTGTTGGCTTTTGATATGTCATCTAAAAGCAATGATCTACTCATTTGATATCCATCAGTTTTCTGAGCAATAGAGTCAACATATATCTTTCCTTGAAAGTTTGTAATAGCGCCCTTTTCAACAATAGATTTAAAAACTTCTCTACTTGATGAAGAGGGCTTTAAATGTTGTATAAAAGAATAATTGTCATTTACACCATAATTGTTGATATTAAGACCATGTAAATCAAAGTTACACTCTTGATTTAATGAAGCATAAAACTCGTTTCTTGTATGGATATTATCTGATTGAAAAGAAACAAAATTTAAATATGAGTTGTCTTGTAAATTAGTCTCAAAGTATAAAAAAGATTTATTATTTGAAACATTAAAGTGAACTACATTTAACTTAGAATTATTAGATAAATCTAAGAAAATTGATTTCGGGTACTCATCGTTTGATTTGCTATTTAAAATAATAAGATTGATTTCATTTGTAGAGGATTTAGATATATGTATGTTCTCATTTATTTGAGAAATATCTAAAAATAAATTTCTATCATCAAATGTATCTAAATTTACTGATTTAGTTTCTCTTTTTACTAAAGAGGAGACTCTAAAAAAACTATCCTCATTATTGTAATTCCAGAGATTTAAATTAGCTGTTAAGTCGAATGGATTTGAAATAGAAGATGTAATATTTTTAGTATTATCTAATAGTTCAGAAAAATTTATATCTCTAAGTAAGATTTCGGATTTGACATCTTTATGAAGTTGAGCGTATTTATAATTTTCAATTTTAAAATTTTTATATGGGTTTTGATTATCTAAGATGTCTTTAGCATATTGAGATACACTTTTAGATTGTATCTTGTCTAAATTTAATACAAGTTCCATTAAGCGGTTTGAGATATCTCTTCGTAGCCTTTTTCTTCTAGCTCTAAAGCTAAAGAGTAATCACCAGATTTTACGATTTTACCATCAGCAATAATATGAACAAAATCAGGCTTTATATAATTTAAAAGTCTTTGATAATGCGTAATAACTAAGAAAGAATTATCACTATTTCTCAATTTATTTACTCCCTCAGAGACAATTCTTAAGGCATCAATATCTAAACCGGAGTCTGTTTCATCTAAAATAGCCATTTTGGGACTTAACATAGACATCTGTAAAATTTCTTGTTTCTTTTTTTCACCTCCTGAGTAGTTAACATTTAGATCTCTTTTAAGCATTTCAGTGCTTATATTCAATTCTTCTGCTTTTGATTTCATTAATTTAGCAAATTCCAATGCGTCCATTTCACTTTGACCTAAATATTTTCTTTTAGAATTGATTGCTGTTTTCAAAAAAAATGAAGTTTGCACACCTGGTATTTCCATTGGATATTGAAATGCAAGAAATAATCCCTCGTTTGCTCTTTCATCAACATCTAATTCCAATAAATTTTTTCCATTGTAATCTATTGTTCCATCATTTATTTCATATTTATCTTTACCAGATAGCACGTAAGAGAGTGTACTTTTACCAGAACCGTTAGGACCCATAAGTGCGTGAACCTCACCTTTATTAATAGATAAATCCAAACCTTTAATTATTTTTTTTTCTTCAATAGAGACATGAAGGTTTTTAATTTCTAACATTATCCAACGCTTCCCTCTAAGCTAATTGCGACTAATTTTTGAGCTTCAACAGCAAACTCCATTGGTAAATGTTGAAGTACCTCTTTACAAAAACCATTCACAATTAACCCCACTGCATCTTCACTATTTAATCCTCTTTGCTGACAGTAAAATAATTGATCTTCGTTAATTTTTGAGGTTGTGGCCTCGTGCTCAACCATTGAGTCGGAATTACTTGACTCTATATATGGAACTGTATGGGCTCCACATTGATTACCAATTAATAGAGAGTCACATTGAGTAAAATTTCTCGCATTTTTGGCTTTCGACAAAATATTTACAAGGCCTCTATATGTATTATTAGCTTTTCCAGCTGAAATGCCTTTTGATATGATTTTAGAAGACGTGTTTTTACCAATGTGTATCATTTTTGTGCCAGTGTCAGCTTGTTGCATATTGTTAGTAATGGCTACTGAATAAAATTCTCCTTTAGAGTTATCTCCTTGTAAAATGCAGCTTGGATATTTCCATGTAATTGCAGATCCTGTCTCGACTTGAGTCCAAGATATTTTAGAATTTTTCCCTCTGCAGGCACCTCTTTTGGTTACAAAGTTGTAGATGCCTCCCTTACCCTCTTTATCTCCTGGGTACCAGTTTTGAACTGTTGAATACTTAATTTCAGCATTATCTAGAGCAACTAACTCTACATTAGCGGCATGAAGTTGGTTTTCATCTCTCATTGGTGCAGTACAGCCTTCTAGGTAACTCACATAACTGTCTTTATCAGCGATGATAAGCGTTCTTTCAAATTGACCTGTATTCATTGCATTAATTCTAAAATATGTTGATAATTCAACTGGGCACCTTACTCCCTCAGGAATGTAAATAAACGATCCATCAGTGAAAACGGCTGAGTTTAATGCTGCGAAAGAATGATCTGATACTGGAATTACACTTCCTAGATATTTTTTTACTAATTCTGGGTGAGTTTTTACTGCCTCAGAAATTGAACAAAATACTATACCTAAGTCACTCAGTTGTTTTTTATATGTCGTTGCAACTGATACGGAGTCGAAAACAGCATCAACAGCTATACCAGATAACATTTTTTGTTCTTTTAATGGAATACCAAGTTTTTCATAAGTTTTTAGTATTTCTGGGTCTATCTCATCTAGTGACTTTGGTTTATCTTTTAAACTTTTAGGTATTGAGTAATAGTAACAATCTTGATAATCAATTTCTGGAATATTCAATTTAGCCCATTGAGGCTTTGGTAATTTGTTAAAGACTTTAAATGCATTTAATCTCCATTCAAGCATCCACTCTGGTTCATCTTTTTGGGCAGATATGAATTTTATTATTTCTTCATTTAAACCTTTTGGAGGTCGGATCTCGTCTACTTCAGTAGAAAAACCATATTTGTAATCACTACTACCTAGTGTGTTTACTTGTTTAATTGTTTGTTCTGTAGCTGCCATAGATCTCGATATATATGATAAATAAGGATTTTTACAAGAAAATACGAGTAAATACCCTAATTAGTTCAGTTTCTGTTTAATAATCCCACCACCTAAAACCCTATCATTATCATACAAAACACAAGCTTGACCTTTGGTAATTGCCTCTGCGGGTTCGTCAAACTCAAAAGAGTAGGAAGTAGATTGTTTAATAAGTTTTCCCTTTTTTGGCTCAGATAAAGATCTAATTTTTGCACTACAAGGGATTTCAACAGTTTTTTTGGAAAGGTCGTACTCTGGCATAATAAAATTCAAATCACCTAATAAAAGGGATTTACCTAACAAATCTTTCTTATCACCAACAATTATTTGGTTTTTATCTTTAATAATATCAACAACATAAAGTGGGTCTTCATTTGCTATACCTAAGCCTCTTCTTTGACCAACTGTAAAATTTTGAATACCGTCATGAAAAGATAAAACATTACCTGAAAGGTCGAGTATTTCACCTTTCTTCTTATTTGACTTAATAAATTTTTTATAATCTCCATCTGGAATGAAACATATATCTTGACTATCCTTCTTGTCATAAACGATAAGACCAAGATCCTCTGCTATTTTTCTAGTTTCTGCTTTAGATATCTCACCAAGTGGAAATCTTAGGTAATCTAACTGATCCTGTGTTGTTGCAAATAAAAAATAACTTTGATCCTTCGATTTATCCTCGGCCCTATACATATGGGCATCTTTAATATTACCTTTTCTTCTAATGTAATGACCTGTTGCCATACAATCTGCCTCTAATTTTTTTGAAAAGTTCATTAAATCTCTAAACTTAACAGTCTCATTACACTTAACACAAGGTATGGGTGTCTCACCATTTTCGTAAGCGTTGATAAAGTAATCGATTACATCTGATTTAAATGTTTTTTCATAATTAAATACATAGTGGGGTATATCTAATTTTTGGGCAACTCTTCTAGCGTCATAAATATCAAGACCTGAACAACAAGAACCTTTTTTTGCAGAGTTATTAGAAGTATAGAGCTGAAGAGTTATACCTATAACATTGTATCCCTCTTTTTTTAATAGACCAGCTGTGACAGAACTATCCACTCCACCAGACATAGCAACCACCACTGTTGTGCTTGATGGATCTTTATTAAAACCTAATGAATTCATTTATAACTTGCTTTTTTTATCAAAAGTAATCTATGATCTCTTCTTTAATTATGCCAGAAGTATTTATACAAGGTGGCGAAGGTAAACTTCAAGCCAAATACTCACCTAGTGAGCAAGAAAAACCAAATATAGCTATAATTCTCCATCCTAATCCTAAACACGGTGGAACTATGGACACTAAAGTTAATTATGCTGCATTTAAAGTGATGAAAGATGCGGGTTTTTCAACTTTAAGAATAAATTTTCGTGGTGTTGGCAAGAGTGATGGTGCCTTCACTGAGGGAGAGGGAGAGCTAAATGATGCGAGTGTCTCTTTAGATTGGCTCCAAAAAAAAAATGAGGATTTTAGGTCGTGTTGGATTGTAGGATTCTCCTTTGGTGCATGGATTGGATTTCAAACTCTAATGAGAAGACCAGAGGTAGATGGATTAATTTTAATAGCCCCACCTGTAAATTTGTACGATTTTAATTTTTTATCACCCTGTCCTATAAAAACATTGATAGTTAGAGCTGAACAAGATGAAATAGTAAAAAGAGATAACTTAAAAGAATTTTTTGAAACATTTAAAAAACAAAAAAATGCAGAAGTTTCAATGGAAACTATCTCAAAATCAAATCACTTATTTGAGGGAAAGCTAGATCCTCTTATGAATACTTTAAATAAGTATATTCAAAAACACAAAAGCTAACACTTTTCACCTAGGTAAATATTTTTTACAACTTTTGTAGTTTCATAATATGTAGATTGTTTTTTTAGCATATATCTTATACCAAGTAATGCCATTCCTTGGGATTCTATAAAATCTCCATCTATTTGGAAATCATCAATTAAAGAAATATTATCAAAATAATTACTGAAAATTTTTTTTAAAGTTAGATTTTTTCTTCCACCACCCGTTAAAATAATTTTGAATTCTGATTGCGAGGAAATCAAAGAATTAATAGCAAATGGAATAACTTCAAGTAATGTATAAATTAAATCATTTAAATTTTTATCTTTAATAGAATTATCTATATATTTATGAAAATAATTTCTGTCTAAAGATTTTGGAAGTTTTTCTAAAAAATACTTGTCACTTATTATTCTCTTAAATAGAACATCAATTTTTTGACCATTATTAGATAATGAACCATCAACATCAAATCTTTCTTTAGTTTTTTCATAAATTAAATCATTAACGATGGCATTACCAAAAGAACTATCACCAGCAGTAATTTTTTGGTTATCAATTACAGTAATATTAGTAACACCTCCTATATTGACAAAAATAACCTTTTTTAAATCTAGTTGATTAGCTAAGACTCGGTGGAATTCTGGCATTATTGGTGCCCCATTACCACCATTTAACAAATCATTTTTTCTAAAGTTACATATAACAGGAGAGTTAGTGTTAAATCTAATACTCTTATCAAATAGTTGTATTGAAATTTTTGTCTTTTGATCGTGATATATTGTTTGTCCATGCATTGCAATTAAGTCTATTTCGAAATTATTTTTTTTTATAAAATTGTTTATAGAATCCTTATATTCTTGATTTAGCTGGTTTATAACTTTGGTATCGTCTAAGTATCCTTTCAAAATTACATTACGTAATTTTAATTGCAGATCATCACTATATGGAATGAATTCATTTGATATATCAGTTACATATGAAACTCCATCAGATTTGACCAAGCTACAATCAATACCATCTAAAGAAGTACCAGACATGCAACCGAGGGCGATATATTCCATTTGATATCTATAAAATTATGTTAATTATTATATATGATAGATTATATACAGTTATTTAAAGATAGAAATCTATTCAATCAATGCACTAATGAAATAGAACTTAATAATTTACTCAATAAGAAAAAAATTATTTTTTATATTGGATTTGATGCTACTGCTGATGCATTACATGCCGGTAGTCTTGTTCAATTAAGAGCTATTAAGGCTCTAATCAAACATGGTCATCAGGCTATAGTACTATTAGGTGGAGGCACAACAAAAATTGGTGACCCCTCTGGCAAAGATGCCTCAAGACAAATTTTAACTTATGAAACAATCCAAAAAAATATTGAGAATTTTAAAAGAATATTTGAACATTATTTTAGAGATTTCAAAGAAAATATAAAATTTATAAATAATGATCAATGGCTTGATAAATTAAATTACATAGAGTTATTGAGAGATTTGGGAAGTCAAGTTTCAATCAATCGTATGCTTACATTTGAGAGTGTTAAAGAGAGACTTAAAAGAGAGCAATCATTATCATTTTTAGAATTTAATTACATGATACTCCAAAGTTATGATTTTCTTCATTTAAATAAACATGAAAATTGTGAGTTGCAAATTGGCGGCTCGGATCAATGGGGTAATATCGTTTTGGGTATGGAAATTATATCAAAAATAAACAAAAAAGATGCTTTTGGTTTGACTACACCTCTTTTAACTACCTCTACAGGTAAGAAGATGGGAAAGACCGAGCAAGGCGCTGTCTGGATAGATCAAAATAAATACAGTTCTTACGATTTCTATCAGTATTGGAGAAATGTTGATGATAATGATGTGGAAAAACTATTACTTATTTTTAGTGACTTAGACAAAGAAGAAATAAAAATATTAATTAAAGAAGATATCAATAATGCGAAAAAAAAATTAGCATATTTAGTGACAACAGATTGTCACTCAGAAAGCTCAGCACAAAAGGCTGAAGAAAAAGCAAGATCAATTTTTGAAAATAATTCTTTCGATAATATTGATGAAATTAACTTTAAAATAGACTCAAAACTCATAGATACACTAACATCAAATAGTACGGTCTCATCAAAATCTGAAGCAAAAAGGCTAATTGAGGGTGGTGGTATAAAAATTGACGATGACCAAATTAACGATATCAATCTTACGATTGATAAGTCTTATAACAATAAAATACTCAAGATTGGCAAAAAAAAATATTTTAAAATTATTGTTAAGTAACCAACATATCTTTTATAGCATCATTAACAAAATTTAAATCATCTTTGGACTTACCTGCTCCAGCATAGTGACCGTAGCTTGAAGGGATGATACGTAATTCACCATTTTTAATATTCTTCAATTCAATTTCATTATCCTCTGGGGGGAAGTATAAATCATTTTTACCTGGCATTAAAATACATCGCGCAGTAATAGAGTTAAGAGCTTTATCAAATTGATTATTAAATTTATTATTGTTGCTAATGTCGTGCTCTTGCCAAGTTCTTATCATCGCTAATAAATCATTTGCATCCTTACGATAATAAATTCTATTCCAAAGTTTATCCAAAACTTCTTTTGCATCTTTGTAACCATCGTCGATATATTTTTTTTCCCTAAACCAGTCTTGCCCATGCGCCCATCCAGCCCATACTCTTGCCATTGTTGTTTTTCCATTTTGAGGTTGTTTTTCATAATTTCCAGAATTCCAGTTTGGATCTGAAGTCAAAGCAGCATATACGCCCTCTAAAAATACATATGTATGCTCTGTGGTTTTAGCATGACCACACATAGAAATCATATTTTCTACCATGTCTGGAAAATATGACGCCCACTCAAATGCTTGTTGTCCTCCCATTGACCAACCTATAACTAATTTAATTTTTTCTATGTTAAATATTTCTTTTAGAAGTGCGTATTGTGCTTGCACGTTATCATATATTGTAATTAAGGGAAAATTAGGTCCATTAAAGGGTTTTTCTGTATTACTGGGTGAGGATGAAACACCATTACAAAACATATTTGGTATAATGATGAAATATTTATCTGGATCTATGGGTAAATTATTACCAATCAGATATCCTTGCTCAAGATGCGTACCAGCATACCTAGTGGGAAATAAAATTACATTTGATTTGTCAGAATTTAGTTTCCCAAATGCTAAATAATTTAATTGTAAATCTATTATGTCGCCTGATTTTAATTTGAAATTATTTAATTGGTATTTATGTAGTTCCTCTTTACTAATCAATTAAAATAACTTTAGATATTCTTTGATTTCCCAATCAGTTGTAGTTGTATGATATCTAGACCACTCATCATATTTATATCCAATAAAATTATTTATCATAGCCTCAGAAAAAACTTTTTTAGTTAATTTATCAGCAGCAAAAGCGTCTACTGCCTCTAATAAATTTCTTGGCAGTGTAGTAACCTCTTTTTTTTCTTTCTCGGTCAAATCATAAAGACTTTTATTAGTTGGTTTTGGGGGCTTCATTTTTTTGTCGATACCCTCTGTAACAGCTGCGGCTAATAAAGAAAAAGTTAAATAAGGATTTTGAGTTAAATCAGATGCCCTATTTTCTATACAATATCTATTTTGTGGTAGTCTTATCATAGCTGATCTATTATTACTGCCGTATGTCATGTGTGTGGGAGCCCATGTATGACGGCCACCATCAAGGCCCTCAACTGTAGGAACAAATCCGTTATATGAGTTAACAGTTGGACACGCTAGAGCTGTAATCGCTGCTCCATGTTTTAAAATTCCAGCGACAGCATTGTAGGCTTTATCAGAGAAATTATTCCCATTCTTATATATGTTATTATTTTTCTTTTTAATTGATGCCACACTATGATTAATGTGAGCACCAGCTCTCCAATCACTAATAGTTGTCTTTGGCATAAATGATACAAAATATCCATATTTTTTTGCAACTTCCTTGAGTAATACTCTTAAAAATACAAATCTATCAGCCATCCCTAAAATATCTGTGTAACCGAAATCTAATTCATACTGGCCATATGCGCCCTCAGCAACGACATCATGGAGATCCCATTTCAAATCATTATTTAAAATATCTATTATTTCTTTTAAAAAATGCATTCCATCTATTGAGTACTCTGAGTCATACCCAAAAGCTTGTCTTCTCAAATTTATAGGATCTCTGTCAATTGCTTTAACTGGTTTGTCGCCCTCCCACTTCATTAAGAAAAATTCGGGTTCGATACCAACAAAAAATTTCAAGTCAGATTTAGCGCTTTCCTTTATTTGTTTT
>CACBZW010000017.1 GCA_902543855.1 uncultured Alphaproteobacteria bacterium | reverse complement strand
GCCAAAACTAGTAAGGAAGTCATAGCTACCTATAAAAATGATGCTACAGCTTTTAATAATTTAAAAAAGGGCTCTATAAAGAATAAGGGTGCAATTAATAATGCTATATCGAGTTATTTATTTCAAATATTGAATCATTGTGATATTCCAACACACTTTATAAAGAAAATTGATAAAAAATCTCAGCTTTTAAAAAAAGTAGATATTATTCCAATTGAAGTTTTAGTTAGAAATTTCTTTGCTGGCTCTTTATCTAAAAAGTTTGGTGTAAAAGAAGGAACACAATTATCTGATACGCTAATTGAGTATTGTTTAAAATCGGATGAACTTGGTGATCCTCATATAAGTTCTGAACATATTCTTAATTTAGGTTTATGTGATTTTGATGAATTAGAGTTAATAGATGAATATTCTTTGAGAATAAATGACATATTAAGGTCTACGTTTTATTCTATAGGAATAAATCTAGTTGACTTTAAATTAGAATTTGGAATTTGTAAAAAAACTGATGAGCTTGTTTTAGCAGATGAAATATCACCAGACACATGTCGTTTGTGGGATTTAAAAACAAATAAAAAACTTGATAAAGATCGATTTCGTAGAGATTTAGGAAATATCGAAGAAGCATATGAAGAGGTGCTTAATAGGTTAAACTTGACAATTTAATGCGAATAAAAATTTTAGTAAGACTTAAAGGCCAAATTTTAGAACCACAGGGAAAAGTAATTGAACAGTCACTTAATAGTTTAGGATTTACAGAATTTTCAAATATCCGACAGGGAAAACTCATTGAATTAGATTTACCCGATAATATAAGTAAAGAGGAAAAAGCACAAAAAATCGACTCTGTTTGCAAAAAACTTTTAGTCAACGATATTATTGAAGAGTACGAAGTGCTTGGATGAGTTTCAAATCTGCTGTTATAACATTCCCTGGATCTAATTGTGACAGAGACGCATTATGCTACTTAAAAGATTTAACTAAAGGTGAAGTACATAATATTTGGCATGAAGAGACATCATTGCCAAAAGTTGATTTAGTAATTTTACCTGGAGGTTTTAGCTTTGGTGATTATTTAAGATCAGGAGCAATGGCATCAAAAAGTAAAATTATTGATGAGGTTGTAAAACATGCAAATGATAATAGATATTTACTAGGTATTTGTAATGGATTTCAAATTTTAACTGAAATTGGACTTCTTGAAGGAGCATTAATTAGAAATAAAAAACTTAAATTTTTAGGAAAAAATTGTTTTATTAAAAAAAAATTTAAAAATAATTTTAATTCATCTATCAAAGATAACCAAATTCTTCAAATACCTATAGCTCATAACGAGGGTAATTTTTATTGTGATATTGAAACTTTAAATTTATTAAAAAATAATGAACAAATTGCTTTTGAATATTGCAAAGGTGAGTTCTCAAACACTGAAGAAAATATGAATGGTTCAATAGAGGCTATTGCAGGTATTACAAACAAAAAAAAGAATGTTCTTGGAATGATGCCTCATCCCGAGAGAGCATATTCTGATTTTCATCAATCACAAGATGGAAGACTTATTATAGAGTCTTTAATTTCATGAATGAAGAGTTAATACTTCAACACGGTTTAACTTTAGATGAATTTCAGGTCATTAGGAAATATCTAAACAGAGACTTAAGTATTGAGGAATTGGGTATTTTTTCTGCTATGTGGAATGAACACTGTTGTTATAAAACTTCAAAAAAATGGCTTAAGAAACTACCTACAGATAATGAAATTGTAATTCAGGGACCAGGAGAAAACGCTGGTGTAATTGATTTGAAAGATAACGATGGTATTGCGTTTAAAATAGAAAGTCACAATCATCCAAGTTACATAGAACCTTTCAACGGTTCAGCAACTGGTGTTGGAGGTATACTACGAGATATATTTACAATGGGAGCAAGACCAATTGCTACTCTTGACTCAATTAGATTTGGTTTAATAGAAACTGAAAAGACAAAATACTTGTTAAATGGTGTGGTTCATGGAATTGGACACTATGGTAACTGTATTGGAATTCCTAATATTGGTGGTGAGTGTGAGTTTGAGTCAACATATGATTTTAATAATTTGGTTAATGCTATGGCTGTGGGACATGTTCAAAAAGATAAAATTTTTTATTCTAAACCAAAATCTATTGGTGGCCTTATTGTTTACATTGGATCTAAAACTGGAAAAGATGGAATTCATGGAGCGAGTATGGCCTCTGATGTTTTTTCAGAGGAAGATGAGGATGAAAAAAGACCCTCTGTACAAGTTGGTGATCCCTTCATGGAAAAACTTTTAATGGAAGGTTGCTTAGAATTAATGTCTTCAGGATTAATAGAGTCTATGCAAGATATGGGAGCTGCGGGTATTACCTCCTCCAGTGTAGAAATGGCTTCAAAAGGAAATGTAGGTGTTCATATCAATCTTGATAAAGTTCCATTGAGGCAACCACTAAGCGCCTATGAGATACTTTTATCTGAAAGCCAAGAAAGAATGCTAGCTGTTATCGATAAAAAAAATAATCATAAAGTCAGAGAAATTCTTCAAAAATGGCAAATTGATTATGAAGTCATTGGAGAAATTACAGATACAAAAAGAGTTGTGTTTGAGTCAAATAATAAAAAAGTTGTCGATCTTCCTGTAGAAATAATTGTTGATGATGCTCCTGAATACGATAGAGAGTTTTACATCCCAAGAAAAAGAAAAAATAAAGATTTTGATTTTTCAAAAATTAAATTGGAAGATATGATAATTAATCTTCTTACAAATCTTAATTATTTAGATAAAAGTTGGGTTTTCGATCAATATGACTCTACTGTGATGGGAGATACTATCAGAGAACCAGGTCAATCATCAGGTATAGTAAAGATTCACGGAACACAAAAAGTTATTGGTGCATGTACCGACTGCAATCCACTATACATAAGAATCAATCCTTATGAAGGAATGAAATATACGGTTGCTGAGTCATATAGAAATCTAATTGCATGCAATATTAATCCTTTAGCGATTACAAATAACCTTAACTTTGCAAGTCCTTTAGATCCAAACATTATGGGAGAGTTGGTTTTATCTATTCATGGATTAAAAACTGCAGCTGTTAAATTCAATACACCTATTGTTTCAGGTAATGTATCTTTATATAACCAGACAAATGAAATACCAATTAAGCCTACACCTGTAATAGGAATGGTAGGTTCCAATATGGATTTAAATAAAATAAACACAAATAAGTTTTGTGAAATTGGTAATAAGATCCTTATTTTAGGAAAACAATTAGCAAAAAATTGTAGTCCTTACTTATTACAAGATCAAAAAATTGCTTTTAACATATTTGAATTTAATGACTTAGAGGTATTAGATCTAGATTTTGAGAAAAAAATTGCAAATTGTGTTTTGGAATTATCAGATTTGAAATGCATTATGTCTTGCAATGATATTTCCAGAGGAGGTATCTTTTCGGCATTATTAAAAATGCAATATAAGGATATGGGTTTTAGGGTCAAGGTCCCTGATCCTATTGATTTATTCTGCGAATATAGTGCTGGATATGTGATTGAAATCAGAAGTAAAGATTTTGAAGAAGTAACTTCATTTCTGACAAAAAAAGGTGCTGAATACCTCGAAATTGGGGAGATAATTAAAGAAGGTATTGAGATAAACTCTAAAAAATTTGACTATTTTGATATTATGAATAAATATCGTAATGATTTTGAGAAGATAATTAGTTAGATGCCTATTGAACAAAAAAAATTAGAAGGACTCCTTGAGAACAAATTTCCAAATTCTAAAATTGTAATTGAGGATCTTGCCGGTGATAACGATCATTATTCAGTTGAAATTGAAAGTGATATGTTTAACGGTTTGTCACGTATACAACAACACCAGTTAGTTTACAAATTACTAGATGGATTAATGGATAAAGAGCTTCATGCTATGCAATTAAAAACGAAAGGAACAAAATAATGGAATTAGAGAGTAGTACAAAAGAACAAATTGAAAAAATGATTGGAGATAATGAAGTTTTCCTATTTATGAAAGGTAACCCTGACTTTCCTATGTGCGGTTTCTCGTCAGTTGCAAGCGCAATTTTAAAAAAAACTGGCGTTGAGTTTGGCCATTGTAATGTACTTGAAGATAATAACATTAGAGAAGGTATAAAAACTTATTCAAATTGGCCTACGATACCTCAACTTTACATAAAAAAAGAATTTGTAGGTGGTTGTGATATTATGAAAGAAATGGCTGAGTCTGGTGAACTTCTAGAATTACTAAACACAAAAGGCATCAAAACTGAAGTAAATTAAAAAAGGGGCATTTATTTTGCCCCTTTCATTAATTGTTAGAAATATAATTATTTAATTCTTTATAATAAGAATTATTTTCTCCAACTAGTTTTTTAAGTAAAGCTAAATTATTTAGGGCATTTTCTTTTTGACCAAGATCAACATACATCTCACCTTGGTATTCGATAGCACCTAAGTGTTCTGGGTCTAATTCAAGAGCTTTTTTGTAATATTTTGCTGCATTATCAAAGTCTTCACTTTTTCTGTAAGCAAAACCTAACTCATTGTAAACATCAGCTTTAGTAAAATCTGTTGAACTAGCAGTTGTAAGAGTCTTCAGCTTTCTTATTGCCTTATCATAATCTTTGCTTCTTATTAGCTTAATTGCTGACTTATAATCTTTTCCATAATTAGTTTTAGCACTATCATCGGAGCTAGATCCAGCAGCGAAAAGGCTTGTAATAAAAAGAGAAAATATGACTGTTAGTATTTTTATTTTCATAAATATCTTTTCGAAATTTATGCTCTGTTAGATTAATTGAATAGATTATTAACTATTGATTATCTAGAGTAGAATTCAACAACTAAATTAGGTTCCATTTGAACGGGGTAAGGAACATCTGTCAATTGAGGTCCTCTAACAAATTTACCAAGACATTTTGATATTTCTAGTTGTAAATACTCAGGAACATCTCTTTCATTAGAGCTTAATGTTTGAATTATCATTGGAATATTCTGGCTAGTTTGTTGAAGGGATATTTCATCACCATCATTAACCTGATAAGATTTTTTATTTACTACTTTACCGTTTACCAAAACATGCCCGTGATTTACTAGTTGTCTTGCGGAAAATACAGTTGGAGCAAACTTTAGTCTAAACACAACAGCATCTAATCTTCGTTCTAAAAGTTCAATTAGAATTTGACTAGTATCGCCTTTTTTTCTAGAAGCTGCTTGATAAATTTTTAAAAATTGTTTCTCAGTAATATCGCCGTAATATTTTTTGAGCTTTTGTTTAGCTGCTAATTGAACTCCAAAATCAGAGGGTTTTCTTCTTCTTGCTTGACCATGTTGGCCAGGGCCATAGGGTCTTCTATTAAAAGGACTTTTAGGTCTACCCCATAAATTTAGGCCTAGTCTTCTATCAATTTTATGTTTTGACGATAGTCTTTTTGTCATGAATTGGTGATTTATATAGATTTAGCATTTTAAGTCAATTTATTTTGTAATAAATTTTAAAATTCCATAGGCTGTTTTTATTTGTTTTTGGTCTATTTTTGATGTTTTTAAAAAATTTCTTAAAGATATTTCTAAATTATCTCTTTTGGATGAGATTGATGTAAATTTTCTTTTTTCTAGTATTTTCATCAGAAATGATAAAAATTTTTCAATATCTTTTGAGCTTGCAGGAGAATTTTCAAAAGTTGGATTAATATTAGATAGAGATATTTGACTCAATTCATAAGCAATTAAAGCTACAGTATGAGATAAATTGAGCGAACTCTTGTTGTATGTAGGTAGAGACAATAGAAAATTAGCATGGGATATCTCCTTATTGGACAATCCATTATTTTCTTGACCAAATAAAATTGATATTTTTTTCGATTTTAGTTTAGATATTTCATTTACTTTTATTAGAGGTATGTGAAAGTCTCTTTTCCTAACTGTCGTTGCAATTAAGATATCACTACCTTTCATAGCTTCTGGTATTGATTGATATACCTTAACTTTTTTAACTAAGGATGAAAAATGCTTTGCAGATTTTATTCCCTTATCATTAGGCCAAATTTTTCTTGGACTTACTAAGGATAAGTTCTCAAAACCAAAACATCCTATTGATCTTAGAGACATACCAACATTTTCAGATAACTGGGGTTTGTTTAATATAAATTGAATTGTTTTTTTCAAGAGGACTTAATTAATTTATAAATTAAGCTCTCTCTAAGGGCGTTATAAGACGCATCAATTATATTAGTAGAGACACCTACTGTTGTCCAAATGGATCCTTTTTTATCCTTTGTCTCGATAAGAACACGAACTATTGCATCTGTTCCTTTTTCTGAGGATAAAATTCTTACCTTAAAATCAGTTAATTCTAAATCCTCTAAAGCAGGGTAAAAGCCCATTAATGATTTTCTTAAAGCTTTGTCCAAAGCATTTACTGGACCATTTCCTACTTCTACATTCATGTATTCTTTTTTTTCAACTTCTATCCTTACAGTTGCTTCAGACTCAGTTACTAATTCTCCTTTAGCATTCCATCTTCTATCATCAATAACTTTAAATCTTTTTAATTCAAAGTACTCTGGGATACCGAAAAGAGTTTGTCTAGCTAGTATCTCAAAACTCGCAATTGCCTGATCGTAAGCGTAACCCTTGAATTCTCTCTCTTTTACTTTTTGGAGTAAAAAATCTAATTTATCTGAATGATCATCTGGGTTAATACCAACAGTATTTAAAAGAGATATGATATTAGATCGGCCAGATTGATCAGAAATTACAACTTTTCTAGTATTACCTACTATTTCTGGGTCTATATGCTCATATGTTTTAGGGTCTTTGTTAATTGCTGAAACATGCAAACCACCTTTATGTGAAAAGGCATTTTCACCAACATAGGCTTGTTGAGTATTTGGCATACGATTTAAAATTTCATCTAAAAGCAATGAGGTTTTCTTTAAGGCTGATAATTTTTCTTTAGCAATACTAGTTTCAAATTTTGTTTTCAAAATTATTGTGGGAATAAGAGATACTAAATTAGCATTTCCACACCTTTCTCCTAATCCATTAATTGTGCCTTGAATTTGTCTCACTCCTGCTCGAACAGCAGCCAGTGAGTTGGCAACTGCATTTTCTGTATCATTATGTGCATGGATACCCAGTTTTTCACCTGGTATATATTTTGTTACTTCTTGAACAATTGTCTCTACTTCATTTGGCAGAGTTCCACCATTAGTATCACACAATACTATCCACCTAGCTCCATTAGTTAAAGCCTCAGTTAAACAATCTAATGCAAATTTAGGATCTGATTTGTATCCATCAAAAAAATGCTCAGCATCATACATTGCCTCTAAACCTTTTTGATTGATATGAGCGATGCTTTCACCAATCATTTTTAGGTTATCAGATTTTGAAATCCCTAAAGCCTTTTCAACCTGATATGAAGATGATTTCCCAACAATGCAAATATGTTTTACATTTGTATTAATTAAAGTATTTAGACCTGGATCGTTTGAAACACTTGTATTAGGTCTTCTGGTCATTCCAAAAGCAACCAAACTAGAATTTTTAAAATTTGTTGTAGAATTAAAAAAACTATCATCAGTTGGATTTGACCCTGGCCAACCTCCCTCAATATAATCTAAACCTAATTCATCGAGAGCATTAGATAATTTGATTTTATCATCTACACTAAAATCAACACCGGTAGTTTGTTGTCCATCTCTTAATGTGGTGTCAAAAAAATAAATTTTATTTTCTAGTTTTTCTTCCATGTTGTGCCATTTTTGGTGTCTTCTAAAACAATCCCTTGTTTAAATAACTCATCTCTAATTTTATCTGCTAGTTCAAAGTCTTTATTTTTTTTAGCCTCTTGTCGGCGAGATATCATATTTTCAATAAATTCTTTATCAAGGTTTAAATCTGTTTTATTAAAACTAGGATTTAATCCTAATAAGCTTAAACCATTATTAAAATGAGCTAATAAATTATCATTATTCTTGTCTTTTTTAATGTTAGCTATTATTTGCTGTAATCTCATCAGTGCTTTTGGGGTATTTAGGTCATCTAAAAGTGCATTAACAAATTCTGAGTCTAATTCTTTGCTATTAACCTCTTTAATATGTTCTCTCCACTTGTTAATGATGTTTTCACTATAACTTATAAGATCGTTTGAAAAATCAAGTGGTTGACGATAATGAGTAGTTAGTAGTGAATATTTGAGAACAGCAGGATCGTGTTTAGACAATAAATCATTAACAATTGAGGTATTTCCTAAAGATTTTGACATTTTTTCACCCTTAAAATTTATAAATCCATTATGGAGCCAAAAGTTCGACATTTTTTTATCATGACAACATGTCGACTGAGCAATTTCATTCTCGTGATGTGGAAAAATAAGATCAATACCGCCCGCATGGATATCAATGGTTTCTCCAAGTAATTCTGAAATCATAGCTGAACACTCTATGTGCCATCCAGGTCTACCATTACCCCATGGGCTATCCCAATGAGGTTCATTTGTTTTTGATGGTTTCCAAAGGACAAAATCTTCAGGATTTTTTTTGTAATCGGCAACTTCTACTCTTGCACCAGATATTATGTCTTTTAATGAGAACTTAGAGAGAGAACCATAACCCTTATATTTCTTTGCTTCAAATAAAACATGTCCTTCAGATACATAAGCATATTTTTTTTCAATAAGAGATGTAATCATCTCAATCATTTTTGAGATATAATCTGTGGCTTTTGGTTCATGTGTTGGAGATAATATTGATAAAGAACTTAGATTTTGTTGATATATTTTTTGAGTAGAATTAACCAACTCATCTGTTGATATTTTAAGTTCATTGGCTTTATCTATAATTTTATCATCGATGTCTGTTATATTTCTGACGTAACGTACACTATCCTCTCCAAAAATTAGTCTTAGGACTCTAAATAAGATATCAAAAACTATAATTGGTCTGAAGTTTCCTATGTGTGGATTACTGTAAAGGGTGGGTCCACAAGCATACATCTTAACTGCAGATGAGTTAATAGGTATAAGTTTTTCTTTTTTTTTGGTTAAAGTGTTAAAAAGATTAATATTCATTTAAAATTTTTTTTAAACCTTCGTGGCCAAAATAATTATATAGGTCTTTAACAGATGGGCCATTTTGATTACCTGTAAGTATATAACGTGTATTAGTAAATATTTCTTTTTTTGATAGTGATTTATCAATGCTCATTAAGTAATTGACATATTCATCAAAACTAAAATTTGAAATACCATTCAAATTTTTAGTCAAAAGTTTGATAAAGTCACCTGAGGGTTGAATTTTAATTTCTCTTCTATTAATAATATTCCATAAATTTTTTATATCTTCATACTTTTCAACATTTTCTTTAATAAGTTCCCACTCTGCTTCAGTTAAAGCTAACTCTTCTAGCTCAGGGAATTCATTATTTAAACCTTTTAAATTCATTGACCTTAATGAATTTTTTTGAAAAAAGTCGATTTTATGAATATCAATTTTTGGTAAGTTTTTAGAAATATCCTCTAAATTAAAATCTCTAAAATTATTCTCTAAAATGGTTTCAAAATCATAATCTGAGTTTAAACCAAGTGAATACAAATAAGATAGAATACTGTTAACTGTATATCCACTGTTTCTGAATTGCTTAAGTGAAATTGAGTCCAAATTTCTCTTACTTAGTTTTGTTCCATCCTCATTAAGAATTAATGGATTGTGACCTAATGAAGGTAAATCAGAATTTAAACATTTAAATAATTCTATATGAATTGCTGAATTAGTTAAGTGGTCTTCGCCTCTAATGATGTGAGATATTTTCATATCTATATCATCGACGACACTTGGAAAATGGTAGAGGTAGCTACCATCAGCCCTCCTTAAAACAGGATCTGATTGAGAAGCTAGATCTACTTCGGTCTCTCCTTTTACTAAATCATTCCATTTAATTTTAGTCTGTGAAAGTTTAAATCTCCAATAAGGCTGATTACCATTAATTATTTTTTTTTCAACTTCTTCTTTAGATAAATTTAATGAGGATCTATCGTAGATTGGAGGTTTTCCTGCTTTTAACTGCAACTTTTTTTTTATATCTAAATCCTCACTTGACTCAAAACATGGGTAAACAAATTTTAAAGAAATTAATTGATCGAAAAGTTCATTATATCTCTCAATTCTTTTGCTTTGATAAAAAGTTTCATCATATTTTATTTTTAACCAATCAAGATCAGATGCTATGGACTTTACATACTCATCTTTGCTCCTCTCTTGATCAGTGTCGTCATATCTAAGAATAAATTTACCATTATTTTTTTTTGAATATGCCCAATTTAAAAAGCAAGATCTCATATTTCCTAAGTGCAGGTGACCAGTTGGGCTCGGGGCAAAACGTGTAATTATCATTTAACTTTTTTTAAGAGGTATTCTCTTGAAACTTTTACTCTAGAGGAATTACCATATTTTATAATATCAGCAGTTGCATATGTTTCTGACCACTTTTCTGGTAGATAACTTCCAGTTCCTATGACATCTATTGGAGCTTTGGCTAAAGACATTGCCTTGCATTTCTCATTTGTAAATCCGCTAGATGCAATAATTTTTACTTTTTTAAAACCAAAATTATCAAGTTGTGCTCTCAAATACCACAAAGATGCAGCAGAGACTCCAGGTCCAACTAAGTGTTTTAACTCTTTGTCAGATCTGTATTCTTTGATCGAACCGGGTGCGTGTTTTTCTAAGACCTCATATGATTTTGAGGTATCAAGATTCTCAATAAATCTTCCATTTGGGGTATCAAGTCTTATCATTACTTTTCCAGCTTTAGATAACTTATTGAATTGGCTACAAACTTGAATAGAGTCAGTAATTTCCTTACCGAAATAATCAGGCAATACAACTAAATCATCTTTTGGAAATGTTTCATGAAACATTTTTACTGCCTCAAGAGTAGATCCTGCATATCCTATTAATGCATGTGGCATCGTTCCTAATGCTTTATTAGATTGAAAATAATGTGATGTTGCATCTATCGATGTTCCAATAAAGCCTTTAGCTTTCTTTCTTTTTGCTGATTTTGATCCTACTGATGCCGCATATGACATTAATTCAGACATCTCTGTACCTGCACAATGTCTTGCATCCATAGCTATAAAGGACGTTTTAGGCAAGTCTAAACACATTTGATATGCATTAGCTGCTGCTATACAAGCTGGACCAATTTTTTGTAAGAGTAAAGTTTCCAAATCGACTATATGTTTAAAAGAACCCCTAATATAAAGAATTGGTTCTCCAGCACCGAAATGGTCACCCTCTTTGAATGGACTAGAAGTTGATATTTTAATTGCTCTGTCTTTTGAAATTTGTTTAATCCAATTTATTGCTAGTTTTAATGCTATGACACCTGGTCTACGAATAAAAACAGCGTAAGTAACTTTAATATCTCCATACTTATGGATAATTTTTTTTGTTTTTAAAAAATAATTATCAGTAAAATTATTAATTAAATTTGAATTTGTTTTTTTATTCATTATGAATAAGAAAACTAATTCATTTCACCATTGGATAATAAATCAGCCAGTAGAAAAGATAGCTCTAATGATTGATTAACATTTAGTCTTGGGTCACAAAACGTATGGTATCTATCACCTAAATTTTCATCTTTAATATCATCAGGCCCACCGACACATTCAGTTACATCTAAACCTGTTAATTCAAGGTGAACACCTCCTGCGACTGAACCCTCTGATTTATGAATTTCAAAAAAAGACTGAATTTCTTTAAAAATATTCTCAGTAGCTCTAGTTTTATAGCCAGATTTACTTGTAGATGTATTTCCATGCATAGGATCACATATCCATGTAAGATTAAGACCGAGTTTATTAATTTCTTTCAATAAATCAGGGTATTTTGAATTAATTTTATCTGCTCCCATTCTAACAATAAGTGTAAGTCTTCCACCTTCATTTTCAGGATTCAGTATCTCGATATTTTTTTTTAAATCATCAATGGTTGTAGATGGACCTACTTTAAGACCTAAAGGATTTTTTATACCACTTAAATAGTGTATGTGAGCACCATTAGGATCTCTAGTTCTATCACCAACCCACAAAAAATGAGAATTTACATTGTACCACTCACCTGTAGTGCTATCTATTCTTGTAAAAGCTTGTTCATAAGGTAAAAGAAGTGCTTCATGGCTTGTGTAAAAATCTGTCTCTCTTAGTTCTCTTGTATTTTTTTCATTTACACCACAGGCATTCATAAATTTTATACTTTCTGCAATTTTTTCAGATAATTCTTTAAATTTTTTTGTTGTGTCAAAGTTATCTGCAAAATCTAAATTCCATTTATTTAATTGTGTTAAACTAGCAAAACCTCCTTGAGCAAAAGCTCTTAATAAATTTAAAGTTGAAGCTGAATGGTTATAAGCTCTGATCATTCTTTTAGGGTCTGGTTCTCTAGAGGACTCGTTAAACTCAAATGAATTGATGATATCTCCTCTATAACTAGGTAGCTTTTGACCGTTTTTTTCTTCAAAGTCTGAGCTTCTTGGTTTAGCAAATTGTCCACCCATTCTCCCTAGTTTAACGACCGGTTTATTAGTGGCAAAAGTCAAAACAACAGACATTTGCAATAGTAATTTAAAATTATCTCGAATTGTATTGGGGTTTAATTCCTGAAAGCTCTCAGCGCAGTCACCGCCTTGTAAATAAAAGGACTCTCCTTTTTGAACTTGATAAATTTGTGATTTTAGAGACCTAGTCTCACCAGCAAATATTAAAGGAGGCATAGAGGATAATTCCTCTATTACAGAGTCTAACTTACCTTGATCAGCGTAAGCAGGCATTTGCTTTGCTTCAAAGTTTTTCCAACTATCTTTAGTCCATTTCATGAGGCAAGGATTATATTGTTAAATGTATTAAATAAAAGTAATTATTGGGTTTTAGATTTAAAAGGCCAAATTTTGGGTAGCTTTAATTTAGGTAATGATGGCTCATAACCAGTAGCATAAAAATTATCTATGCTAGATTGTTTATTATCTGAATACTTTGAGTCAATATCTTCATGATTGATAATTCCGATATTATCAACGATATCTACTGTGGTGATTAAGCCATGATTGTCTGTAATGTAATAGCATTTATCTAAATTTAAATAATCATATGAGCTTTTACCGATTTGATAAGAATTTTTATCAGAACCATCAGATAGAAAAATAAAATTTTTTATGTTTTTTATTTTATATTTGTTTGAAAGAATGTATGTATCGTCATCCTTG
>CACBZW010000016.1 GCA_902543855.1 uncultured Alphaproteobacteria bacterium | reverse complement strand
AAGTAAAATCAAAATCTGCTTCTGCAATTAGATGTGTTGTTACGGATGGTGGAGAAATTTCTAATAACAAAGGATTGAATATTCCAGATACAAAACTTGATTTAAAAATAATTACTCCAAAAGATAAAAAGGATTTAGAGCTAGCTATTAAACTTGATGTTGATTGGATAGCTCTTTCATTTATTCAAACTACAAAAGATTTATTAACAGCAAAAAAACTTATTCCTCCAAAATTTAAAGTAATGGTTAAAGTAGAAAAACCCTCTGCTATGAAAGAAATTGAGTCGATAACTGAAAATTCTGATGGAATAATGGTTGCTAGAGGAGATCTGGGTGTTGAAACCAACCCAGAAGATGTGCCAATTCATCAAAGAACAATGGTCGCTGCATGTAGAAAATTTGGAAAGCCATGTATTGTTGCAACCCAAATGCTTGAGAGTATGATTGACTCACCTACTCCGACAAGGGCTGAGGCCTCTGATGTCGCTACAGCAGTATTTCAAGGAGTAGACGCTGTAATGTTATCTGCAGAGTCAGCTGCTGGTAATTATCCCAAAGAGTCTGTAGAAATGATGAATAAAATTATTAAACGCGTTGAAAGTGATCCTAAATATTTAGCTAATATTCAAAATTATAATTTGAATATGGTAAAAACATCAACAGAGGCTATAGCTACTGCGGCACTTGAAGTAGCCACCATTGCTGAATGTAATTGTATTGCAACGTTTTCTCAATCAGGAAGATCTGTTTTAAGAGTCGCAAGGATGAGGCCTGATGTGACCTTAATTGGATTAACAACTAATAAAAAAGTTGCTCGTCAAAATGCTTTAACTTGGGGTACTTTTATGGATGTTGTTGATGAAATTTCATCATCAACTGAGATGGTTGACCGTGCCTGTAAAATAGCAAAGGTAAGAAAAATTCTAAAACATGGTGAAAAAATAATAATCACAGCTGGAGTACCTTTTGGAAAAGTTGGAAATACAAATATTCTTCGAATAGCTAAAATTATTTCTAATAGTAAATTAACTTAATTTAGAACAAGCAGTTTTAATTCTTTGGCAGGCATCCTCTAATATTGAGTCAGAGGTTGCATAAGATATTCTAAAGAAACCCTCTAGCCCAAATGCAGAACCTTGTACACCTGCAACACCCACCTCTTCAAGAAGATAATCCATAAAGTCACCATCAGTTAAGAGTTTTTTACCAGACTCAGTTGTCTTACCTAAAACTCCTTTACATGAAGCAAAAACGTAAAAAGCACCCTCTGGAGTTCTGCAAGACAATCCAGGTGTTTCATTTAAATGTTTTACAACTAAATTACGCCTTCTAAGAAAAGATTCATTGTTTGATATGATAAAACTTTGATCTCCATTTAATGCCTCAACAGAAGCCGCCATTGATATTGATGCTGTTGAAGATACGTTTTGTGATTGAACTTTGTTCATTGCATTGATGAGACTGACTGGACCTGCTGCGTAGCCTACTCTCCAGCCTGTCATACAATAAGACTTGGATAATCCATTCATCGTTAACGTTCTTTCTTTTAAAAATGGACAAACTTCAGCTATTGTTTTGAAATCATTGGTGTCGTAAACAATCTTTTCATAAATATCATCTGATAAAACATAAATATTTTCATAACTTTTAAGAACATCTCCTATAGCAACCAATTCCTCTTTGGTATACATAGATCCAGTCGGATTACTTGGGCTATTTAGCATCAGCCATTTTGTTTTTGAAGATATATTTTTCTCCAAATCCTCAGGTGTGATTTTAAAACCATTTTGCTCACCACACTCAACTATGATGGGTTTTCCATCATTTAAAATTACAATATCAGGGTAACTCACCCAATATGGAGCAGGGATTATAACTTCATCACCTTGATTAATTGTTGCTGAGAAAGCATTATAAATTATATGCTTTCCACCAACTCCAACTGTAATATTACCAAGTTCATAATTTAAGTTATTATCTCTTTGAAATTTTTTTTGAATTGCGACTTGCAGGTCTGGTGTTCCTTTACCTGGTACATACTTAGTAAAACCCTTATTTATGGCCTCAATAGCTGCGCTTTTAATGTGATCAGGTGTATCAAAATCTGGTTCTCCGGCTGCTAAAACAATCACATCCTTACCAGCTCTTTTCAGTTCCTGGGCCTTCATATTGGTAGCTATTGTTAATGATGGTTTTATGTTATTTACTCTATTTGAAATCATTTTTTTTATTTAGTTATCTATAAACTTATTTATAAATTTCTACAAGTATGCCATTTAAAATAGTAAGTGAAAATAAACCTAAAGGAGATCAGCCTCAAGCAATTAAAAAATTAATTGATGGTTTAGACAAAAGGAAACAAAGCCAAGTATTATTGGGTGTAACCGGCTCTGGAAAAACATTTACAATTGCAAATGTTATTGAAAAATATAACAGACCAACATTGATTATGGCTCCAAATAAGACCTTGGCTGCTCAATTATATGAGGAGTTAAAAGTATTGTTTCCTAAAAATGCAGTTGAGTATTTTGTGAGTTATTATGATTATTATCAACCAGAAGCTTATGTACCTCGATCAGATACATTCATAGAAAAAGAGTCCTCTATAAATGAGCAAATAGATCGTTTTAGACACTCAGCAACTAGATCATTAGTAGAAAGAGAAGATGTCATTATTGTAGCAAGTGTTTCATGTATATACGGCATCGGGTCCGTTGACTCTTACTCTAAAATGACTTTAGAAATAAAAAAAGGACAGAACATTAATTTAATGGAGTTCCTGAGAGAATTAGTAGAGTTGCAGTATAAAAGAAATAATATTGATTTTAGAAGAGGTATGTTTCGAGTAACTGGAGATCGGGTTGATGTTTTTCCTGCACATTTAGAGGATATAGCTTGGAGGATAAGTTTTTTTGGAGACGAGGTGGAAGATATTAAAGAGTTTGATCCTCTCACAGGTGAATTCATTCAAAGCTTCGAAGAAGTAAAAATCTTTGCAAATAGTCATTACATTACTCCAAAACCACGATTAGAGAACGCTATTAAAGAAATTAAGAAAGATTTAAAAATAAGACTAGAAGAGTTTGATAAGGAAAAAAAGTTGCTTGAATTTCAAAGATTAAAAGAGAGAACTAATTTTGATTTGGAAATGATACAGGCAACGGGAACATGTTCAGGAATTGAGAATTATTCGAGATATTTAAGTGGAAGACAACCTGGTGAACCACCACCAACTCTATACGAGTTTATTCCAGAAAACTCGCTTCTTATTATTGATGAGTCTCATGTATCCGTGCCTCAAATAAATGGAATGTATAAAGGTGACCGATCTAGAAAAAAAACTTTATCAGATTATGGATTTAGACTTCCATCTGCATTGGATAATCGACCTTTAACTTTTGAAGAATGGAATATGATGCGTCCCCCTACTATTTTTTTATCTGCAACTCCTGGCCCATGGGAATTGAATGAAGTTGAAAATGAGTATGTTGAACAAATCATACGACCCACAGGTCTAATTGACCCTGAGTGTGTGATCAAAACGACTGTAAATCAAGTGGAGGATTTGATGGGTGAAATTAAAATAACACTCAATAATAAAAATAGAGTATTGATTACAACTCTTACAAAAAAAAATGCCGAGGACTTAACCAATTACTTAAAAGAACATAATTTAAAGGCTGAATATATGCATTCTGATGTTGAGACTATTGATAGAATAAAACTTATTCGCTCTTTAAGAATTGGGGAGATTGATATTTTAATTGGTATTAATTTACTCAGAGAAGGACTAGATATTCCAGAGTGTGGTTTAGTCGCCATTCTTGACGCTGACAAAGAGGGTTATTTAAGGTCAAAAACTAGTTTGGTTCAAACTATAGGTCGTGCAGCCAGAAATATAGATGGAAAGGTGATTTTATATGCAGATGTATTAACTAAAAGTATTAAAGCAGCTCTTGAAGAAACAAAATACAGAAAAAATAAACAAATTGAATTTAATAAGAAAAATAACATTACCCCTCAATCAGTGAAAAGAAATATTGGTGAAATTATCGAGAGCATCTATGAAAAAGATAGCTATACTGTGGGTACATCTGAAATTGATAAATTGAGTCCTAATAAATTTGAAAAACATGTTCAAAAATTAGAGAAAAAAATGTTATCTGCAGCTGAAAATTTAGATTTTGAAAAAGCTGCAATATTCAGAGATGAGATAAGGAAACTTAAAAAAGATCAAATGGGTGTGAATTGATTGAGAGTTTATTAGGAGTATTAATAAGTCTTGCTCTATTAATATGGTCATGTGATTTTGCAATAAAAAATTCAATATTAGTCTCACACGTTTATAAAATTAGGCCAATCCTTGTTGGAATATTTATTATAGCTATTGGCACTTCCCTCCCTGAGTTTGCAGCAACATTTCAAGCATTAAAGCTAAATTCTGTGGGAATAGTAGCAGGTAATCTTGTTGGAAGTAATATTGCAAATATTTTATTGGTAGGGGGTATCATGTTATATCCCATTACTAGGTTAGTAACTGATAAAAGGGATAAAAGTACTTTTTTATTTTTTTTAATTTTTTCAATCGTTTTTTTTATTTTCATAATCTTTAATTTTAATATTGGCTACACGTACGGTGTTTTACTTTTTGGATTACTTTGTTTTTTTATTTATTATGAATTAAAAAAACCAATTGATGAAACTAACACAATATCCGAAATAAAACATTCTTCATCTTTTTTTATTATTTTAAAAATAATATTAGCATTTATAGCTTTATTTTTTAGTTCTAAGTATTTTATTGTTTATGCAAAAGAATTGACTAGCATATTTGGTGTTGCAGAAACTACGATTGGAATAACAATTGTTGCTTTTGGTACTTCTTTACCTGAGGTAATTGCAACAATTTTATCAATTGTGAAAAAACAAAATAATTTGGCAATTGGAAATATTCTCGGATCAAATATAGCCAACATATTTGGGATAACGATTATTGCTGTGCTAATCAATGGAAGTATAAATTTTTATGAATTACTTGGTCAAATTGATAAATGGCTATTTTTACTGACTTCTTTATTATTTTTTATAATTATTTCTTTAAAATTGGCTGGAAAATTAATTTCTTTTAGCTTTATATTAGCCTATATGATCTATTTTGTGTTCCTATATTTGTAGAATGAATAAATGAAAAAATTAAAAGTCTTAATACCCATAGCAATACTTTTAATTTTAGTGATTTTATTTGGACTTAGTTTTCTAAGATTGCCTATGAATATTTTATCTCAAGAAATAGTCGAAAGAGAAACTAAAGGTTTTGTTACATTGAACAGTTTATCAAATCAAACTTTAAAAATTATGCCTAAACCAATTCTCTCTATAGATAATTCAAATTTCAAAATCAATCATTATTTAATCCAAACTGATTTTGCAGCTTCTGATATTGAAATTTCTAGATCTATTTTTAACGCAGATGATATTTCAATTACACTCAACCAAGCAAGAATAGAAAATATAAATTCAAATTTTGTTAATAATGCGATTTTACTAGAGGGTGATATCGATAATTTAAAATTAAAGATCTCTAACGAGGGCAATAATACAAGAATAATATCAAATAAATTTAAATATAAAGGCTCTGATTTATATTTTGATATTTATACAACTGACTCAGAAATAAATAAAATTGATTTTTCCATAGAAAATCTGGAAATAGATGAACTAGTATTACTTTTAGGGGAAAATTACCAGGAGGTTTTAAAAAAAATAAATTTTCAAAGTCTTGACATAAAAGGTGAATATGTAAAAGAAAATTTAAATATTGAAGACCTAGTTATTACTTTAGCTGACAAATCACAAATTAATATTGAGGGGAATATCAATTTAAGCAATTTCATTAGTTCTGATTTATCAATTAGAGGTCAAAATATCTCTTCAGATAATTTATTTCAAATGATTAGTAATATAAATATTTTCAATGAAGTTATAGACATTCCTCAAGGAATAATTGAAACTTTTGATCTAAACTACAATTCAAATAATTTAACTATAAATAAAATCTTGTATATCTCTGATCAAGGAACAAACTTAGATTTAAACGGAACTATTGAAAATCTTGATTTTTATAATGCTAACTTTAATGCTAGTCTTAACTCTAGCTCCAAAGATGACTTATCAATATTATTAGAGTTTTTACCTTATTCGGAATTAGTAAAGCAATTTGAATTTGATGAAATTGAATTATCAAGCAATTTCGCAAATAATATTTTTACAATTGATCAAATAAATATAACTAATAAGGATGAAAATATTATTCAAATTAGCGGCACTTATGGGCTTGATAATATCAATGGTCTACAATTAGATATTCAATTAAACCGATTTAGACAATTTGAGTTAATTCCGTCTAACTCATTAATTAGATTATTAAAAATATTAAATACGGAACATATCAACGCGAGAGGCCATATAAATGGCTCAAATTTAGCTATTGAAGATCTTCAATTTATTAATTTAGAAGGTTCGAATTTATTGATTGACGGTAATTTAGATTTTAATAATTTTAATAATGCCTCTTTGAATATTGGAATTGAAAATTTAAATAAAACAGAACTATTAAATATCATCTCTGAATTAACTGAAGAAGATTTTACGAATATTGTGGATCTTGTTGACTTTGATTATTTAGAGTCAAACTTATACGTTGAACCAGTCAATGATCTATTTTTGATAAAAAATTTAGATCTAATAAACAAAGATAAAATTTCAAATATTTCTGGATTAATTAAAAATCAGATGTTTACTGGTACAGTCAAATTAAATGATTTAAATTTATCTAATTTTGATCGTTTATTTTTAAATACATCTCGTATTGATGGAAAAATTAATCTATCTTTAGATGTTTCTGAACCTGTCAATCTTAAAAATATTAAAAATATATCTGGAAACATAGATGGTGATATTAATGTTAATATCACTGAAGAGGAATTTGCACTAGTTTTATTTATTCAATCTCTATCTCAAGACATTGAGGATTTTGAACAAATTAATGAATTATTAAACACACTAGCAAATTCTTTCATTAATCAAAGTAGTTCTATTTCTGGACAAATTTCAAATAATAATTTGAATGAATTGAAAATTAAAAACTTAATTTTTACATCACCAGACGGAGAGACTTTAGAGGCAGAATTAGAATTAGCTTTGAATAATTTTAAAATTACAATTTTTGATATTATTAACAATGAGGATTTTGTTATAAAATATCAAAATGGAAATTATTCCTACGAAAGAGTCATACCTGATGGGACTGTAAAAAAACCTATAGAAGATTTAATTCAAAAAAATATAAATAAGCTATTTGAAAATTTATTTCAGTGATCTTAAAACAAAATCAATAATATCTTTTTCAATCTTACTTTTATTTAATCTGTTGATTTCTTGAATTCCAGTAGGAGATGTAATATTTATTTCTGTTAAATAGCCATCTATCACATCAATACCAACAAAAAATAATTTTTTTTTCACCAAAAATGATTTTATTTTTTTACAAATGTACTTATCTTTGTCAGTGATATTGGTTTCTACTGCCCTCCCACCTGCATGAAAATTTGCCTTTATGCTATTAGTTCTAGGCACTCTTAATACAGCTCCAGCAATGTCCCCGTTTATGAGAATAATTCTTTTGTCTCCTTTTTTGAAATTTTTAAGGAATGTTTGAATAATTACTGGGCAATTCGAAAATTTTTTTATGTAATTTTTTAAGAACGTACTGAGATTAGTCTTATTATGGCTAATTTTTTGAATTCCTAATCCTCCATTTCCATAAGCGGGTTTTATAATAACCTCTTTATTTTTCTTTATAAACTTTATGATGGCTTCTATATTTGATGATATTAACGTCGGGGGAGTTAATTCTGGGAAGTTCATCATAATATGTTTTTCTGGGAAGTTCCTAATCTCCTTTGAATTATTTAAAATTAAAGGTTTTTTTAATTGATCTAATAAATAGGTATTAGAAATATAATTTAAATTGAAGGGTGGATCTTGTCGAATAAAAATGGCATTCATATGTTCTAAATCAATTTCTTTTAGGATCTTTTTTTGATACGAAAGCTGATTATTTTTTTTTAAACTTAATTTAGAAACGTGAGATTTAATTTTATTAACTTTATTAATCTCACTAAATACCCATCTTGGATCATTGTAATAACAATCTATACCTCTATTTAAAGACTCCTTGATTAACATATAAGTAGAGTCCTCATTAATATTTATTTTTTTGGGATCATCCATTTGAAAAAGAAATTTCATAGCAAATTCAATAATAGGTATTATTTAATAATGATAATATATCTTTTTTATCCTTAAACTCTTCAATTAACAAATCTGCAGGATTTTTTTGTTTTTCAACAATATTATATAATTTTTCAAGATGAATACTCTCATCTCTTCCTTCAGAATTTAGATAACCTCTTTTTTCTAATCCCTTATTAGCGAGGCTAAGAAGGTTTTTACCATGCTCATATAAGGGCGAATTAATAAAGTTACTGTTAAGTCCTTTATAAGGAACCTCTAGATACAAATTTAAAATATCATTCTCTTGCCACGAACTAGTTTCTTTCCAAAGATGTTCAAGATTTTCATCATCATAAAGTATGCCAACCCAAAATGCTGGAAGAGCACAAATCATTTCCCATTTCCCAGCGTCTGCACCTCTAAGTTCTATATATGACTTTAATCTTACCTCTGTAAAAATTGTGGAGAGATGATTTATCCAATCTTGTATTGATATGTTGTAATTTGAAAGGTCTTTATTTGCGGTGTTTTTAGTTAACAATTCATTAAAAGTATAATCTGTTGTGTCATATTGTTTTCCATTAATCTTTAAAAAATAGTTTTTTACCTCCAAAACAAAGTCAACATATTCCTCAATAGAAAAATTCTTGTTCAGAAATGATCTTTTTATTCCACATCTTTGATCATCAGTGTCTTGCCATGTATATATTCGATTACTCACTAAATTATTATATTTCGACTCACGAAAGGGTGAATTACAAAATATGCCCATAACTATTGGTTGAATTCTATTAGAAACAACAAATTTTTTAATTAGATCTGTTTCATTAAAATAATCTAAATTTGCTTGAACAGTACATGTTCGGGTCATCATATCTAATCCTCTTGAGCCAACTTTAGGCATATATTCACTCATAATTTTATAACGTTCTTTTGGGATAAAAGTTAGATCCTCTAATTTACTTATTGGATCAAATCCCAGTCCTAAAATGCATAATTCATTCAATTCGGCATATTCTTTTAATTCTTTTAAATGTTCATAAGACTCCGTACATGTTTGATGAACATTCTTTAAAATCTTACCTGATAATTCTAGTTGACACCCTGGCTCTAAAGTAATGCTAGCACCATTTTTAGACAAAGATATTAATTGATTGAAACTATTGTATTCTTTTTTTTGCCAACCCTTTGATAAGAAAAATTGAAATAAATTTTGTATACTTACCTCTCCATCAAATTGAAATCTTTTATTATCTTTATAAAAGATAAATTTTTCATGTTCAGTTCCAATACCTTTATACTCAGGATCAGTAAAATTGGAGTAGAAATAATTTATAAGATCTGATTTTTGTAACAATTAAAACACACTATTTTTATGAAAATTGCATTTTGTTATTTGATTAGAATAATCTTTAGCTTGACGTTCTACTTTTTTTGCCACCTCTAAAAGCCATTTTTTTTTGTTATAAGATTTTTTTTGATACCCACCCTTGCCCTCATGATAAGCAAGGTAATGATTGTAAACATCACTTTTATCAATTTTCAACAGACGGTAACTTCCATCAACATACCAACCTATAAAATCACTAGCATCTCTAAAATTTTTTCTATCAGCATTAAAGTTTTTTGTTGAAACTTTATACTCCTCCCATGTTCCATCTAAGGCCTGACTGTAACCATAAGCGCTTGATGGCCTTAAACCAGGTATAAAACCCAATACCTTTTTCCTCGGAGGCCTTGCAGTTCTTTCAAAAGAGGATTCTTGTTTAATAAAGCTTAATTGCAAACTAACTGGAACTCCCCATTTTTCTTTTGTTTTTTCTGCATATGATTTCCATTTAGGATTTGTTTTGAAAATATCGCAAATATTTGTTGTGTTAAAAGACCTATCGGTTGTAATACAACCTGATAATAATAGAAAAAATATTAGTAAATACTTCACTAATTAAAATTTATCCTTAAAAAATCACTCATTATATCTAATCCCTGTAATGCAGCTCCTTTGGGGTCTTTAGACCAAGCAAAGGTGTCAAAGTGAAACCAAGGTATATTGGGAGATTTTAAAAACTCTTGAAGAAAAAGTGCTGCTGTAATAGAACCAGCCATACCATCTAAAGATGCATTACTGAGATCTGCTACTTGAGATTTAATTTTAAACAAGTAAGGAGAGTACAAGGGTAATCTCCAACATCTCAATTTTTCTTTATTTAAATTTTCGATTTTTTTTGCAAATGTTTCATTATTACAAAAATAAGCAGGAAGGTCTTCACCCAGAGCTACTCTTGCTGCTCCAGTAAGCGTTGCAAAATCAATAATCATACATGGGTTATAAGAATAAGCTTTTTCTATTGCATCTGCTAACAAAAGTCTTCCCTCAGCATCTGTATGGGCAATTTCCACAGACTTTCCTGATACAGATGAATATACATCACCAGGTCTCATTGATTTTGATGATATTGCATTTTCAGCGATTGGGGCAATTAAAACAATTTTAGTTTTTTTTAAAAAATAATTTGCTAACAAAAATAATGATATAGCGATAGCAGATCCTCCCATATCTTTTTTCATATATCTCATTGAGGTACCTGGTTTTATGTTTACACCACCTGTGTCAAATGTAACGCCTTTTCCAATAATAACCAATGGTTTATCTTTTTTTGAAAGTTTTCGATTTATTATTTCAATCACTTTTGGTTTTGAAGAGGAAGATTTACCAACGGCACATGTCAAAGGAAAATTTGAGTTTATTTCTTTTTCAGTGTAATCAATAAAATTAAAACTTTTAAACAAATTATTATTTTTAATTTTTGAGTAATAAGTTGATGGGTTTAATTTATTTGCAGGGCTATTTATCAAGTCTCTAGAAAAATTTATACAATTTGAGTAAAAAGTTAAAAAATCTAATTCCTTTTTATCCTCAATGTATAATAAATTTTTTTTGGATTTAGACTGATACTTATAGTTGCCCCAAGCCCATGCTTTGTGTATTTCAGACACCTTTGATTTGGCAAATTTATATGAAATATAATAGTTACCTATGTTAGATGCAGAAAAAGCACTAATTGCCTTTAGGTTTTTATCTGTGCCCTCTCCTAATATGACCTCTTTCAATCTTCCGTCATCATAGGGAATTTTGAGAATTTTTCCTGATTCTGCCTTGAAATTATTAGATAAAGCCCAATTTTTAGTAAAAGATGATTGTGTTAACAACCATTTATCAAATTTACTTTGTGAAATGACAGAAATTTTTGTAGAACACTCAGTATTATCATTGGTAAACATTACTTATAATAAGGATATTAGAAAAAAATGACCAAACAACAAGCGGAAAAGAAAACTGTAAGATTCGAAACTGAAGTATCAAAGCTCCTAGATATAGTTGCAAATTCACTCTATACCGAAAAGGAAATATTTTTACGTGAATTAATATCAAATTCATCAGATGCTTGCGAAAAGCTTAGATATGTTAGTCAGACTGACTCCAAAGCTCCTAAAACAAATAAATTCCAAATTCGAATTCATCTTAATGAAAAAAATAAAACTATTTCAATAAAAGATAATGGGATTGGCATGGATGATATAGATATGCAATCAAATTTAGGCACAATAGCTAAATCTGGAACGGAAGAGTTTATTAAAAAGATGGGTGATAAAAAGGGAGATATCAATCAAATTGGTAAATTTGGAGTTGGTTTCTATTCATCATTTATGGTCTCCGATCAAGTAGTAGTTAGATCAAAAAAATATGACTCATCCAGTGGTTACCTATGGACTTCAGATGGTAAAGGTACATTTTCAATTGAGGAAACGAAATACAATGAAATTGGAACTGAAATTACGTTATCAATTAAGAAGGATGAGAAAGAGTTCTTAAGTAAATACAAAATAGAGGAAATTATAAAAAAGTACTCTGATTTTGTTCCTTTCCCCATTTTTGTAACATCTGAAGAAGATAAAAATGATAAGAAAAAAGATGATATAATTGAAGAACAAGTAAACTCCGCTGAAGCCATTTGGCTAAAAGATAAATCAAAAATTAAAAAAGATGACTACAAATCTTTTTATAATCAAGTTTCAAATTATTATGATGAGCCTTTAACAACTATTCACTTTAAAGCTGAGGGAGTTGTAAATTACACTGCCCTTTTATATTTACCCAAATCGCAGCCTCAAGATCTTTTTCATCCAGATCGGAAAAACAAGTTAAAACTTTATGTAAATAAGGTATTTATTTCTGATAAGTTAGATGCATTAATTCCAGCTTGGCTTAGATTTGTGCCGGGTGTTGTAGACACAGAAGATCTTAGTTTAAATATTTCAAGAGAAATTTTACAAAATAATGCAGTAATTAATAAAATATCTAGTGCTATTACAAAAAGAGTTCTCAAAGAAATTCTAGAATTACAAAAAAAGAAACCAGATGAATTTAAAGATTTTTGGAAGAATTTTGGACCTGTTGTAAAAGAGGGTCTTTATGAATTTAATGACTTTCATGATCAAATATTTGAGTTTTCAACATTTAACTGCTCTGAGAAAGAGGAAATGATAACTTTAGATCAATACGTAACTGATTTTCCAAATGATAAAAAGAAAATCTATTATATATCAGGTGAAAATAAGGAAAACCTCATTAATAGCCCACAAATGGAACTATTTAAAAATAAAAAAATAAATGTTTTGTTAATTACGGATCCAGTTGACGAATTCTGGATGCCAATGAAAATGAAATTCAAAGATTATGAATTTACATCTATTACTAAAGGTGAAATTGATATTGAAGATAAAAAAGAGTCAAAAAAAGACAAGGAAGATCCAAAGGAAGACAAAGATTTTGTTGGATTTTTAAAAGACAATCTGAAAGATAAAGTAAAGGATGTAAAAATTTCTAAAAGACTAACTGCAAGTGCTTCATGTTTAATAGCTGATGAGAATGATATGGATATGCATTTAAAAAAACTGATGGCCGCTAATAATCAAAATATTTCTGATGAAAAAAGAATTTTAGAAATAAATATTAATCATGAATTAGTTAATAAATTAAAATCTTTAGATAAAAATCAAAAAGATAAATTCTGTGAAATTCTATATGATCACGCAAAGCTTATGGAAGGTGAAAGCCTTGACGACCCAAAAAAATATACGAATTTAGTCTCAGAACTTGTTTCCCTATGAGCGATCAAAACAAAATAGCAGAAGCCATCGAATATGTTTCAAAAAATACTGATATAGTAATGTGCGATGGTGGAAGCGGTGATTTAGGTCATCCAGCTGTTTATTTTAAATTTGGTAAAAAAAAAGAAATTGTTTGTAACTATTGTAATAAAA
>CACBZW010000015.1 GCA_902543855.1 uncultured Alphaproteobacteria bacterium | reverse complement strand
TTTTTTAAAAACAGATTTATTTTTATCATTTGTTAAATAGTCAGTATTAGATAAAAGTAAGTTGATAATTTGATCAATAAAAAAATCTTTTTTTTTGTAAGTTATTAAAAACAAAGTTATGAATGGCTAAATCTAAAATAAGGGTTGTGTTGAAAATAAAGATCGAGAATTTCGCCTTTTTTGCAATTTTGAAAATATATACTTAAGTTAATATCATCAGAGACTATAGCAATACGTTTTATGAAATCGTTTAAACTACTATTTTCAACAATAATTTTGAATTTTTTAATATTGTATATTTCTTTTAAATTTGGAAATTCATTTGTAATACTCATAAGATGATCTATCAAATTCTTCTCTCCCTCGTAATTATCTACTTGTTTTCTATTATTATTTTTACTTATAGTTGTGTTGTTATTCTTATGAATAATAGTATACAGATTCTTGTCGCTGTATTCATACCTAAGTTTATTTTTTTTTATCAGCAGTAATCCTTGTTGTGTTTGACCATCAATATAAACTTCCTCAAATTTACAAGCAAAACCAAACCCAAAAGCTTGGTAAGAGTAAAATAAGTAAAAAAATAAAATTAATCTAAACATCATTTAAAAATTTTGGAGCCTATCCTAATCATATTTGATCCACATTTTAATGCAGTTTCATAATCACCACTCATACCCATACTTAATAAAAGTTTGTTGTTTAATTTATCTTTGATTTCCAACATTTTATTAAAATAAAAATTTACGTCAGAATTAAGAGGAGGGATACACATAAGTCCTACAATATTCAAATTTTTTTCTAAAGAATAATTGTATAAGTTTTCTAATTCACTTAATAATACACCTGACTTTTGTTTTTCTTCACCTATATTAATCTGAATGTAAAACGATTTTGTTTTAAATGTCTTTTTCTCTTTTAATTTTGCAATAGTATCGATTAATTTGTATCGATCAATTGTTTGAATAGTATCAAAAATTGTTAAAGCATCCTCAGCTTTGTTAGACTGAAGAGGGCCAATGAGATGTAATTTAAAATTATATTTCAAAAGATCATTTGTAAATTTACTTTTAGCTTCTTGAACTCTATTTTCCCCAAATAAATTTGCACCATCTTTCATTAAACTCTCTATGTCTGTTATAGATCTATTTTTTGAAACTATTAATAATTTAGTATTTTTATAATTGTTGAGTAACGATTTTATTTTGCTGTAGTTTTTATTATTAATAGTCAAATTTTTGGTTTGTAACTAAGTTTTTCTGCCATTTTTCCAATATCACGTTCGAGTATTTTTAATTCTTTATTTGAAAAACTTACGTTTTCTAAAATATCTTTTTTTAAAGGATTTTGAGATATGTAGTTTTGTAAATAAGAATAATCCAAATCAAGATCTAATCCTGTTTGTATCAAATGTGATGTTAACTCAGATAATTTTTGGAGAGGATCAGAAAAAAGATCTTCTTCTCTTAATATAAAACCTCGGAACGTACTGATAACATTAGGGTTAGTCCAACTTGAAACATTTGTTGACCAACTTTGTCTATTTTCTGAAACTAAATATTTATCATCATCATATTTATGTTGTATGTCATTAGTCTCACTGGATATTAATTCTTGCATATGATTGATTTTATTATCATAGGAGTTTTGCAGTTTATTTCTTTTAAATATTTCATAAGGATTTTTAGTTATATAAATAAAACTTCTGGTAAGAAAATAATGAGTAAAATAGGTTTTGTTAACAGTTTCAAAGAAAGATGCCGAAGAGTTAAGAATTTTAAAATCTTCATTTTTTTCTGACAGTAAATATTGATAAACATAACTCATATTGCACAAGTCTTGAAAATCAACTTTGTAAATATTTCTTGTCTTTATAAGCTCATATAATTCATCAACATACTTTGATGGCTCAATAAATGAAACTTTATTATGTGAGAGCATATCTATTAAAAATTTATTTATATATTTGCAAGTATCTTGCTCAAAACTATTAACCCAAATTAAATTTTTATTGAACAGCTTTTCAAATTTTTGCTCGGACAGAAATTTTAAAAGATAATTATTTAAAATTTTAAGATCAGACTTATTGTCTTGTATATAATTTTTTTTTATTATATTCCTAATCTCATTTAGATCGCCCTTTTCAATAAATGAACTCAAAAGATTATGATGATATTTATCTTTGATTTTATTAAGAAACATATAAATTTCACTAATATAGCTTTTTATGTCGAATAGTCTACTGTCACAAATTATTGAAAATATCAATAATTCAAAATTTCATGAAGCAGAGCAATTAGCATGGGAACTTTACAATAAGAGTAATAATGACTTTGCGATTATAAAAACGCTAGCACTTACACTTTTGCTTCAAAATAAATATAATGGATCAATAGATTTTTATCAAAAAGCTGAAAAAATAAACTCAAATGATTTTGATGTGATAAATAATTTATCTCATTTGTATCTAAAAATTGAGGAATTTGAAAAATCTTTTTTTTATGCAAATAAAGCTCAAAAAATCAAAGAGGATGCTTACCAGCCTTACATTACTTTACTAGAGCTTTATTTAAGAAAAAGAGATTATGAAGTTGCTTATTCATATACAGAAAAAATTCTAAAAAGGATAAATTTTGAACAACTAATAAAAAACCCGAATGTTATATACATTATTCTTGATACCTATTTTGCTCTTTTCAAAAAAGATGAGGCTCTGAAATTTATAGAATATGCAAATAAAAAAGAATTCAACCCTGAAATATTTTACTACCACTCAACTTTTAGTCCTGAAACTATATCAGATGAAATTATTAATGCAGGAAAAAAAATACTAGAATTTGATGGCTATAAAAACCATATTGAAAAAGGAAAAGCTGTTGGGCCTATTCTATTTGGGCTTGCAAAATATTATGAAAATAAAAAAGACATTGAAACTTCGGATAAATACTATTTATCCTCTAATAAAGAAATTTCAACTATACAAAGATACCAACCTCTTTTGAACCAAAAACTCATTCACAGAATTAAAGAAATATTTTCTGACATTAAAAACTTTCCATTTAAGCAATGCTCTGGTGAGGGTTTAATCTTCATAGTTGGTATGCCAAGGTCAGGTACAACATTAATTGAATCTATAGTTGCCTCAGCGCCTGATACTATATCAGGTGGAGAGTTAGTATCTTTTTATGATTTGATTAAAGCTTCTTTTGAAGAGGATGAGGATTCAGTTTTACATAACGATCCAGGGTCGATATATGAAAACCGAATTAAATTTATAAGACAAGGTAATAAGTTTTTTATTGATAAATTGCCGGGTAACTATACGTCCATTGGATACATTGCTCATATTTTTCCTAAAGCTAAAATTATTTATGTTAAAAGAGACCCATGGGATAATGCTATTTCACTTTTTAAACAATTTTATGTTTCCAACATACCCTACGCCTCAACATTTTTTAACATTGCAGTCATATATGCAAACCACGAAGAATTCATCAGATATTGGGAGAATGATATGCAAATAGATTTTCTTACAATTAATTATGAAGATCTTGTCAAAGATACTAATAAAATAGCAGAGTTGATATTTGAATATTGCAATATTACTCATAAGTACAGCCCTGAGAAAAGAAAGAACTTTTTTGCGAGAACGGCGAGTAAAAATCAAGTGAATAAGGATATTCATACCTCTTCAATTGGTAAGAAATCATTTGAGTCTTTTAAGGATGAGTTTCACAGGTTTTTAGAAAATCAACGAGACTATTGGGCCAATTTAAACTAGTTTAGTGTTGCAAAAGTGCAACAAATTCTAAATCTTAGCCAAATTAGGTATTAATTTATTCAAATTTTTCTCAAAAACAGCATATTTGAACTCGATTAATATTAATCTCGAAAGGACTAATAATATGAAAAAACTATTAATTATGGTATCTGCTTTAACAGCTGCTGTTTTCTCATCTGCAAAAGCAGATGTGACTGTATCTGGTTCTGCAGGTGTACATGTTACATCAGGTGGTAACGTTCTTGATGGTACTGCGAACAGCAGATCAACAGAAGGAACATTGTTCATGAACGGTGCTGGTGTATCATTCGCAATGTCAACAACAACTGCAGGTGGTATGACTGTATCATCAAGCGGTGGTATTACTTTAGACAGTAATGATGCTGACAACACAAAAGGTGTATCTGGTTTAGCTAGTGTATCTTTTGCTTCTGACGGATTTACATTCACAATTGGTGATGTTGATTTAGTTGGTGACTCAACTGGTGAAGTTGGTAACGTTGCAAGTGCTGCTGTTGATAATGGTGGTTACACTGCTACTGGTATTGCTACTGGTGTTGCTGACACTGAAGGTTACGGATTTACTGCATCAACATCTGTTGGCGCAGCTTCTGTAAGTATTGCTTATTTGATGGATGTTAAAAACGAAGGTGTAAACAACGCTGAGAGTGCATCTAACGAATATGGTACAGGTCTTTCTATTTCTATGCCTATGGGTCCAATTACACTTGGCTTAGGTTATGCAAACATCGACGGTACAGCTGATGAGACAACAAATGGTGTAACATTAGCATACGCTGTTGCTGGTGGTACATTAACTCTTGGTTATGAAAGCACAGACGAAACAACTGACTCTACAACAATGGCTGCTGCATTCTCAGGATCTCTTGATGCTGACACAAGCTACTCCATTGGTTACACAGATGGTGAGCAAGGAACAGCTGCTTCAACACAATTAGAAGCTGTCGTTTCAAGATCACTTGGTGGTGGTGTATCAGTATATGCTGAAATCCAAGAAAATGGTGGTACAGGTACTTCAGGTACTAACATGTCATTTGGTACAACTATAGCATTCTAATATTAACTTAATATTCTATAAAAAGGCGAGTTTTACTCGCCTTTTTTTTTGTCCTAGCTCAAAAATATTTAGATATTTAAGATTTTTTTTAGTAAGTTAAATATTCAATTAACATGAATAAAATACTAGCAATTACCTTGTTGTCGTTACTTTTAGTTTCTTGCGGGGGTGATTCATTTATTGGTGGGCAACATCAAGAAAATCTAAAAAAACTAGATGAGATACACGGTTACTGTGATAATCCCAACCGTACTGATTTAGCAAAGAAAGGTATAGCTTACAATATTTGTAAAGACCACGAAAGGGCTCTGGGCCCAGATGGCGATATGTCTGAGAAATTTACACTTGGTGAGAGCTTTGATAATCTTTTAAACAAAAGCAACGGCGAAAGAATGGTTTTAGCACAAACAATTAATAAAGAGCTATGGAATGGTTCTTTGAAAGTTTTATCTAATTACTCAATTAAGAATGCTGACTCAAGTGGGGGCTATATCGAAACTGACTGGATATTTGATGGAAAAGATACAAATAATAGGTGTTTGATTAAAATTCAGATTGTAAGCCTTGAGTTGGTATCTAATGGAGTTGAAACTAACATAGTTTGTCAAACATTGAGTGACACTGAATGGATTAATGATAATCAAGATTATATAAACGAAGAAAAACAACTTACGCTAGCTATTTTAACTGAAGCAAATAAATATAAAATTCAAAATCAATAAATCTAATTTTGAAAAACAAAAAATATATTCTGGAAATGTTTCCTTACCCATCAGGGAGTATACATATGGGGCATGTAAGAAATTATGTAATAGGGGATATCTTTGCAAGATACCAAAAGTTAAAAGGTTTTGAAATTATCCACCCAATGGGCTGGGATGCTTTTGGACTTCCTGCTGAAAATGCTGCAATTGAATATAAGACACATCCACATGATTGGACTCTTAAAAATATAGAGTTAATGAAGAACCAATTATCGACTTTAGATTTAAATTTAGATTGGGATAGAGAATTAGCTACATGCGATAAAAATTACTATCAATTTCAACAGGAAATATTTATAGACTTCTTCAATAAAGGTTTAGCATATAAAAAAAATTCTCTAGTTAATTGGGATCCAGTTGACCAAACTGTCCTTGCAAATGAGCAAGTAATAGATGGTAAAGGTTGGAGAACCGGTGCTGTTGTTGAACAAAAGGAGCTCTCTCAATGGTTTTTTAAAATCTCACACTATGCAGATGAACTTGAAGAAAGCTTAGATGACTTAGATAAATGGCCAGAAAAAGTGAAGGTCATGCAAAAAAATTGGATAGGTAAATCTGCGGGATGTGAAATAGTTTTTAAATTAGAAAAAAATGATGATGAAATAAACATTTTTACTACAAGACCAGATACTATATTTGGCGCAACATTTATTGCATTATCGATCAATCATGAGATTTTGAGAAAATTTATCGATAAAAATAAAATTGAATCCATTAAAGCGGAATTTAATAAATGTGATGATAAAGAAAAGATTGGATATGAATTACCAATAAAATCAATAAATCCAGTCACTGGTGAAAAAATTCCAGTTTATATTGCAAATTTTGTCTTAGACACATACGGCCAGGGTGCAATTTTCGGATGCCCTGCTCATGATGAGAGAGATTACGATTTTGCTGTAAAATATAAGCTTCCCATAAAAAAAGTTTTGGATTGCTCTGATGAAGACCTTCCTTTCACAGATGATGGAATTATGATTAACTCAAAATTTCTTGACGGATTAAAAAAAGATCAAGCAATAGAAGAAATTGTAAATTATTTGGAAAAAGAAAAATTAGGTAACAAAAAAGTTAACTATAAATTAAGAGACTGGGGTGTTTCGAGACAAAGATATTGGGGTTGCCCAATACCAGTAATTTATTATGAAGATGGAAGTTTTAGAGTTTTAGACAAAGAGGAGTTGCCTGTTGAGTTGCCGTATGACATCAAAATGGATGGTAAAGGAAACCCTCTACTTAAAGAGAGTGACTGGAGAAGTGTTATATGCTCAAAAACAGGAAAAAAAGCCTTAAGAGAGACAGATACTTTTGATACTTTTGTTGACTCGTCTTGGTACTTCATTAGATTCCTTGATAATAAAAATTCGAAAAAACCTTTTGATAGGGAAATTATTAATAAATTGATGCCCGTTGACAAATATATTGGAGGTATTGAACATGCAATATTGCATTTACTATATGCAAGGTTTTTTACAAAAGCACTAAGAGATATTTATAAATTAGAAGTATCCGAACCATTTAAAGAGTTATTCACGCAAGGTATGATAACGCATAAGACTTACAAAAACGGGAATGGCTCCTGGGTCTTACCAATTGATGTTGCGATAAAAAATAATGAATTAGTCCAGATATCAACAAATGAAAAAATTATAGAGGGTCCATCTGAAAAAATGTCAAAATCCAAAAAAAATGTTGTTGATCCTGAAGAGATAATTAAAAATTACGGTGTTAGTGCAACCAGGGCTTTCATGATTTCAGATTCACCCCCTGATAGAGATCTAGAATGGACAGATGCAGGTATTCAGAGCTCAAAAAATTTAACTAATAGAATAGAAAGGTTTTTTTCAAGCGATACCAATACAAAAAACCCAACAGAGGATGATCAAAAATTTATTTATAAATGCTTATACGATATGGATAACAATATTTCAAATTTATCATTAAATAAATACATAGCAAATATTTTTACACTCTTTAATTATATGGAGAAAAATCAAACTGATATCCACAATGGTCTAGGAAAAAAAATCTTAATTTGTTTGTATCCACTATTTCCATCATTTATAGATAAAATTTTTACACAACTGTTCAAAGACAAAATTGAAAAATATAATTGGCCTGAAGTTGATAAATCTTTTTTAAAAGAAAAAAATATTGATTTACCTATACAAATTAATGGGAAGTTTGTTACAACTTATAAAACACAAATAGATTACGAGATTAATGATATTTATGATAATTTGATAAATATTTCAAAGGTTAAAGAAAAAATAAAAAATAAAAAATTAGTAAAAAAAATTAATGTTCAAAATAAAATTATTAATCTTATTTTTAATTAGTATTTCATTAATAGGTTGCTTAACTTCTAGGGTTTCAGAGAAACAATTTAATGTTTCTAGCGTTGCAAATGATAAATATTTTTTATATGAAAATACACTAGTTCAATACTTGGACTCTATGGGGATGTACAATAATACGAACTATGATTATTTAATTAAAATAAATCCAAGTAGATCAGATGGCGTTTTTATAACAAATATTGACAAAAATTCTGACAGGAAAAGAATATCATTTGATATTAATTATACGGTTACTAAAAGATACAATAAGACATCTTTAATGTGTGATGTTTTTACCCAGAATTATAAAAGAAGTTCATCTTACATAATAGCTTCAGGTGAATTTAACGCTAGTAATAGAGCTGCAGATGATGAAATTTTTGAAAACTTAGTTGACATTATAACAAACGATTTCATTGACGACTTAGGTTACTTTGAAGATAAAGAGTGTAGGTATAAATTTGTCAGAGAACGCTAAAATATTAGAAAAATTCTTAAAGGATAAAAAAAGTAATATCATATTTGGTATAAATATTGATGAACAAACATCAATATTTTACCAATACTTTATAAAAGAAATTTTATTTCAGAACAAAATTTTATTAAAAAAAATTAATGATATAAATGAAATTAATCAAGTTTCAATAAGCCTTTTTGAAGAAAATAATTCAGTCTACATATCTTTTAAAAAAATAAAATATGAAGGAAAAGAAAAACTTATAAATTTTTTACCTTACAAAGATGTTAAAAAATATATGAGCTCAGGAATAATAAATTCTTATGAAATTGATAAAGATATCAAATTTATTCTTCAAAATAATAATCTCGAAAATGAAGGTGAATTATTTGAATATTTAAAATTAAATCCTCACATGATTGAAACTGAGATACAGAAATTGCTAATAAATAAAAAAGATATTGTGTTTAGCAATGGCGAAATATTGAGAGACGATATATTCTCTTTAAGAATGGAGATTTTTAAAGCTAAAAAATCTAAAATTGATTTAAGAAAATTATTAGGTTTGCTTAAAAAAGAAGTTTTAATTAAAAAATTTAATTTTTTAATTTATTGATTAAAAAGTTATACTGCTCTAGATTTTCATAAAAAATTTTTAAATTACCTTTACCTTTTTTGTTAAATGTTATTTTAGTTTTAAAGCCAATAGTTTCGCTCAAATTCTTTTCTTCATGTATTAAATTTGGATCTTGTATGATTGTTTTACTTTTCTTTTTTTCTAAGTCTCTAACCGATAATTTACCATTCACAATTTGTTTCAGCAAATTATCATCAAAATCGTTTGGTGTTTTACCAACCAAAGCTCTTGCATGCCCCATGGATATTTTTCCTTTATTTAATAAATCTAAGAAAAATTTATCTAATTCTAATATTCTTAGCAGGTTTGTTATATGAGATCTGCTCTTACCAACGATATTGGATAATGTTTCATGTGTATAATTATTCTTTTCAATTAATCGTTGATATGCTTTAGCCTCTTCTGAAACTTTTAAATCCTCTCTTTGGATATTTTCAATTAAAGAAATTTCATCTTTATCAAGATCGTCTGGTAATAATAAGGCAGGTAAAACCTTAATATCAGTACTTTGAGCTGCTCTCCACCTTCTTTCTCCTGCCACCAAAAGATAATTATCTAGATCTTTTTTAATAACAATTAATGGTTGAATTAAGCCATTTTTTTTAATTGATTGGGATAATTCATCAATTTTTTCTTTATCAAATATTTTTCTTGGCTGATTTTCATCTCTCAATATTTTTTCGATAGGAATTAGTAGTAAGCCTTTATTTTCAGAATTATTAATTTTGGAAATATCTTTATTGCCCAATAAAGAGGATAAGCCCTTTCCTAATTTTTTATTGACTACCATTTAAGTTGCTCCTTTCTAAAAATTCTTTTGCCAAAGCTATGTATGCTTGAGAACCACTACACTTTAAATCATAAATAATTGCGGGAAGTCCATGGCTTGGTGCTTCAGATAAAGTTACATTTCTAGGGACGTTGAATTTGTATACAGTTGTATCAAAATATTCTCTAGCTTCCTTTTCAATTAACGATGATAAAGAGTTTCTTTTATCATACATTGTTAAAATAATACCGTTTAGTTTAAGATCTATATTTAAATTTGTTTTTACTAATTCAATTGTTTTTATTAATTTGGATAATCCCTCTAATGCAAAAAATTCGCATTGCACTGGTATTAATACTTCAGCACTAGCTGTTAAAGAACTTACTGTTAATAAACCTAACGTTGGCGGTGTATCAATAAAAATATATTCATAATTATTTTTAATTATATTGATGTAATTTTTTAAAAGAAAATTTCTGTTTTCATCATCGGCCAACTCATACTCTGCTGCTGCAAGGTCTTCGCAAGCAGAAATAACATTAAGATTTGGTATTTGAGATTTTTGTATTGTGTCTTCAATATTTACTTTATTACTAAAAACTTTATAGATAGATAGATTAGGGTTATAGACATTAAACGACATTGAAGAGTTGTATTGTGGATCCATATCAATTACTAAGACTTTCTTATCTATTGATGCTAATGCTGTAGCTAGATTTACGACGGTAGTTGTTTTACCAACACCACCTTTTTGATTAGCAATTGTAATAATCATTTTGCACCTATAATAATTATTTTAGATTCATTTGACGTAATACTTTGATGTGTCTCCCAAAAGAACTTCTGAGGACTAATGTTTTCAAGCTCTGCATAATATGACCTGCCTTTAAGCAATATGAACTTTGTTTGTTTATTAATCATTTTTTTTGTCATGGATATGATTTTTTCAATTGAGGCAAAGGCACGTGCGGTTATACAGTCGATTTTAAGATTTGGTAATTCTGTTATTAATTTATTATGTACCTCATAATTTAACCCTAGTCGTAATTTGCAACTTTCTAGGAAAAGAGATTTTTTTGTTGATTTTTCAACTAAATGAAGGTTTTTAAAGCCTGCAATTGATAAGATAATTCCTGGGAGTCCAGCACCCGTTCCAATATCCATCAAAGACTTTTCTTGAGGAGGTAAATACTTAACTATCTGTATACAATCTAAAAGGTGTCTTACGTCTAAATCAGCTATTGTGCTTTTTCCAATTAAATTCATGGTCTCGTTTTCTTTTATTAACATTTTTTTATATTCAAAAAGTTTTTTTAAAATTGATTTTCCGTCGTTAAAATTATTATCACAAAACTTTACTAATTTTTCATTAAGCAACTTTAGATCCTTTAACTTTTTTGTGTTTAGCTATTTGAAATAATGCACTGGGAGTCATGCCTGAAATTTTACCAGCATCATTTAAATTTTCGGGTTTATATTTATTTAATTTTTCAAGAATTTCTTTAGATAAAGAAGGGATCTTATTGAAATTAATATTAGTCAATTTCATGTTTTTATTTTTTCTAAGTTGATCGAAAGATTTTTTTTCTCTCTCATAAAAAACATCGTACTTTGAGTCAAAATATATTTTAGTCAATAATTTTTGGGTAATTTTTATATTGAAAAATTTTTTAAATTTATCCGGAGATGGATCTAAGAATTTTAAAACCTCAAAGCCATTTCTAACCTTGCCATCTTTTTTTACTTTAATATTTTTTTTCATTAAATCATTTGGTGAAAATTTAAGCAGCTTTAATCTCTCTAAAATTTTTTTTTCATTATTAATATTATTTGCGATTAAAGAATATTCGGTTTTATTAAAAGCTCTAGAATTTATAATTGTTGAAAATCGTTCGTAAGAATTATCGGTTCTAAGCTTTAACCTATTTTCTGCTCTAGATGTAAACATACGATATGGCTCTGTGACTCCTAGTTTTGTTAGATCATCTACTAAGACTCCTATGTAACTGTTATCTCTTCCAAAAACTTCTTTACTAAATTTTATTTTTTTTATTTTTATAGCAGCATGAATAGCTGCATAAATACCCTGCCCTGCTGCTTCTTCATAACCTGTAGTTCCATTTATTTGCCCTGCTAAAAAAAAGTTTTCTATTTTTTTTGTTTCAAAATTATTTTTTAATTCTCTAGGGTCAACAGAGTCATACTCAACTGCGTATCCAAATTGATCTACCTCGCATTCTTCTAAACCTTTAATTGATCTCAAAAATTTTAGTTGGATCTTTTTATCTAAAGAATTTGAAATGCCGTTTGGGTAGACAAGCTCAGAGTTTAAACCTTCTGGTTCTAAAAAAATATTATGCCCGTTTCTATCTCCAAACTTTGTTATTTTATCTTCAATTGAAGGGCAGTACCTGACGCCTTGAGATTTAATTATACCTGAATACATTGCAGATTTTTCAAGGTTATCTCTTATTATTTTATGAGTCTTGTTATTTGTTTTTGTGATGAAGCAATCAATTTTTTTGTTCGTATTTTGTTTCGTAAAATAAGATAGAAATATACCATTATTTTCAGATGTCTGAGGTTCTAAAACATCATAATTAATAGATTTAGCAAATATTCTGGGAGGTGTTCCTGTTTTCAGCCTCATTGTTTTAAAATTCTTATTAATAAACTTTGCAAGAAGTTTTGAGGAGCTATTTCCTATTCTACCTGCCTCTTGTGACTCATTACCAAAATAAATCTTCCCATTAAGAAAGGTCCCTGTAGTGAGAATAACCGCTTTTGATTTTATTTTTCCAATATTAGATAACTCAACGCCTATAATTTTATTATTTTTTTCTAATATATTAGTAGCTTCATCTTCAATAAGTTCAATCTTAGAAGATTTAATAAATTTTTTCATATTTTGAGAGTATAAATCCCTATCAATTTGGGCTCTTACGCCCCATACTGCAGGCCCTTTAGAAAGATTTAATACTCTGTAATGTATAGCTGATTTGTCACCAATTTTACAAATTACACCCCCTAAAATATCAACTTCACTAGCTATGTGTGTCTTACCAACCCCTCCAATACTAGGATTACATGATAATTTGCCCAAATCTGAGTAATTTTTAGTTATAATTGCAGTTTTAAGACCATATTTCTCAGAGATATTAGCCGCTTCTATTCCAGCATGACCAGCACCTATAACTACAACATCATAATGTTCCACGTGAAACAATCTACTTTCCTATGCAAAATTTGCTAAAAACTCTGTCATAAATATCTTCGTTATTAATATAACCAAATTCAAATGAAAAATCATCTAATATATTTCTCATTAGCTGGGCAATAATCAAAATATCCTCTTCCTTAACAATATCGGGTTCATATTCTAAGATTCTTGCCAAAAAGTCGATTTCTTCTAAATTTAGATCGATCTTTTTATGTTTATTTTTAACATATTTTTGATGAATCAAGGATAATTTTAATTTCTGGTATATTTTGTCCCTTTCTAAACTATGGTTTATTTTGATATTTTCTGTTTTATATTTATAAATATCTGATTTTGTCTCAATTAAACTGTAATTCTTATGTATCATAAAATCTTTAAAGAGTGTTGATATATCGGATTTTTTAGTATTCTGATCGATTAAAACAAAAAAGTGGTCAATTTCTCTCGATATTTTTTGTGCTTTTTTATAGCCATATTTTTCTATTTTACCTTGTTTAGATCTTTGACCTGCGGTATCGAAGATTTCAAAACGATTACTATTAATTATAAATTCGTTTGAGAGAATATCCCTAGTAGTACCCTTAATATTTGTGACGATTGCTCTATCTTTATCAATTATTTTATTAAATAGAGTTGATTTACCAACATTTACTGGGCCTACTAGCATAATCCTGCAAATATTTTTCTGTTCTATATTTGTTCTATTTTTATGTAATAAATTATTACAATTAGTGAAAAATTTTCTTATTTTTTTCTTTATTTGATTAAAATTAAAGTCCTCATCGTCAACGAAGTCAATTGATGCAGTAATTTCTGAGAATAAATTTATAACTTCCTCTCTTAAAGGAATAAGGCCGCTAACAATATCCCCATCAAAAAGTAGTCTTTTGTTATACTCTAAACCAGAAAAACTCTCGTTAGAAATTATTTCGTTAATTGCCTTGGCTTGTTTGAGAGAATTCTTGCTATTTAAAACAGACCTGTAAGAAAACTCTCCATTTTTTGCTAATCTTAAGCCTGAAACTTTTAGATCCTTTAATAATTGCTCGAACTGACTAGCTATCAATGGTGAACCGTGTAAAAAAATTTCACAGACATCCTCTCCAGTAAAAGATTTGGGAGATTTAAAATATACTACACTACACTCATCCAATATTGTTTCGTCTTGATGGTAAATTTTAACTATTTGAATTAAAGAGTGATCTTTAGAAAAATTTTTTTTAGTAATTTTCTTTAAGATATTCAAAACATCATCTCCTGAAATTCTATAACCAATTACTGGAGCCTTCACTAAGGGTGTAAAATTTGAATATATCGTCCCAGACTTAAACAAAACTTGGATATTATAAATTTATAATTATTCTAGTCCACCAATGAAAAGTATAAAAAAATAATCAATTGATATTAGCTAAACCAAACCATGTTAAAATTTATGGCCACAGAGGGGCGAGGGGCGATTTACCAGAAAATACACTGGATAGTTTTAAGTTTTTATTTGAGAATAAAATTGCCGCTTACGAAACTGACATCTTACTGACCAAAGACTTAGTGCCAGTCGTCAATCATGATTTTAGATTAAATCCAGCCCTTACAAAGGACGATCAGGG
>CACBZW010000014.1 GCA_902543855.1 uncultured Alphaproteobacteria bacterium | reverse complement strand
CAAAGAACAAATTTTTGATTATTTTAAAATTTGTTCATAAAGTTTTAACATAAATATTACAAATTTACTTTTAAAATGTCTTAATCAGAACTATTTTAGTTTTGAGGAATAAAAATAGATGGGGACAATTTCTTTAAAGAACATCAATAAGTCATTTGGCTCAACTGAGGTGCTTAAACAACTAAGCCTTGATATCCAAGATGGTGAATTTTTAACATTAGTCGGTCCGTCCGGTTGTGGCAAATCCACTTTGTTAAAAATTATTGCTGGATTAGAGCAACAAAATAGTGGCGATGTAATTATTGATGATAAGAATGTTAACAGCACCAGAGCTAGCAAGAGAGACTTAGCAATGGTTTTCCAATCTTACGCTCTTTACCCGCACCTGACTGTCAGAAAAAATCTAGAAACACCTTTGAAATTAAGAGACTATAGTTTTGTAGAGAGGTTGCCTCTAGTTGGTAATTTTGTACCTAGTAGAAAAGAAAAAAAGAAATCAATTGATGACCTTGTTTTTAAAACATCTGAAACTTTAAAAATAACAGAACTACTTGATAGGAAGCCAGGTCAACTATCAGGTGGTCAAAGACAAAGAGCGGCACTAGGAAGAGCGATGGTAAGAGAACCAGTTGCATTCTTAATGGATGAACCTTTATCAAATCTTGATGCTGCATTAAGAGTTCATATGAGATCTGAACTATCTGAGCTTCATAATTCTTTAAAGACCACTTTCATTTATGTGACACATGATCAAGCTGAAGCACTCACAATGTCAACTCGAATGGCTGTAATGATTGATGGGGAACTTTTGCAACTTGATACACCAAGTGAGGTTTATAATAATCCATCATCTTTAAGGGTTGCAGAATTTGTCGGTAGCCCAAAGATTAACACATTTGCTGCTCAGATTAGCTCTGATGGTTCTGTTGAATTTATGGGTATTAAGCTTGAAAGAAAATTTAATACTAATAGTCAAAAAGCTTTAGTTGCTGTGAGGCCAGAACATTTAGAAATTACAAAAGACTCAAACAAACCTGCATTTGAGGCTGCAGTTTCATACAGAGAAAACCTTGGTTCGGATATATTTTACCATGTTCAAGTTGATCAATCTGACTCTAAGATCATAGTCAGAGGCTCACCAGCTGGACTAATTTCAAATGGGGAAACAGTTAGAATAAGTCCTTCTCATGCAGAGGCTATGCTTTTTGAAACATCCGGTGAGCGTATCCGATAAATATGCACCACTCTAAAGCACATATTTGGTTTGTTTGGCCTGCAATCATACTAATGATTGTCATATTAATACTTCCAATTTTTTTAGCCGGAGGTATCTCATTTACTAATTACAATCTTGGTAATTCTAGTTTCGAATGGGTAGGTACGGAGAATTATGAAAAAATGTTCTCCAGAAAAACTTATATAAAAATGATTATATCAACGGCAACTTACGTGTTAATAGTTGTCCCTGTTTCAGTGGTATTAGGTTTAGTTGCAGCCATTATGCTCAACTCTCTTCGATTTGGAGCTGATATTTATAAAACAATTTTCTTTCTTCCGGTGATGGCTACTTTATTGGCAATGGCTATTGCTTGGGAATTTACTCTTCATCCAACTCTTGGAATAATAAATTCTTTTCTTGCCAATGGATGCGGAGGTATTAGAGAATTTATTTTAGGTTTTCATTGGCTACCGTGGGTTAGTTCCGAGGACAGTTGGTACAGTGTTGCTTGTGCTAACAATATGGATTTCCCGTATTGGCTCAAAGATAAAAAAACAGCGATTTGGACAATTTGTTTTATTGGAGTATGGCAAGCCTTTGGATTTAATATGGTGTTATACTTAGCTGGTTTAACAAGCATACCAAGAGAATTGTATCATGCTGCAGAAATGGATGGTGCTCAGTCAACTTGGGAACAATTTAAACTTGTAACTTGGCCAATGTTAGGTCCTACAACTCTTTTTGTTGTTACCATAACGACAATAAGGTCATTTCAAGTATTTGACACAATTGAAATTCTTACAAAAGGAGGTCCTGCCAAAACAACGTATGTAATGATGTACGCAATTTTTGAAAAAGCAATTCAACAAAATATTACAAGTATTGGTGCAGCGATTACTGTTGTGTTTATAATTTTTATAATCTTGCTAACATTCTTCCAAAGATATGTGATTGAGAAAAGGGTACATTACTAAAATGTTAGCTAGACATTATATTGGAGAGTCATGGAAGCATGGGCTGCTCATCATTGGAGCATTAATTGTGTTGATCCCATTCTACATGATGGTTTCAATGTCACTTAAATCTCAACAAGAAATTCAGTCAATATCTGGAGGTTTAGTCGGAGCACAGGAGATTCAAACATTCCCAGTTTGTACTAAGCACGGATACACTGAAGAGGTATGCACAATGCGACCTTATAAATACAATTTCTGGTTTGCATTCAAAAAAGCCCCAATTCCAAGGTATTTAATGAACGGTTTGATTGTGACTGTTTCAATCTTTTTAATACAAGTATTGATTGCACTTCCATGTTCTTATGCACTAGCCAAGCTTAGGTTTAAAGGCAGGGAATTTGTCTTTTCAATGGTTCTGTTCTGTTTATTAATACCTGTACATGCAATCGCTTTACCGTTGTATGTCATGTTAGCAAAAGCTGGACTGGTGGATACCTATGCAGCCTTAATAATACCGTGGACGATATCTGTGTTTGGAATTTTTCTAATGCGGCAATTCTTTATGACAGTACCAGATGAACTAATTGATGCTGCAAGGATGGATGGTATGGGAGAATATTCTATTGTTTGGAAAGTCATGCTTCCTGTAGCTATACCAGCGTTACTAGCTTTTGCAATTTTCTCAGTTGTTGCTCACTGGAATGATTATTTTTGGCCTAGGATTGTTATCACAGGTAATCGTGATTTATTTACACCACCACTTGGTATTAGAGAATTTAGAGGTGGTATAGATAGTGATGAATTTGGACCTATGATGGCGTCGATTGTTACTGTTACCATTCCACTTATTGTGGCTTTCATAGTTGCTCAAAAAAGATTTGTTGAAGGTATTACTATGACTGGAATGAAGTAATTATTTACCCAGAGCGTTTACCATAACAATACCAAGTATAATCAGCCCACAACCAAGAATTCCAAATAAGTTTGGACTCTGACCAAACTTAATTATACTTAATATGAACGTACCAAAAATCACTAAACCAGCATAAGAGGCATAGGCAATTCCCATTGGTAAAAACTTCATTACCTTAGAAATAAAAAAGACCGCGATTACTATGGAAATAGCACTTAGTGAGGTTGGTATGAATTTCTCGTATCCATTTGATATTTTTGCAAAATTATTTGAAAGTATCCCGAAGAAGACCGCTGCAGCTAAATAAAAATATCCAATCAGTTTAGATATCTATCTCATAAGGAAATGAACTTAGTTGCTTCAAGCCATCTTTGGTTACAACGAACTGATCCTCAAGTTTAATTCCTTCTTTGCCGCCAACTTCACCAACATAACTCTCTACACAGATAGTCATATTTTCCTCAAAATTGGCTGAGTAATCCGCGTTGCTAAAATCTCTATTTGGGTAAGCAACAAGTGGCCATTCATCACAAAGACCGACACCATGAATAATGCATGGATAATGATTATCGTAGCAATTATCAGGCAATTTCCAGGATTTTTCTGCAAATTCTCTAAAATTTACACCAGCTTTAATCAGAGATTTGTTATGATTAATATGCTCTAAAGACATTGAGTAGAGCCTTTTTTGTTCATCATTTAGACGATTGCCCTCAACAAAGGTTCGAGAGATATCAGCACAGTAACCGTACGGTCCAACCATATCTGTGTCAAAAGCAACTAAATCTCCAGACTCAATGACTCTGTTACTGCATTCTTGAAGCCAAGGATTTGTTCGTGGTCCAGATACTAAAAGACGAGTCTCAAACCATTCCCCACCATTTTCAATATTGACTTTATGCATGTATGACCAAAGTTCTTCTTCTGTCATACCTGCCTGAAGTTTGTCTCTCATTAGCCACATTCCTTTTTCAGCAGTCTCAATAGAAGCTTTCATGCAAATTAACTCATCATCAGATTTAATAGATCTTGCAAGCTCAATATACTTTTGGGCGTTCACTAGTTTAACATTAAACTGTTTAAGTAACATTTGTATTCCAACTGGATCGGAAACATCTATTGCAAGGCAATTATTATCAGGTGAATGCTCTCTCATTAAATCTTGAACAGTGCCAGCCCATTTTTTTGCATTTTTATCAACAAAATTATTTGCTGAAAAAAAATCCCAACTATCAACTGCTCGAATATCATCAATCGTGCATAAATGTTCTGAGAGATGCTCGCTCTTTGGATAATCAAATAGTATTACTTTTCCCTCTGCAGAAATAAATACGAATCGCACGAGTTCATGCATTGTAAATAAACTCATATTTCTACTGTCGGTTGCATACCTTATATTGATCGGATCAAATAATATGCAAGCACCAACATTATTTAATCGTAGTTGCTCTAAAACTCTATTGAGTCGATACATACGTAAACGGTCGAAGTCTATTTTTTCTTCGTAGAGCCTAGGTTTATAAACTTGATTTTCAAAATTTTGGTTAATTGTTTCGAAAAACTTTGGGCCAATTTTACGGTCTGCAAATTTACTTGTAAAATTACTCATCCAAATGACTTTTAAAATTATTCTTTTCAAATCTTAAAAGATAATCACTAAATTGCAATTTAAGTTTTTTTGCACTATTGCTAATTTTATCTAGAAAATTAATACTTATTTTAATACTTTTTTGTTCATTTTCGGATATTTGACCAACATAGGTGATAGCATTCCATAATCCAAGAGAGTTCATCGGTGAAAATTTTTTCTTAGAGGATAATGACAGGTTTATAAATGAAAATAAAAACGATGATGTGGACACTTTAAATTTTTTTCTAAAATGAGGTATTTTTTTATTCAGGCTTTCTACAAATTTTTTGGGATCACTAAATTGATAGGGATTAATTTTTGGAAAGAATAACTTGAGAAGCCTTTTTGAAAAATCATTTCCGGATGAATAAATAAAAAATAGCTGACCTTTTACATCTAACATTTTTAATAATGGAATAAGTACTAGCTTAAGTGTTCTGTCGTAAGGAGATCTTAGCCTGAAAGCTTGAGATGCAATTATATAGTCATAAAACTTTGGAATACTCTCTAACTTTCTTGGTATCAAATGCTTTAATGCAATTTTTTGATCCTTTCTATAAATAACCATTAGTGTCTTTTGCTTCGGTCTCAATATTGTTGAAGATGTATCTTCTTTAATGTCCCAATTTTTTCTAATAACTTCACCCATATTCATGAGTTGCTGATTAAAACTGAAGCTTGAATTCCCTACTAATTCTTTTTTAATTAACTTACAATCTGTAAATCGATTATCATTGATTTCTCTGTAGGATGCATTCGTAATACAGAAAACTAAATTCTTATGTTCAAAAAATCTATAACCAAGATAATTTAAAAGACTGTTAATATCATCAATACTAATTTCTTTTCCAACAACTATAATTGGATCTTCAGGGAATTTGTCATGAACAGCCGATAGCAATGTGCAGATAACTGAGCCATCACCTGTTCCAGCATCGAAAATTCTGAAAGCATCTTTAGTAATTTTAGAATTTTTAAGGTATTTAGCTAGTTCAAAAGCTATTCTGCTTTTTTCATTAGTAGAATTTACAAAGGATAGATATTTATCTCTTGAGTCGAAAAAATCTGATTTTTTAGCCCCCACCTTTACTCTCCTCTCCTAACTACCTAAGTATTTTTTTAAACTAGAAATACATTTATTTCCATAATAGAGTTTTAATAATTTGGAGGAAAAATTTTATGGATCTAGTTCAGAGATTAGATAAGGGCACAGTTCTTTGCGCAGAGGGCTATTTATTTGAAATGGAAAAAAGAGGTTACTTACAAGCAGGAGCTTTTGTCCCTGAAGTTGTATTAGAACACCCAGAAGTTGTTACTCAACTTCACCGAGAATTTATTCGAGCAGGTAGCGATGTTGTTCAAGCATTTACTTATTATGGACATCGTGAAAAACTTAGATTAATTGGCAAAGAGGAATTACTTGAACCTCTTCAATTAAATGCACTTAAAATAGCAAAAAATGCTGCTGCAGAATTTCCAGAATTAGACTTAATGGTAGCTGGAGATGTGGCTAACACAAATATATATGATCCGAATGATAAAGGTAAATTAATTGAAGTTGAAAAAATGTATGAGGAACAAATTGGTTGGGCAAAGGATGCTGGAGTGGATTTTATCATAGCTGAAACAATCCAATGGACCGGTGAGGCTTTGATTGCACTGAAAAAAATAAAAGAGGCAGGTTTAATTGCCGTTGTAAATTTAGCTATCCCAGCAAATGATTTAACTAGGGATGACGACACTCCTGAAGATGCTTGTAAAAAATTTGAAGATAATGGCGCAGATGTTGTTGGTTTGAATTGTTTTCGAGGACCTTATCACACAATGAAGCACTTAATCAAAATCCGAGAAAAAGTATCTTGTCATGTATCAGGGTTACCAGTTCCTGTAAGAACTACAGATGAATTTCCTGTTTGGTTTTCCTTACCAGATGAGGGTTGTAATTGTATACCAGATAATAGACCTTTTCCTGTTGGAATTGATAATCTTTATTGTAATAGATATGAGATGGCTGAGTTTGCTAAAGACTGCCAAAGTAAAAATATTAATTTCATTGGAGTCTGCTGCGGGGCAGCCCCGCACCATGTAAGAGAGATGGCTGTTGCATTAGGCCGTAAACCCATTTCTTACAAATACTACCCCGATATGAGCAAACATTTTATTTTAGGAACAGATAAAACCCTAAGTAGCATTAACACCAAGCATCAAGATAAATACAAAGCTGAAGCAAAGTGGTTACCTAAAGGGTGATATAACTATTTAGAATATCTTGACAGCTTACTCATCTAAAAGATTTCCCTTAGAAATAGGGCAAAATGGCTGGTTAAAAATAAGTAATAGCCAATATAGCGCTCCTTTTCTTGATAAAGATATTATCTGTGACTGGCTTGTAATAGGCAGTGGCTTTGCAGGAATATCTGCAGCAAAAAGGCTCACTGAACTACGAAGTGGTGACAAGATAATTCTTATAGATGCTATTGGTATTGGTGAAGGTGCAGCTGGTCAAAATAGTGGTTTCATGATTGATGTTCCCCATAACATAAATGCAAAAGGCGATTATTTGAGTTCTATTAAAAAAGATAAGGACACAATTTCTCTTCATAGAGAAGCTATCGAATTTTCTTCTCAAATGGTTGAGGAGTATGATATTCCACAAAATGTATACAATAAAATAGGTAAGCTGAATGGTGCAGCAACGCCAAAAGGTATCTCATTTAATAAAGACTACAAAAAACAGTTAGAGGCGCTAGGAGAGGACTATGAGTCTTTGGACTCTAAACAATTATCTGATATCACAGGATCTAACTATTATGAGCAAGGAATTTATACTCCTGGAACAATTTTAATTCAGCCTGCAGAATATATAAAAAGGATAGTAGAAAGACTTAGTGATAAAATCAAAGTTTTCCAAAATAGCCCAATTAAAAAAATTGAAAAAAAACATAATACTTGGGAAGCGCAAACCTCTAAGGGAAAAATTATAACTAAAAATATTATTTTTGCAGTTAATGGTCACATAACTAATTTTGGTTTTTACAAAAATCAACTTATACATATTTTTACTTATTCCTCTCTTAGTAGAAAATTTGATGATAGTATCTTAAAAGGTGATCCTTCATGGGGTTTGACATCCTCAAATCCAATTGGAACTACAGTCAGAAAAATTAAGGTTAGTGAAAAACAGTCTAGACTTCTTATTAGGAATACTTGGAGATGTCGTCAAAATCTTGTATCGCTTAATTCTGATTTCGAAAATTCATGTAAAAAACACCGAAAGAGTTTTATAGAGCGATTCCCTAATTTACATGACATACCTTTTGAATTTAGCTGGGGAGGACGGGTTTGTCTTTCTTTAAACGGCGCACCTGCTTTTGGTGAGTTAGACGAAAATCTTTTCTCAGCTTGTTGCTCTAATGGTCTAGGAACTGTCAAAGGAACTTTAGCTGGAAAATTTATTATTGATAAGGCTTGTAAATCAAATTCATCTCAGCTTGATAAGTATGAAAATATTGAAAAACCTAGTCTTCTGCCAACTAATTTTTTAACACAAATAGGTGCCAATTTAAGAATTAAGTCTCGAGAAATGACTGCTGGAAGGGATTTATAAAAGAAATGATTTCCAACTATGATACATTGGACGATCTAAATAAGGAGACTTAGGGAAAGTGACTATTTTGAAAGGTATTTATGGAGCTATGTGTACCCCATTCCAAGAGAGTGGAGAAGGAATAGATCTAAAGCGTTACCACTCTCATATCGATGACTTATTAGAAGCGGGTGTAAATGGTTTAGTCTTATGTTCTGGCACCGGTGAATACGCTTATTTAACAGATGATGAGAAACAAACCTTAATTACAGAGGGTGTTAAACATATTAATGGTAGGTGTAATACTATAGCACAAACTACTGCTCTAAGTACTACCGAGTGTATCAACAAAGCAAGGGCTGCAGAAGATGCAGGTGCAACTGCAATAATGGTTATGCCTCCTTTTTTGGAACCACCCTCAGAACGTGGAGTAATTTACCACTATGAGGCTATAGCAAAAGCAGTGAGAATTCCTATCGTGATGTACAATGTCCCGCAACAAGCTGCACCACTCTCTGAAGACACTTATCGTAAATTATTAGCAATAGAAAATTTAGATTACATTAAGGATAGTTCTGGAGACTTTTTAAATTTACAAAAATTTATCAAGACAGGAGGTAGAGTTTTCTGCGGTATTGACTCCTTTGCCCCATTTGCATTAATGAGCGGTTGTACTGGAATGATTTGGGGAGCAGTAAATTTTATGCCTCATGAATGTGTTAAATTATTTAATTTCATCGAAGAAAAAAAATATTTAGAAGCTATGGATTTATGGAAATTGATGGAGCCTGTTTGCTTATGGCTGGGTGGAAATAGACACGAGGTAGACTACCTTACAGGAATTAAAGCAGCAGCAAATTTATCAGGCAGAGACATGGGACCACCCCGTAAACCTCTTCCAAACGTAGCAGCACCCGCACGCCATGATCTAAGAATTGCCATGTCAAAACTACCAATCAACCATACTACTAATAATAGATTGGTTTGGAGAGATTGGCAGGAAGAGAAAGATTGGTTAATCCAGTCTTCAATTAAAAGGAACTAATTAAGGAGTGATTAATGTCCAAAACAGTTGATTTTTCAACACAATTGATCATAGGAGGTAGACCTCTTCCTGGATCTGAAGGCAAAACATTTGAAACGATTAATCCTGCCAACGGAAAGGTTTTAGCAAGTATCGCTGAGGCTTCAGGTGAAGATGTTAATAAAGCTGTGTCCGCAGCAAGAAAAGCTTTTGAAGAGGGCCCTTGGTCTAAGATGGCACCTTCTGAAAGGAAAAAAGTTTTATTGAGATTTGCAACAGTCATAGAGGCTCATGCAGAAGAGTTAGCGATGATGGAAGCTATGGAAGCAGGCAAGCCAATAACTGATTGTTTAGAAATAGACATGCCAGAAACAATTAATACTATTCGCTGGCACGCCGAAGCTATTGATAAGCTGTATGATCAAATTTCTCCAAGCGACCCAAGTGTTCTCTCGATGATTGTCAGAGAGCCGATGGGTGTTGTCGCGGCTATTCTACCTTGGAATTTCCCTGCAATGATGGCTGCGTGGAAACTTGGCCCCATTCTTGCAACAGGAAACACAGTGGTTCTGAAACCTGCTGAACAAACATCTCTCTCAACTATTCGAATTGGAGAGCTTGCTGTAGAGGCTGGTATTCCCGATGGTGTTATAAATGTTGTTTGTGGTTTTGGTGAAACAGTGGGAAAAATGCTAGGTGAGCATCTTGATGTTGACTGTGTTGCTTTTACTGGTTCTACTGAAACTGGGCGAATGTTTCTTCGCTACTCTGCCGATACTAACTTGAAAAGAGTTTTATTGGAGTGTGGTGGAAAAAATCCCTTTATTGTCATGGAAGATACTGACGATTTAGATACAGCTGCAGACCATGCAACCAATTCTATATTCTGGAATATGGGAGAAAACTGTTCTTCAAATTCCCGTTTACTTGTCCATCAATCAATCAAAGATCAATTGTTAGAATTAATCGTCGAGAAATCCAAAGAATGGGTAGTGGGAGACCCCTTAGATGCTGCAACAAAGATCGGTCCTATGATTGAACAAGCACATTTAGACAAGGTCATGGGTTTTATTGATCAAGCTAACCAGGATAAAAATAAATTAGTTATTGGAGGTAAAAGAACTAGAGAGGACTCAGGTGGATTTTTTGTTCAGCCAACCATATTTGATGACGTAAAGCCTGATAATACTATATTTTCTGAAGAAGTTTTTGGACCTGTCTTAGGGATCACAACCTTTAAGAACTCGGAAGAAGCCATAGCCCTTGCCAATCAAAATAAATACGGATTGGCCGCCTCTGTTTTTACTAGTTCTAACAAAACAGCTCATGTAGCAGCAAGAAAAATTAAGGCTGGGACTGTAGCTGTTAATTGTTACGGTGAGGGTGATATCACTACTCCTTTTGGAGGTTATAAACTCTCCGGCTTTGGGGGCAGGGATAAATCATTAGCAGCACATGATCAGTATTGTGAACTTAAGACCATCTGGATTGACTTAAAGTGAACTTAGAGACCTGGCTTCGATTAGGAATTTTTGGTGCAGTTTTGGCTATACCTTTAATGCTTTATAACAAAAAATAAAAATTATATGGAAATTGCCGAGATCCATATTTTCAAACTTGATCTACCTGTAAAGAATGGCCCTTACTCTATGGCTAACGCAAAAGTTTATTCTTTAGATACAACACTAGTAAAAATAATTACCAAGTCAGGTCAAATAGGCTGGGGTGAGACATGCCCTGTTGGACCAACCTATGCCGAAGCTCATGCTAAAGGAGCTAGGGCAGCTTTAGAAGAAATGGCTCCAGGGCTCATTGGGTGTTCCATTGAACCCAAAGTTATTCATGCCAAAATGGACTCTCTTTTGAATGGTCATAATTATGCTAAAGCTGCGATTGATATAGCATCACATGATGCTCTAGGGAAAATTTTAGGAGTTAGTGTTTCTTCACTTCTAGGAGGTGCCTTACGAAAAAAAGTCCCTTCTTATTATGCGACAGGTGTGGGCCCAACAGATGAAGTATTAAGAGTAGTTAGAGAAAAAATTTTAGAGGGTTATCCTCGAATCCAAATCAAAGTAGGAGGAAAGCCTATTGAGAGTGATATAGAAACAATTAAAAAAGTCTGGGAGTCCATAGAGGGTAAGGATATACGAATGGCAGTAGATGCAAATAGAGGCTGGAGTACTGAGGAAGCTATTCAAGTAAGTCGAGAGTGCTCAGATGTACCTTTTGTGATGGAGCAACCCTGTGATACCATTGAAGATCTTCAACAAATTAAAACTCAAATTAACCACTCTCTTTATATGGATGAGAATAGTACTTCTCTAAAAGTTGTTCGCAGTGTTGTAGATAGAGGGATTGTTGATGGATTTGGGATGAAAGTTACCAGGATTGGTGGCTTAGAGCCTATGAAAATATTTAGAGATATATGTGAGAACTCTAGTTTACCTCACACCTGTGATGATAGTTGGGGTGGGGATATCATAGCAGCAGCCTGTACCCATGTAGCTTCAACTGTTAAAGAAAATTTACTTGAGGGTGCCTGGCTAGCCGCACCTTATATTGAAGGAAATTATGACAAAGATAATGGCATAAAAATTATTCAGGGTCATATCAGTGTTCCTGAAGGTTCAGGATTAGGGGTTGTTATTGATGAAACTTTATTTGGCTCTCCCATATTTTCTTTTTAAAATTAGCAAATTAATTTAGAATTTTATTGGGATAGGTTACATCATGAAACAAGACGGAGTCGATAAAAGTTTAATTGAAAAAATCTTCATACCCCATCGTAATGAATTAGAAAAATGCATTAAACCTATCCATGAGGCACGTGGTGTACCTAATGATTATTATGTCAGACCAGAGTGCTTTGAAATAGAGGGCGAACAATTATTTAATAAAGGTTGGTTTGCTGTTGGGTTTGTAAAAGACCTCCCTCAACCTGGATCGGTAAAACCTGTTAATTATTTCAAAAATCCTCTTTTCTTAATCCGAAGTACTCAAGATCAAAAAATTCGTGTTTTTCAAAATGTATGTCGTCATCGAGGTATGACTCTTATTGAAGAGCCTACAGTTTTAAAAGGTGCCATTCGTTGTCCTTACCATTCGTGGTGTTATAAACAAACTGGAGAAGTCGTAGCCACTCCTCATATTGGTGGTCCAGGCTATAACTATCACACAAAGATAGATAAAATGGAATTATCATTGATTGAAGTTCGATCACATATCTGGAGAGATGTTATTTTCGTCAACCCCAATGGAATAGCACCACCCTTTGAAGAAGTCCACAAACCCCTATTAGATCGCTGGTCTGTTTTTGATCAACCCATGCATTCAGATATGAAGGACTCTTCTTTTAGCCTAGATGTTCAAACAAATTGGAAATTAGCGGTAGAGAATTACTTAGAGTCTTATCACCTCCCTTGGATTCATCCAGGCCTTAATAGCTATTCTAAATTAGAAGACCATGAAAATATCGTTGAGTACGGCCATTACGCAGGACAAATTAGTAATAAATATATTCCTCGATATACAACTGGAAAATATTTTAAAGAATTTAAAAACCTAGGATCTGAGTGGAAGACTAAAGGAGAATATATAGTTTTGTTTCCAAACTTAATTTTAGGTGTTCAAAAAGACCATGTTTTCAACCTAATTATAGAACCCTTGGCCCCAAATAGAATTAAAGAGCATATTGAACTATACTATTCTGATCCATCTATGTTAGGGGATGAATATCAACAAACTCGAAAAGAAAATGCAAATCTTTGGAAGACTGTATTTGAGGAGGATATTTTTGTGGTAGAGGGAATGCAAAGAGGACGTTACGCTAAAGGTTTTGATGGTGGGAGGTTTTCACCAGTAATGGATGAACCCACTCATGTCTTTCACGATTGGTATGCCAAAAAAATACTAGGCGCCATATAATTGATGAGCGATATACCCAAAAAAATGTCCGGTGTCTATTTAACAGGACACGGAGGTTTAGAAAAACTTGTGTACAAAGAAGACATCCCAGTACCTACGCCTAAGTCTGGAGAGGTGCTTATTAAAGTTAATGGTGCAGGTGTTAATAACACCGATATCAATACTCGTTTAGGTTGGTATTCTAAAAGGGTTACAAGTGATACTAATTCAACTGGAGAAAAGGGTTTAGTTGAATTTAACGGTGAAGATGCGTCATGGACAGGGGCCCCTTTGCAATTTCCTAGAATTCAAGGAGGTGATATTTGTGGTCGTATAGTACAAGTTGGTGAAGGCGTCGAACCCAAATGTATTGGCAGTAGAGTAATAGTTCGGTCCATGCAAAACTCGCCAAACTCTAATAACCCATTTGCAATGCAGACAGTAGGCTCAGAGATAGACGGGGGGTTTGCTCAGTATTGTGTTACATTAGCTAAAGAGGCGTATCCTGTTAATTGCAACTGGTCAGATATTGAATTAGCATCAATACCTATTTCTTATTCTACTGCTGAGGGAATGCTATGTCGTGCCAATATTAAAAATGAAAAGATTTTAATTACAGGTGCTTCAGGTGGAGTGGGCTCTGCTGCTATCCAACTAGCAAAAATTCGAGGTGCCAGCATTATAGCTCAATGCTCATCTCACAAAGCCTCAGATCTCAAAGCCCTAGGTGCCAATCATACAGTAAACCGAGATGATGACTTATTGAAAGTGCTTGGAAAAAATTCTGTGGATGCTGTACTCGACTTAGTAGGAGGCAGTTGTTGGCCCCAACTATTGGATATTTTAAAACCTGGAGGAAAGTATATCGTCTCTGGTGCCATAGCAGGCCCCGTTGTAGATCTAGATTTAAGAAGTCTTTATTTAAAAGACCTCACTTTTTATGGTGCTACAGTAAATGACCCATATGTTTTTGAGAACGTTATTCGTTACATAGAGGAGGGTCAAATTAAGCCTTTAGTAGCTAAATCTTTTCCTTTAATAGATATTCAAAAAGCTCAAAAAAAATTTTTAGAAAAAAAATTTATAGGCAAGATTGTTATAAAAATTAATTAAGCTAATTTTCACGTTTCAAAAATTACAATAATTTATTTTTTTAAATTAAATCCTGCTTTAACCCAAGCTTTCGTTCCACCTGTGAGATTAGACACATCACTATAACCCATATCTTGAAGAGTTTTAGTAGACAAAGTTCCTTGACCACCCACACCACAATAAACGACAATTTTTTTCTCAGGATTAAGCTCTTCTTTTCTAAGAGGGTTGTCTGGTCTTTGATCAGCGTGAAATTCTAGCATATCTCTTGGAACATGAATTGACCCTTCTATTTGACCCTCAGCCTCGATGACATCTTTTGAGCGTACATCAACAAGGATAATTTCTTCATTATCTAATTGTTGTTTTAATTCTTCTGCACTCACTGATTTGATTTCAGCATTTGCTTCTTCTAAAAGCTCTGGAAAAGTCTTCATTTGTTCATTCCTCCTCATTAATTATTGATAATATATAACTGTTTGATCTTAAATTTAATATATTACTATAATATAAGACATGAATAATATTGTAAATCCAGGATCCAGTCACGAAACAGATGTAGTCATAATTGGGGCAGGACCATGTGGTCTCTTCCAAGTATTTGAGCTGGGTCTTTTAGATATGAAATCTCATCTTATTGACAATCTAGACAAGATTGGCGGACAATGTGCTGAGCTTTATCCTGATAAAAACTTATATGATATTCCAAGTAGACCGGCAATCACAGGCCAAGAGTTAACTGATGATTTAATTAAACAAGCTGAGCCTTTTAATCCCTCTTATCATTTAAATCAGTTAACTTCGAAGATTGAAATTAATGAAAATGATATTTCTGTAGAAACAGATAAAGGCACCTCAATTAAGTGTAAATCTGTTGTCATAGCTGCTGGAGCAGGTAGTTTTGTTCCAAGAAAACTTCCAGCAGAGGGGGCTGATCAACTAGAAGATAAAAATATTTTTTATTCAGTCAAAAAAAGAACAGACTTTCAAGATAAAAATATTTTAATTATAGGTGGCGGTGACTCCGCATTAGATTATGTTATGGGTTTTCAAGGCATAGCTAAAAAAGTATCATTAGTTCATAGAAGAAAAGAATTTAAAGGCGTTCAAGACTCTGTAAATAAAGTTATGTCATTAGTTGATAAGGGTAAAGTAAATTTTAACATGGGAAGTCTTGAGAAAGTTTCTCTTAATGAAAATGGCAAAGTAACAGTGACTCTTGATGATGGCAAATTACTTGATGACATTGATGCAATATTCCCATTTTTTGGTTTAAAAATTGAATTAGGGCCAATTGCAGAGTGGGGGTTAAACTTAGAAAAGAACCTAATTTCTGTTAACACAGAAAATTTTGAAACCTCGATACCAAGAATCTTTGCTGTGGGAGATATCTGTATTTATCCAGGTAAATTGAAATTGATATTGAGTGGATTTCATGAGGCTGCTCTTGCAGCAAAAAAAATGTTTGAGTATTGTCATACTGATAAAAAGTACGTTTTTAGATACACTACTTCTTCGAGCGATTTACAAAAAAAACTTGGTGTTAAGTAATCTCAAACAAGTTGATTAAGAAAATACTCATATATTTAATTTCAATTTTTTTTTTATTTAATTTAAGTGCAAACTCATTTGTCTTAGAAAAAACTCCCATCGAATTAAATTTTCCATGGGGTATGAGCTGGATTAGCTCAGAAGAGCTATTAATAACACAAAAAACTGGTGAAATTATTATGGTTAATGTTAAAAATTTAACTCAAACTGAAATATCACACAAAATTCCCTCAATTTTTTTTGGTCAAGGGGGGTTGCTCGATATTGTCACTGAAAACAATTTTGTATGGATAACGTGCTCAATTAAGAAGGGACAAAAATATACGACTGCAGTGTATCGAGCTGAGCTTAAAGATAATAAGCTTATAAATGAGAAATTATTATATGAGGCTTTGCCCTATTTTGATAATGGTAAGCATTTTGGATCAAGAATAGAAATTTTTGATAACCACTTATTTGTTAGTATTGGTGAAAGAGGAAAAGGTATGATTGCTCAAGATCCTTCAAATTCAATTGGTTCAATAATTAGAATAAATAAGAATGGAGAAATTCCTAAAAATAATCCTTTTACAATAAAAAAAGAATGGTTGCCTGAGTTATTTCAAATTGGTGTTAGAAATCCTCAAGGAATGACATTAGATCCTTTAACCAATTCAATTTTCATATCCAACCATGGTCCAAAAGGAGGAGACTTTATAGGACAAGTAGTGAGTGGCTCTAATTTTGGATGGAAAAAAATTGGCTGGGGTGGAACTAATTATTCAGGAACTAAAGTAGGTGATGGTAATGCATGGGAGCCTGGTTTTTTAAAGCCTGATTTTATTTGGGTGCCTTCAATTGCTGTAAGTGGAATTAAATTCTACAGAGGAAAGGCTTTCCCTGAGTGGCAAGACTCACTTTTAGTTTCTTCATTAAAATTTCGATACTTGTCTATATTGCATAGAAAAAATAATAATTTCATTAAAGAAGAAATTATATTCAAAGATAAAATAGGAAGAGTTAGAGATATGGAAATAGATAAATCAGGAAATATTTACATTATAGCTGATGAGACTGACTCAAATTTATTTGTTTTAAAACCATAAGTTTAATTTATCTTCAAATAATGCGAAAAATTTTGTTTTTAATCCTCATGCTCTTTTATAATAGTTTACACGCCTATAATGAGGACGAAAT
>CACBZW010000013.1 GCA_902543855.1 uncultured Alphaproteobacteria bacterium | reverse complement strand
GTGCTATTGGTGTCATAGGTCCAAAAAGAATTGATTATCAGCGAATTGTTCCTATTGTGAGCTATATGTCTGAAACAATATCAAAAAAATAAAGGAATTATTATGGAAGAAGAGAAAAAATACGAAGATCAAGCTAAACAACAACAAGAAGATTTTACAGAAAATCAAGAAAACACTGAGACTGATATAGATGAAAATTCAGATACAAATGAAGATGAAATCCAAAAACTCAAACAGGAAATTGAGAGTTTAAAAGACCAAAGACTAAGAGCTGTTGCTGAATTAGAAAACTTTAGAAAAAGGGCAGAAAAAGATCAATCAGATGCACTTAAATATGGTATTACTAATTTTGCAAAAGAAATAATTAATATCGGTGACAATATCGAGAGAGCAAAATCAAGTATTTCAGAGGAAGTGAGATCTAATGAAAGCATTAAGTCTGTTGTTGATGGTTTAGATCTTATCGCACAATCTACTATGGTCACTTTTGAAAAAATTGGCATCAAAAAAATTGAAAGTATAAACCAAAAATTTGACCATAATTTTCACCAAGCTATGATGGAAATTGAAAAAAATGACTGTGAGCCCGGAACTATTGTTCAAGAACTAATTCCAGGCTACACATTGCATGATAGGTTACTAAGACCAGCAATGGTAGGGGTATCAAAAAAATCTCAAGAAAATCAAGATGATAAAGCCATCAAAGAAGAAGAGAAATCTGAAAAGTAAGAAAATTCAACAGTTTTAATGCTCTTGAATTAAGTAAGTATCAACCCATATGAATATAAGATTATTTAATTTTAAAGTAGGAAAAACAATATGGCTAAAGTAATTGGAATTGATTTAGGTACCACAAACTCTTGTGTGGCAATAATGGATGGAAAGAATCCAAAGGTAATAGAGAATTCAGAAGGCGCTAGAACAACACCTTCTGTTGTAGCTTTTACCGAAAGCGAAAAACTAATTGGTCAATCTGCAAAAAGACAAGCGGTCACAAACCCTGAAAATACACTTTATGCCGTAAAAAGATTTATTGGCAGAAGTTTTGAAGATGACACTGTGAAAAAGGATGTTGGCTTATCTCCATTTAAAATTATTAAAGGTAATAACGGTGATGCATGGGTCGAAGCTCAAGGTGAAAAATATAGCCCTAGTCAAATCTCTGCTTTTATTCTTCAAAAAATGAAAGAGACAGCCGAGTCTTATACAGGAGAAACTATTACACAAGCAGTGATAACTGTTCCTGCTTATTTCAATGATGCACAAAGGCAAGCAACTAAAGATGCTGGCAAAATTGCTGGCTTAGAAGTTTTAAGAATTATTAATGAACCAACCGCTGCTTCATTAGCATATGGACTAGATAAAAAACAATCAGGCACTGTAGTTGTCTACGATTTAGGCGGTGGTACATTTGATGTATCAATTTTAGAAGTTGGAGATGGTGTATTCGAAGTTAAGTCTACAAATGGTGACACACACTTGGGTGGCGAAGATTTTGATTTAAGAATTATTGATTTTTTAGCTAGCGAATTCAAAAAAGAGCAAGGTATAGATTTAAAAAATGACAAATTAGCATTGCAACGTTTAAAAGAGGCTGCTGAAAAAGCAAAAATAGAACTGTCAAGTTCAACTCAAACAGATGTAAATTTACCTTTTATTACAGCCGATCAATCTGGGCCTAAACACTTAAATGTAAAACTTACCAGAGCTAAGCTCGAAGAGTTAGTTGACGACTTGCTTCAAAATACCATTGAACCCTGTAAAAAAGCTCTAAGTGACGCCGGTCTTTCAGCAAGCGACATAAACGATGTCATTTTAGTAGGTGGAATGACAAGAATGCCAAAAGTAACAGAAATTGTTAAAAACTTTTTTGGTAAAGACCCTAGCAAAGGTGTTAACCCTGATGAAGTTGTGGCTATGGGAGCAGCTATCCAGGCAGGTGTATTACAAGGTGATGTAAAAGATGTCTTACTTTTAGATGTGACCCCACTTTCTCTTGGTATAGAAACGCTAGGTGGAGTGTTTACTAAGTTAATTGAAAGAAATACGACTGTTCCTACAAAGAAAAGCCAAGTATTTTCAACAGCTGAGGACAATCAAAATGCAGTTACTATCAGGGTCTTTCAGGGTGAAAGAGAAATGGCCGCTGATAACAAGCTTTTAGGTCAATTCGATTTAGTTGGTATCCCTCCTGCTCCAAGAGGAACACCACAAATTGAGGTGACTTTTGACATTGACGCTAACGGTATTGTCAATGTATCTGCAAAAGATAAATCTACAGGAAAGGAACAACAAATTAAAATCCAAGCATCTGGTGGTCTATCAGATGAAGAGATTGACAAAATGGTTAAAGATGCTGAAGCCAATGCCGAAACAGATAAGAAGAAAAGAGAAGAGGTTGATGTTAAAAACCAAGCCGATAGTCTTGTCTTCCAAGTGGAAAAAAATATAAAAGAGCATGGCGACAAAATTAGCTCTGAAGATAAGTCTAAAATAGAAGCAGACTTAAATGATTTAAAAGAGGCGCTCGAAAAAAATGAAATTGAGACCATAAAACAAAAAACACAAGATCTAACTCAATCATCTATGAAAATGGGCGAAGCGATGTACAAAGATCAACAATCATCTGAGGCGCCTGGTGCAGAACAACCTAAGCAAGAAGACAACACCAGTGAAACTAAAAGCGATGATGATGTTATAGACGCAGATTACGAAGAAGTAGACGACGATAAAAAAGCAAGCGGACAGTAACTCTTAGCTTGGTTTAAAATATTATGGCTGAGGATTTTTATGACACTCTTGGTATATCCCGTGAAGCTAGTGACTCTGAAATAAAAAGTGCTTACCGAAAATTAGCAATGAAATATCATCCTGATCGAAACCAGGGTGACTCTGCCGCTGAACAAAAATTTAAAGATGTGAGCCAAGCATATGAAATTTTAAAAGATCCAAAAAAAAGACAAACTTATGATCAATTTGGCCATGCTGCTTTTGAACAAGGTGGTGGTGGAGCCGGTGGATTTGGCCAACAGGGCTTTGGTGGTTTCTCAGATATTTTTGAAGATATTTTTGGTGCATTTGGTGAGGGTGGTCAGCGCGAAAGTAGAGGGGATGATTTGCGCTACGATGTTACTATTGACCTAGAAGAGGCTTTTAGTGGAAAATCACTAGAAGTAACGATACCCAAAATGATTAATTGCCCTGAACAGCATAGTTATAAAAGTTGTTCTACTTGCCAAGGTTACGGAAAAGTTAGGACTCAGAGCGGGTTTTTTTCAATGGAGAGGACCTGTGGTAGATGTGGTGGAACTGGGCAAGAAATGAAGGGTCGATGCTCAAAATGCAGTAATACTGGACGAATTAAACAAAATAAAAAAATTCAAATCAAAATACCTGCTGGAGTTGAAACAGGTAACAGAATTAGAATGAGCGGAGAAGGAGAGGCCGGAGAAAGAGGTGGCTCCTATGGAGACCTTTACGTTTTTATAAATATTAATAACCACAAACTTTTCCAGAGAGAACGAGATAACATTATTTGTGATGTTGCTATACCTTTTACCACAGCAACTCTGGGCGGAAATATAGAAGTTCCTACTATAGAAAAAAAAATGGTTAATGTTTCCATACCAAAAGGAATGCAGTCAGGTCATAAACTTAGAATTAAAGGCAAAGGTATGAGTATTCTGAGAACAAACACAAGAGGTGATATGATTGTTAAAGTGCATGCTGAAACACCTGTAAACTTATCTTCAGATCAAGAGAAACTTTTAAATCAATTTAATGAAACCCTTACTAAGAAAAATTCTAAAATGACAGAAGGGTTTTTTGATAAAGTAAAAAAAATGTTTAATTAATGAATTATTGTTTTGATTTTATCGAAACACCAACAATTAAACTTTTTGTTCTAGATAGTTCAGAGGGAGTTCACTTTCTTATAAAACATAATGATAAAAGCATTAAGAACATACTTAATTTATATAACCCAACTAAAGGTTTAAAATTAAAAAAAGCAAAAATATTAATAAATAACCTATTGAAAGGTAAAATTTCTAAACAAAAAAATATAAAAATAAAATTCCTCGATGGAACTACATTACAAAAAAAAGTTTGGACAGAAATTACTAAAATTCCTTATGGTCACACAGTTTCCTACAGCGAGCTTGCTAAAAAAATAAAGAGACCAGATGCAGTAAGAGCTATAGCTTCAGCAGTTGGTAAAAATCCTGTTGGATTATTGGTACCTTGTCACAGAGTAGTAAGAAAAAATGGAGATCTCGGTGGATATATGTGGGGCGTAAAATTTAAGAGAAAAATACTAGATATAGAGGGTAGAGGAACGGCTGACTCGACATATAGAGGAGGAAAGTGAGATACCGAATCAGCCCCCGCATGAATGCTAACTGAACACTAATAAATATTTTGATATAGTCAAAGTTGTTCAAGTATTAAATATCCAAAAATGAACTTAAAATCGATTTTATCCTATAGTTTTCAGTCATTTTACCTTGCTGGGAGTTTTTTATTATTATTTGTTTTTTTGCCTACTTTTTACAATTTATCAATTGGTATCTCTTTAAGTGTTATCGGACTAGTAATACTAATATCTAGATTTTTTGATGTCTTCTCAGACTTTTTAATTGGTTATTTAACAGAAAAAAGAATTATTTCAGGCCGATCAAGAAAAAATCAAATTCTTTTAGGAATAATAATATTTATTTTTTCTTTATTTGGCCTTTACGTTTTCCAATCTTCTAATATTTATTATTTTATTTTCTTTTATAACTTAGCATTGATGAGTTACTCAATTGCAATCATTCCTTACGACTCTATAGTTATTGATCAAAAAAAAATTTTAAAAAAAAGATTTCGTTTGGCAGCAGTCAAAGAAGTTTTTGCAATATTAGGAGTTCTTGCAGCTCTTATTATTCCAACGACTATTTCAAATTTAAATAATGTTGAACTATTAAACCCAGACGTTATAAAAACAAGTGGTTTTATTTTTATTTCTCTTGCAATTATAGGGGGATTAATTTTTTATTTTTTCTATGATGATGAACTGAACTACAAGCCAAATGAAATTTCTTGGATAAAATTAAAAACTTTCATTAAAAAAAATAAAAAAATTTTACCTTTTTCTTACATTACATTTTTTAATTTACTTGCTAATAATTTTACTGCAAATTTATTTATTATATTTGTGTCTGAATACTTGGGTCTTAGTGATTATGCAGGCCATTTATTAATTTTGTATTTTCTTATAACATTAATTTCAACACCATTTTGGTATTTTTTTGGAAAAAAATTTTCAAATATGTTTTTATTGCAGATTGGAACCAGTATAACTATTTTTGGCTTTTTATTTGTTATTTTCACTAGCAGTGACTATTGGCATATATATATAGTTGTCATTCTTATTACAGGAATTGGTATAGGAATTGATCTTATAATACCCCAAATTGAGTTAGCTGATATATTAGATGTAAATAATGAAAATCGTTTATCACAGTTTTTTACTTCATTTTTCTCAATTATAAGAAAAGCTGCTATAGGAATTGCTGCTGGTATAGCACTAACGGGATATGGTTACTTACAATCAATAAATTTTACAATTCACCCAAATATTCCAAATATTATGATTTTTTATTTTTTCTTACCGCTTACCATTAAATTGTTCGTATTAATCTTAGTAATGAGATATAGAAGTAAATTCAATGTCTCAATTAGAGAGTAAAAAACACATAATTTACATACTAGGCACTGTTGCCTTTTTCTTATTTTCTATTGCAGACACTATTATAAAGTTAATTGGAGATTTATATAAAGACACAGTTATATTTTCCATAGCAAGTTTCTCCGCGATTATCCCAGTGCTCTTTTATTTGTTGTACAGAAAGAGTTTAGAAGAAATAAAAACAAGCAATTATAAACTTCATTTTATAAGAGGTATCTTAATGACTTTGACCTATTATTTTGTTGTAAAAGGTATCATTTTATTACCTTTATCTATTGCTTATCCAATAATTTTGTCAGCTCCCGTGTTACTCTCAATTATGGGAATAGTAATTTTAAAAGAATCGATTTACCTATCAAAAATAATTTCTTTAATACTAGCTATGATTGCTGTTTTTATGGTCTCAGGTTTTAGTTTAAACGCAGGTTTTAATGCTTTGGGAGTAATATTTCTTATATTAGGAGTAATTTCATTGGCGTGTCTAGATTTTACAGTGCGAGTTTATGGGAAATCTGAAAGAACTATGGCCTTGACTTTTTATAGTATGGGAATTACTGGCATAATTTTCACAGTATTTTCAATTAACCATTACAAATATATCACTTTGTACGATTTTTTAATAATGGTAGGCGCGGGTCTTATTGATGGTGTGGCCATGATGATCTTAATTTATTCTCTTAGGAGAATAGAAGCTTCATTTTTTAGCATCACACATTATTCACAGATCATTTTTGGAATAGTAATTAGTATTGTTGTTTTCAATCACTACCCCTCAATTATAGAATTATGCGGTGCTATTTTAATAATAATTTCTGGATATCTTGTTTATTCTAAATTAAAAAAGCTAAATTGATTGCTTTTCCATTGGGTAGATGGAGCATCCTGAAATTTTCCACTCTCCCTTGTCTTTAATGAGTGAGTACATTGCTAAATAAGAAACATTATCTTGCGAGACGATTTGTAGTTGATGATATACTGCTCCTTCAAAAAATTTTGATTCCATAAAATAGTAATTTTTAGGGTTATAAACAGGCTCATAATAGTTTTTCACCATACTCATAAAATCTTGAGGATTGTTGAACCTCATTTTGATGTAAGGTGAGGCATGGAAGAAAGCCCCTTCAGCATCTTTGTTAATGAAGGCCTTTAGTTGACTTTCAATCACTGCTTGTGTTTCACTAAACTCAATTTTTTCAATAGTTTCTGCAATCGATATAGTGTTAAAAAGTAAAAGGCATAAACTGGTGTAAATTAATTTTTTAAACTGCATAATAATTATATGCGTAATTAAACAATATAGATGAAAATCATTTTAATTATATTCGCCCTATTTTTGAACATATCATATAGTTACGCAGATCAAAATAGCCCAAAACTTGACGAATTATTCAGTCAGCTCTCCGAGGTAAAGGACTCAAAAGAACAAAGTCTAATTATATCAAAAATATGGGGAGAATGGATGAAAATTGAAAATCCAGATGTAAAAATAGTAATGGATAATATTTCAGATTTTTTTGAATCTAGAAACTACCAATCTGCAATATCAGCTTTGACTCTTGCTATTGAGTTAGAGCCAAATTATGCGGAGGCATACAACAAAAGGGCAACTTTTTATTTTATGATGGGAGACTATGAAAACTCTATGAGAGATATTGAAGCTACATTGTATCTTGAACCAAGACATTTTGGTGCATTAGATGGTTTGAGTAGAATTCTTATAAGCTACAAAAATTATGATGGAGCACTTAAGGTTTATCAAGAAATGAAAAAGTTAATGCCAAATGATTTGTCTGTTGATATGAAAATTGAAAATCTTAATCAAATGGTGTCAAAGGAAACTTAAATTAATCAATTTGTTAAGAAAATAGATTAACGAAATAATGAAATTTATTGCCCCTTGCCACCTTCCTCCTCGACAATGTCTCAACCCAAGCGGCTAGGGGACGAGTATAATATTCGAATTTTGGTTGATATGAAACAGATTTCTTATAATTTAAAAAGCCTATCAAATAAGAAAAATATCGTTATAGATGTTATTTAAAAATTAATTAGTTATAAATTGAGCTGTGAAAAAAAAATTTAATACAAAAGTAATTCATTCTGGGCATGGCCCAGATAAAGAAACTGGTGCAGTTATGCCACCAATACATCTTTCATCAACCTTCAAACAAACGGAACCCGGAAATTTTGAGTATGAATATGCTAGAACCAAAAATCCTTCAAGAGATATATTAGAAAAATTACTGGCACAAATTGAGGCTGGAGATAAAGCTTTTGCATTTGCATCTGGTATGTCAGCAATAAATACAGTTTGTGACCTATTTGGCACAAACTACCATATAGTTTGTTCTGATGATGTATATGGGGGTACTCGTAGGTTATTCGATAAAGTTAAAACAAACATTGACGTAACTTACATCGACTTTGATAAAAATATAAACTGGAATGATGAAATAAAAGAAAACACAAAATTTATATGGATTGAAACACCTTCAAATCCTTTAATGAAAATTATTGATATTAAAAACACTGTTAATATTGCAAGTGAGTTTAAATTACCTGTGATTTGTGACAATACATTTGCCTCTCCATATAATCAGAGACCACTTGAATTAGGTGCAGATATGGTAGTGAGTTCTTCAACAAAATATTTAGGAGGTCATTCAGATATTGTTGGCGGGTCTATTGTTATTAAAGAAAATAAGGAGTACGCTGAAAAAATTTCTTTTATTCAAAATGCAGTTGGGGCTGTTCCTTCTCCCTTTGATTGTTATTTATTAACAAGAAGCATCAAAACACTATCTGTAAGAATGAAGCAACATAATGAAAATGCTATTGCTGTGTCTAATTATTTATCAAATCATCCTAAGATAGAAAAAGTTTTTTTTCCGGGTAATGATAAAAGGCACAAGGAAATTGCAGAAAAACAAATGGATGGTTTTGGTGGAATGATGTCTTTTGTAATTGACTCAGATATTAATGGGGTAAAAACTTTTCTAAAAAATTTAAATTTATTTACACTCGCGGAAAGCCTAGGAGGAGTCGAAAGTTTGATCGAGCATCCAGCCATCATGACCCATGCTTCTATAGATCCATCAATTAGAGAAAAATTAGGCATATCAGAAACATTACTAAGAATATCTGTGGGTATTGAAGATGTAGATGATTTGATCTCAGATTTAGACCAAGCCCTATCAAAGATTTAAATGAGAGACATAGTTGATTTTATTGGCAATACGCCACTTATTAAACTCAAATATCCATCTGAAATTACGGGTTGTAATATTTATGGTAAAGCAGAATTTATGAATCCAGCTGGTTCTATCAAAGATAGAACGGCATTGGGTATAATTCTTGATGCTGAAGAGAATAATTTAATTGAACCAGGCGGTACTGTCGTTGAGGGTACCTTTGGAAACACAGGTATTGCTTTAACAATGATTAACAATGCTAGAGGATACAAAACTATAATTGTAATGCCTGACGGTGCATCAGAGGAGAAGCAAAGCATTTTAAGGAATATGGGGGCAAAGCTTAAAGTTGTGCCAACTAAACCTTATTCTGATCCGGGTAATTATCAGCATGTATCAAAGAGGTTAGTTGAAGATCTACAATCAAAAGGAGAGACTTCAGTTATGTGGGCAAACCAATTTGACAACACAGCAAATTACAAATTTCACGCAAAAACCACAGCTAAAGAAATATTCAATCAGCTTGAAGGAAAAGTAGATGGTTTTACTTGTGCAATTGGGTCGGGTGGAACATTAGCAGGTACATCTATTGGACTCAAAGAATTAAATTTAAATATAAAAATAGCTTGCACAGATCCACAAGGTGCTCAAATGTATAATTATTTTAAATATTCTAAATTGGAAGTTAAAGGCGATCCATCAGAAACTGAGGGAATAGGCCAGTATAGAGTGACAAAAAATGTTGAACCTTCCCTTATTGATTTCTCATACCATATTACTGATTATGAAGCGTTTGAACTATTATATAAAATGGTCAAAACAGAAGGCTTATTTCTTGGCTCTAGTTCTGGAGTAAACGTAGCAGGGGCTATCGAAATGGCTAAAGAAATGGGACCAGGTAAAAACATTGTTACAATTCTGTGTGATGATGCTAACAAGTATTTTAGTAAGTTATATAACAAAGAATATCTGATATCAAAAAAACTTCCCGTACCCGAGTGGCTTTAAAATATTAATCACTATCAAAAGTCATTCTTTTTAAAGTTCTATCTTTAAATACAAAATGGTGCATAAGTGCGGCTCCTGAATGTATAAAAAATAAAACTAATAAAACATTACTAGAATATTCATGGAAACTTTTGAACAAGTGCCTTAAATCACTGTTGTGATCTAATAAATTTATTAATTCAAAATTTAAAAACATTACCGTGTCACCTTGCAAGTTTGTAAGGATGTATCCAGATATTGGTTGTAAAAAAAATATTGAGTAAAATAAAAAATAGTTAGTTTTCGCAACATAAATTAATATTTTATTTTTTAAGATGGGCTTGGGCCTAATATTGATAAATTTCCAGCTTAATCTAAAAATGGCTAGGACAAGTATTGAAAGGCCTAGTGTGTTGTGTATCATCAATATCTCATAGTAATACTCGAAATTATTCTCTAAATTTTTGCCTAGTAAGTATGTTGCAATTATAAGAGCGGCCATAATCCAATGAAATAACTTGCTAATTAAACCGTAATTATCTGCGCTGTTTGCTAACTTCATTATCTTCAATTATGTATGTTAATATTGTTGATTATAAATGAAATTAAAAAATTTATTTTTATCGTTATTTTTATTTTTTTCCCTAAGCGTTTATTCTAAAGATTTTATAATCATTCAGTCTACAACAAGCATTGCTAATACGGGTTTGCTTGATCTCTTAGCATCAGAATTTAAAAATAAAACTGGAATAAGTATAAGACCTATTGCAGTTGGAACTGGCAATGCTATTGCAAACGCAAAAAGGGGCGATGGAGATTTATTATTTGTTCATTCAATAAAAGATGAATTAGAATTTATAGATGAGGGCTACGGTGTTCAAAGATATGAGGTTATGTACAATAAGTTTATTTTAGTTGGTCCAAAATCTGACCCACTGAAAATATCACAAGAGGAAGATATTTTATCCGCATTAAAAAAAATATATAACTCAGAATACAAATTTATTTCAAGAGATGATAATTCTGGAACTCATAAAAAAGAACAAGAATTATGGAGTTTGGTAAATATCAAAAAATTTGACTCTGATAAATATATAAAAACTGGAACAAGCATGGCCAATACATTAAATATTGCCTCTGAAATTGATGCCTATACGATAAGTGACAAAGGCACCTGGCTATCTTTTAAAAATAAAAATAATTTAAAAATTCTTTTTGAGGGTGGTGATGAATTACATAATCCTTATGGAATTATTGCAGTCAATCCTGAAAAATTTCCTCATGTTGAGTATAATAAATCTCAGAAGTTCATTGAATGGTTGATTGCAGGTGAGGGCAAAGATGTTATTAATAGGTTTACATATAACGGTGAAAAGTTGTTTCATACCAATTAATATTACCTAAATGCTAACTTTTGAAAAAATACAATCCGCAGTTTTTATTACAATTTATGTAAGTATTTTTTCAACATTAATTGCATTTTTTTTATCAATGATTTTTGGATATTTAATTGCTATTTATCAATTCCAATTAAAAAAACCAATTGTAATTTTCTTGAGCTCTCTTACCTCTATCCCTCCCGTATGCGCAGGGCTATTAGTCTATATACTCATAAGTAGATCTGGCCCCTTAGGTTGGATGGAAATTTTATACTCACCTATAGCAATGATCATTGCCCAGATCGTAATTATCTTCCCAATTATGATTACTTTAATAATTAAAAACATAGAAGAGGATTACCCAATTTATAGAGATGAATTAATGTCTTATGGAGCGTCCAAAAAAGATATAATTTTCATACTCTTTTCAAATAAAACAAATATCTACATAACAGTTCTTTTATTAGGTTTTGGCCGAGCTATTAGTGAGTACGGTGCGGCAGCAATAGTAGGAGGTTCAATTGATCACTTCACAAGAAACATGACAGCTACAATTGCATTAGAAACATCTAAAGGCAATGTCTCACTAGGTATTATTTTAGGAGTTATTCTTATCTCTCTGACACTTTTAATTTCAATATCTCTTAACTTTTTAAATAAAAAATGATTAAAATTAATAATATTTCATATGCAATTAATGGAAAAAATATACTTTCAAATATCAATCTAAATATTAGAAGGAACAAAATTACAGTAATCACTGGAAAAAATGGTTCTGGTAAAAGTTCCTTAATAAAAATTATAAATAAAATTATTTTTCCTAGTAAAGGATCAATTAAATCTGACTACTCTGAACCTATTCCGATGCTTTTTCAAAAACCTATTTCTTTAAATAAAAGTCTAGAAGATAATTTTTTATTATTAAGCAATATTAAGAAATCCAAGGTTAATAAATCTTATTTTAATCTTTTCAATTTAAATAAATTAAAAAAGCGTAAGTTTCAAAATTTATCGGAAGGGGAAAAGCAGAAAGTGTTTATATCTAGATTTATGAGTTTCGAACAAGATTTAATTATACTTGACGAACCTAATCAAAATCTAGACCTTGAGAGTGAAAAATCTTTTTTTTCATCTTTGTCTAAAATGAAAAATAAAACTATCGTATTAACTTTACATAATTTAACCTATATAAAAGATTTTGCAGATTATTTAGTAATTTTGGACTCAGGAAAGATAATATTTAATGACACTATTAAAAAATTTACAAAAAAATAAGTCTATAATTTTTTATGTTACGTTAATAAGTTATGTTTAAACTAATTTTAATTTTTTTTCTTCTTGCACAGTCATTACTCTATGCAAACCCAATATCTGATAGACAAGAATTAATGAGAGATTATAACAAACTCATGAGGGCAGCAAATAACTTGATCAGAGAAAATGAAATAAATGATGACCTAGCGTCAATTTATGAAGAAATCGAAGAGATTATGAGAGTATATCCGACTTTATTCCCAGATGACTCTTTTGGTGGTAAGTCAAAAGCTAGTACTGACATAATTGACAATAGGGAATTATTTAATCAAATTGCAAAAGAGACCGAGAACAGTGCAACGCTTGCCAAACTTTCTGCTCAAGAAGGAGAATTTGAAAATGTTATGCAATTCCACCAAAATCTTTTTGGAAGCTGTAAGAGTTGCCATTCTCGCTTTAAAAATTAATAAAAATGAATTTACTAAAAATTTTTTTTCTATTTTTTTTTCTGTTAACTAATTTATTATTTGCTCAGAGTAATACAATGAAATACACACCTATAGATACCGAAGAGTCGTTTAAAAGAATTCAAGAGGGTGCAATTGTGATTGATGTTAGATATCCAAAAGAGCACAATATGATTCGAATTGAAAACTCACACAATATTCCTTTTAAAGAAATAACTGTTGAAAAAATCAACTCCATAAACCCAGATAATAAGGATATTATTATTCACTGTACTGCAGGTATTACCTCTAAAAAAGTTGCAGATAATCTAGTTTCAGAAGGTTATCAGGGAAATATTTATGAAATGGACAAAGGTTTAATTGATTGGATTAATTTAGGTTTTAAAACCGAGCAAGGTACATAATTCATAATTTTAAAAACTCTAAGAAAAATAGTTAGTGCTGAACATATAGTAAATCATATATCCGATAAGTCCTACAACTAGTAAGACTAGGGGTATTACTGATATTGTAAAAGCCTCCCTAAATTTCTTATTAAATATTAATAAACTAGCTAGTAATAAAATAAGAAGAATAAGTGCAAGTCTAATCATAAGTTAATTTTAGCATAAAATTTAATAATTTTGCTATTCCATATCTGCTAATTTATGTATAACAAGTCTTAATCATGTATAGAATAAAAATAGCTATTGCAGGGGCATTAGGAAGAATGGGAAATAATCTCATAAATTCTGCTTTATCGAATAATAACGTTGAGCTCGTTGGAGTATTTGATGTTAAAGATATTGACCCTAGCTTTATCAATAAAAATCAAATTCAAGAAAATGTTTTTACTACTAGGGAAGAATCATTTGAAAAAGCAGATATAGTTATAGATTTTACAACACCTAAGGCCTTATTTAATTTCACGGAAGCTGCCGTTTCTAATAATACTGGTTTAGTTATTGGAACGACTGGACTAGATGAGGTTCATTTTAACCTTTTAAAGCAAACAAGTAATTCAACAAAAGTATTTTACGCACCAAATATGAGTTATGGAGTTAATACATTTTTTGAAATAGCAAGAAAAGCCGCAAAACATTTAAAAGATTTCGATATAGAAATAATAGAAACACACCATCGACACAAAAAGGATGCACCAAGTGGAACAGCTTTAAAGCTTGGAGAAGAGATTGTAGCAGAGCTTGGGCTATCCAAATCAAATTTTAATTTTAAACGTCAGGATCAAGAAGGCCAAAGAAAAGAAAATGAAATTGGTTTCTCCTCTATTAGAGGTGGAAATATTCCAGGTGAACATACGGTCATATTTCACGGTGATAATGAGTCTGTAGAATTAACACACAAGGCCCACAACAGAAAAATTTTTTCTGATGGAGCTATTCAAGCAGCAGTATGGTTATCATCAAAGGAAAAAGGCTTTTACACTTTCAAAGATATGATTAGCTAGATGAGGAGCTGTACTTCTCAATAATTCTTTTTAATTTTTTCCTTCTATCCTCACTCAAAAAACTAGCGAAGAATTTTTTCTTTCCAGCATAATTTACGCTTAATGAATTTTTTTCATTCTTTATCTTCAACCAATTTAAATTATAACTATTTTGTTCAATAACCTCATCTCCATCAAGCCGCTCTAATTGCATAGATTTTGATTCTAATGAAATTTTTTCTGTTTTTTTTAAACTCTTTACAAAATAATAAGTACATACGACCAAAATAGAAAATTCAACAATACCAAATATAATTATCGGCCAAGCACCGACCAATAAAAATCTTCCACCAATAAAAATGATCAAGAAACCTGTAATGAATAAAAAAAATAGAATTTGAAGATTTGTCAGACTCCTATTTGGTTTGATATGAAGCTTTCTTGTCATTTCAATAAGTTTATAAAATTATATTTATATTTATAATAGATTTAATAGCACACCAATAATAATATGAAAAAACAAGAAAGAGCAAACGTAGTATTGGATAATTTAAACAAATTTTATCCAAATATTCCAATCCCTCTTAAACATAAAAATGTATATGAGCTTTTAATAGCAGTTTTATTAAGTGCTCAATGCACAGACGAACGTGTGAATAAGATTACACCTTTACTATTTAAAACGGCAAATAATCCCCATGATATGGCAAAGGTGCCTGTTAATAAAATTTATAAAATCATTAAACCATGTGGACTTGCACCTAAAAAATCAAAAGCTATTTCTAAACTCTCAAAAATATTAATTAAAAAATACAATGGTAGAGTTCCAGAGAATTTTGAAGATCTTGAAAATTTACCTGGAGTTGGCCATAAAACAGCGAGTGTAGTAATGTCCCAAGGTTTTGGTCACCCCGCATTCCCTGTAGATACACATATTCACCGTCTAGCACAAAGGTGGGGTCTGACAAATGGTAAAAATGTAGTTCAAACTGAATTAGATATTAAAAAATTATTTCCTGAAGCAACCTGGAACAGACTTCATTTACAAATGATTTTTTATGGAAGAGAATATTGCAAAGCTAGAAGCTGCTTTGGTGTTGAATGCAAAATTTGCACAGACTGTTATCCAAACAGAAGAAAGGCTATAAAAGTAAAAAAACCCTAATTTCCTATAGATTGTCTATGAAAAAAAACAGAATAATGTATAAAAATAAACTTATTTAGCATTATGAAACAAATTAAGAAAATATTAATTGCTAACAGAAGTGAAATTGCAATTAGAATATCTCGTGCAGCAACTGAATTGGGCTTTAGGACTGTATCCATTTACTCGTACGAGGATCGTTTTGCATTGCACCGCTTCAAAACAGACGAAAGCTATCTTGTTGGATCAGGATTAGGTCCTATTCAGGCTTACCTAGATTACAAAGGTATCGTACAAATTGCTCTTAATTCAGGTTGTGATGCCATCCATCCAGGATATGGCTTCTTATCTGAAAACCCAGAATTTGCTGATGAATGTGCAAAACATAATATTATTTTCGTTGGACCCTCTCCAAAGATTATGCGATCACTTGGAAATAAAGTAGAAGCTAAAAAAACCGCAGGCAAAGCTAAAGTACCAACCATACCTTCCACAGGACCCTTACCAAAAGATTTAAAAAGATGTAAAGATCTTGCAAAAAAAATTGGTTATCCAATTATGCTCAAAGCATCCTGGGGTGGTGGCGGTCGTGGAATGCGAGTGATCAGAAAAGAAACAGAATTAGAAAATCAAATCAACACCGCTAGGAGAGAAGCTAAAAGTGCTTTTGGAAAAGATGACGTATTTTTTGAAAAGTTAATCGAAAAAGCTTTTCATGTTGAAGTCCAGATAATTGGCGATACGTATGGAAATATAGTTCACCTTTTTGAAAGAGATTGTTCTCTTCAAAGGCGACATCAAAAGGTAGTAGAAAGAGCTCCTGCTGCCTACCTATCTGACAAAGAGAGAAATGAGATTTGTAACGCAGGTGTTAGAATAGGAAAACAAGTTAATTATTCATGTGCGGGAACTGTAGAGTTCTTAATGGATGCTAAATCTAGAGATTTCTTCTTCATTGAAGTTAATCCAAGAGTTCAAGTTGAACACACTGTAACAGAAGAGATCACTGGTATTGATATAGTAAAAGCTCAGTTCCTATTAGCAGCTGGTTCTAAAATTGGAGATGATATATGTGGTGTGCCAACTCAAAAAGACATTCATATGAAAGGTCATGCTATCCAATCAAGGGTTACAACAGAAGATGCCGCTAATGATTTTGCCCCAGATTACGGTAAAATTAATGTTTATAGATCTGCAAGTGGCTTGGGAATAAGACTAGATGCTGGAACTGCATCTACTGGTACGGTTATTACTCCTTATTATGACTCTCTTTTAGTTAAAGTAACTGCAAAAGGCCAAACCCCTATTGAAGCAAAGAGACGAATGAATAGAGCATTGAGTGAATTTCGCGTCAGAGGTGTAAAAACAAATATACCTTTTTTATTAAAGTTAATTAACCACAAAGGTTTCGATGTTTTCAAATACCATACAAAATTTATAGATAGTGAAAAAAGTTTATTTCAATTCTCTGATCGAAAAGATAGGGCAACCAAAACATTAAACTTCTTAGCCGAAGTTATTGTTAATGGTAACGCAGAAGTCGCTAATAGACCAAAATTAAGGGAGACAACACCAGCAAAACTCTCAGACTATGGAATATCTAGATCAAAAAAAGCACAAGAGACTGTCAATAAAACATATAAACAAATTTTAGATACTAATGGTCCATCTGCTGTTGCTGAGACTGTGTTAAAAGAAAAACAATTATTGATTACAGACACTACCTTTAGAGATGCTCATCAATCTTTGATTGCAACTCGAATGAGAACACAAGATATGTTAGGCATAACTGACTTATATGAAGAAAGACTTAAAAATCTATTCTCAGTTGAGTGTTGGGGTGGTGCAACTTTTGATGTTGCATTAAGATTCTTAAAAGAGGACCCATGGGAACGTCTAGAAAAGTTACGTGAACAAATGCCTTCAGCCCTATTACAAATGTTATTCAGAGGATCGAATGCTCTTGGATATACAAACTATCCTGATAATGTTTTAAGAAGGTTTATACAACTCTCCGCTCAGTCTGGGATTGACGTTTTTAGAATATTTGATGCACTAAACTGGATTGAAAATATGAGAGTCTCTATTGACGAAGTATTAAAATCTGGAAAAATCTGTGAAGCTTCTATTTGTTATTCTGGCGATTTATCGTCTCCAGCAGAGAAAAAATATACACTTGATTACTACTTAAAAATGGCGCAAAAGCTTGAGAAAATGGGAGTTCACTTTCTTGCAATCAAAGATATGGCAGGTTTGTGTAAACCCAAGGCAGCAAAAATTTTATTCAAAGAATTAAAAAAAAGCATAAAAATTCCAATTCATTTTCATACTCACGATACAAGTGGAAATGGTGTTGCAACATTGCTTAGTGCCTCAGAAGCAGGGGTAGATATTGTTGATGTAGCAATTGACTCTTGGTCTGGCTTCACATCGCAACCTAGTTTTGGTGCAGTTTTAGAGTCTCTTGATGGCAATAAAAGAGATCCAAAAATTTCTTCTGCTGTTGTCAGGACTGCTGCAAATTATTGGGAAGGTGTTAGAAAACAATACCAACCTTTCGAAAGTAAAACTCGCACTAGTATGTCAGAGGTATATTTACATCAGATGCCAGGAGGCCAGTACACTAATTTAAGAGAGCAAGCAAGGTCAATGGGTATTACAGACGAGAGATGGCCAGAACTTGCATCAATGTATGCCGAAGTGAACAAAATATTTGGTGATGTAATTAAAGTTACACCTATATCTAAGGTTGTTGGTGATATGGCAATTTACATGTTGGCAAATAATATTCAAATTCAAGATGTTTTAGACTCTAAAAAGGATGTTGGCTTTCCTGCATCAGTCATCGAATTCTTTAGTGGCCGATTAGGTCAACCATATAAAGGTTTTCCAAAAGCACTCCAAAAGAAAATTTTAAAAGGAAAAAAACCAATTAATTATAGATTTGGATCAAAGTTACCCTCATTAAAAATTAAAAATAGAACGAAGGAATTGGAAAAGAAG
>CACBZW010000012.1 GCA_902543855.1 uncultured Alphaproteobacteria bacterium | reverse complement strand
GAGTCTATTTTATTTCCTGAGCCTAATATATTATCATCTGAAAGACCTAAACTAAGTCCCACTCCTTGATCTTGATCATAACCACCAGCTAAAAAGAAATTACCAGTTTTTTTATTTTCAGATATTTCAATGTCCACATCAACTTGATTGTCATTTACATATATTAATTCAATATTTGATGAATTAATAAATTTTTCTTTATTAAGAACTTTTTTATTATCATTAATAAAATTTTTAGAAAAGATTTGATCACCTGGCTGGAAAGATAATCTAGATCTTATAGTTTTATCTTTAGTAATTGAATTTCCATAAATATTTATCCTGTTAATGATATATTTTTCAGTTTGTTTTAAAAAATACGAAACTTCAATACTATTTTCATTAATTTTGGATATAGAATAATCGTATATATTTTCGTTAAAGTTTTTAATTAGTAATTTTTTATTTAGTTTTCGTAAATATTTATCTAACTTGTTTTTGTCATAAAAATTATCATTATCAGTAATTTCATCTTGTAGTTTTTTTAAAGTATCATTTAAAAATTCTGAGAATTCATTGTCATTTAAAGAATCCTCTATTGAAATATTGTTAACTTTAGATCTTTCATTTTCATCAATTATAAATTCTAAAAGATAATTTTCGTTATTTTTAGAAAGAGAGTAATTTACTCTGACATTATTAAAACCACTATCTGTATATAAATTATTTAGTTTAACTAAATCAAATTGTATTAATGACTTATTAAAATTAGAACCAGTAGAGAAAATATTGAAAGACTTTAAAGGTTTAGAATTAATAATACCTCTTAAATACCTATCAGAAAAATATATATTACCAAGAAAATTTACATTTTTAATTTTAAAAGCTTTATTTTCATTAATTTCAAATATTAAGTTTACATGAGAGTCATTTAAAATTTCAAGTTTTGAGCTTACTGATGCATCTTTAAAACCTATTGAAAGATATGAATTTTTTAAAGTTTGGATATCTTTAAGAATTATATTTTTATCGATAAAAGTTTCTGATTGTGACGATAACACATTGAATAACGATTCATCATCAATACGAATATTATTGTTAATATAAATATTCTTAATTAAATAATTTTCAGTTAAAATTAAAATATATTGTTCACTATTTTCAATTAATTCAATGTCGTAAAATAAATTTGAATTAAGAAAAGATTTTATAACTTCATTGACTCTCTTGCCTGTAAAATCTTCATCAGATAATTGATATTCAGTCATAGCTTGTAAGTCATTAATGCTAAGTTTTTTTAATCCCTCAAATTTAATCGGTTTTGCATATAAGTTACTTACAAAAAAAATAGAGAAGAATAGATATATTAATATCTGATTAAATTTTATTTTGTACATTGTTTACATATTTGACAATATCATTTAAATTTCGAAATTTATAATTTTTATTTAATTTCTTTAGTTTCTTGAACACATAATCAATAATATTGTTATATTTTAATTTGTTTGAAATATATAAGCTATGAGCTTTTTTATTCAAAATTAAAAAATTAATTTGGTCACAATGGCTGAATTTTTTAATAGAATTAATTTTCTTAAATATCTTAAATCTTTTATCTGCTTTTCTAAAACCTAATCTGAAACTTTTATAATTTTCTAAATCTAATTTAGTATTAAACTTTTTAAAATAACCAAAGTGTTCTAAAGGTTTAACCAATGGTATTAGCATATCGTTTTTAAATATATTAAATGAATATCTTCCATCTTTATAAACTATTACACTGTGTACATAAGCATCCTGTGAAATCATAAAATCAATTTTTTTTAGAGAGATATTATAAATATTTGATAGTTCAAATATTTCAAAAATCTTATTCATAAAATTAGATGAATCAATACTGATATCTGTTCCCATTTTCCATTTTGGATGATTTAAAACCTCATCTTTAGATACTCTATCAAAACTTTTTTTTTTAAAATAAAATGGCCCACCTGATGCAGTGATATAAATCTTTTTAATATCATTTTTATTTAAAGTGAATAAATCAATTAATGAAAAATGTTCAGAGTCTAATGGGCAAATTAAATTATTAGATGCTAATATTTCATCTACTAAAATTCTACCACCAGCAATTAGTAAATCTTTATTAGCTATGGCAAAAATACAATTTTTTTGAAAATTCAAAGATTTTATTATTAGAGGAAAACTAGTTAGATTAGAGTCTAGACAATATATAATATCAAAATTAATTTTCTTAATAATTGACTCCAAATAAAGATTATCTTTAATTTTGCTGAATGAAAAAGTACGATGTATTTTGTACTTAATAGAAAGCTTGTTTAAAAGCGAAAAGTTTTGGTAGCAAACAGCAGTATGAACCTTTAAATTTTGTGAACGTAGATATTTAATTAATTTAATACCTAAAACTCCGGTAGCACCTAGTATTAAGATTTTTGGTTTCATTCTATATAGATAAATTTATTAGTATAATTGGAAATACAAAACTATCAATTCTATCTAAAAGACCTCCATGACCAGGAATAATATTAGAGAAATCTTTAATATTGTTTTTTCTTTTTATAAATGAAAAATAAATATCTCCAAGAAAAAAAAGGATGGAAGATAAAAACGAAATAAATATAGTGAATTTGAAAAAAAAATACATTAAACAAAATGAAATTAACAAAGATAGCAAGGTACCTGACCAAGTTTTATTAGGACTTATTTTGGGAATAATTGGTGGACCTTTTATTAAATTACCAAAAATATAAGCAGTAGTATCGTTAATAAATGAAGCAAGAATAATCATATAAAAAAAATCTCTATTAATACCTAAAAGTTCATAAGAAGAAATTATGAAAAATAACAATATTATATTGAAAAATAAAAATAACTTATGAAGGTATACTGATAAAAAAATTATAAATAATATAATTATTAATGTTAATAAATTACCTGTAGCTAAAAAACCAGTAAAATAAAAAATGAAAAAGATAATTACTAATAAAAGAGATAAATTATTGTTAAATAATTGGTTTTTAATTACCTCATAAATAATAAATATTGATAGGGTGAATAATAAAACTAAATCTGCTTCAAATACATATGATAAAATTACAGATAAAACTAATAATAATCCTGAATAAATTCTTCTTAAATTATAAGCCAAATTTTCTGTTGATTAATTTATAATTATTAATAATTTTTGTTACATTGGTAAAAGAAATATCTGGCCAAAGTTTTTTTAAAAAAAATAATTCAGTGAATGCAATTTGATATAACATAAAGTCACTTATTCTCTGATGACCACCAGTTCTTATTAATATTTCTGGATCTGGTATATTTTTTGTGAGTAAATGCTTATTAATAAGTTTAAGATTAAAAAATGATGAATTTATATTTTTAGTATAAAATAAATTAATATCTTTTCTTCCACTATAATTTAAAAATATTATCAATTTTTGTTTTTTACTTCGGTTAATATTTTGTATTTTTATTATCTTTTTATTCAAGTCTTTTCCTAAAAAAATTAAGTCGCCTAAAAAAATGATTTGAAAATTTAACTTCAAAATACTTTGTTCGTCATCAAGAGAATTTTTTAAAATTTTTTTTAAAATATCGATTAATGATTTAGATCTATTTAAATTATTATTAGATAGAGCAAATGCAGAGATGTATTCTACATTATAATTATCAAATATTTTTTTGCTAATCGTCAAAAGTTTTTGAGCTCCTTTTGAATATGACTTTATCTTAGATTGTGAGTTTTTTTTTGACCATCTATTATTACCATCCATAATAAAAGAAATATGTCTAAGAGAGTTTGACAAAGTTAAATTTTTAAAATTTCTGACTCTTTTGATTTAGAAGTTGAGTCTATTTTTTTTACTGAGTCATCAGTGTAAGATTGTATTACTTCTTGAAATTTTTTACTTTCATCTATAGAGATTGATTTATTTTTTTCTAATTCCTTTACTTCGTCTATATATTTTCTTCGTATATTTCTAATGGATACTTTAAATTTTTCTGATATATCAGATATTATTTTTACTAATTCTTTTCTTCTTTCAGAAGTTAGTTCAGGAAATTTAAGTAATATGTTTTGACCATCAGATTGAGGTGTAACTCCTAAATTAGACTCAAGAATATTTTTCTCTACACTTTTAATTAAAGAAGCATCCCAAAGTGTAATGTTTAATGTCATATTGTCTAAATTATTAATGTTTGCTAATTGAGTAAGTGGCATATTTGATCCATAATTATCAATCATGATTGATTTTAGTATATCTGGCGAAACTCTTCCTGTTCTAATATTTTTTAATTCATTTGTGAATGCATCAAAAGTAATACTCATTTCTTTAGAACATTTATTTTCTTTAAACATTATATTTATTCAATAATAGAGTATGAACCTTTCCCATCTAAAATTTCTGAAATATTAGATGTATTTAATATCGAAAATATTATTATAGGCAGTGATCTATCTTTCGCTAAACTTATTGCAGTAGCGTCCATAACTTTAATGTCTTTATTTAAGTAATCTGAATAAGAAATCTTAGATATCTTCTTAGCATCTTTGTTTTTTACAGGGTCTTTATCATATATTCCATCTACTTTTGTGCCTTTAAAAATTACATCAGATTTCATTTCTGAAGCTCTTAAAACAGCTGCAGTGTCAGTAGAAAAAAATGGATTTCCTGTTCCTGAAGCAAAAATTACTACTCTATTTTTATTTAAATGGCTTGTTGCTTTATTTTTTATATATGGTTCTGCAACTCTATTGATACTAATTGCTGTCATTACTCTTGACTCAACACCAATTTTCTTGAGGTTAGATTGTAATGCTAGAGAATTTATTACAGTTCCTAGCATACCCATATAATCAGAAGTGACTCTATCAACTACTCCATTTGAAAAAGAAGATCCTCTTATAAAGTTTCCTCCACCCAATACAATAGATATCTTTAAGTTTTTAGTATGAAGTTTCTTAATACTATTGGCTAAGTCATTTAAAATATCAAAATCGAAACCTTGTTCATTTGATCCTGCTAAAGACTCACCAGATATCTTTAGCATGATATTTTTATACATTATTAAATAGTATATAAATCCATAGATGCAATGTTAAGGCTTATATTATTATTTTTAGAAATTTCACTCAAATAAGAGCTAACACTCTTCTTAGGATCAGTGATTAATGCTTGACCTAAAAGGGTATTCTCCCTTAAAAATTTATTAAGTTTTCCTTTGATAATTTGATCTTTTTTATCATCGGGTACATTGTTCATTTGCTTTAAAATAATATCTTTTTCATCTTCTATGATTTTAGAATTTATTGAACTTTCATCAATACCCATAGGCTTCATAGCTGATATTTGCATTGCAATAACTTTTAATTCATCAACTAATTTTAATGTAGAGTCTACATTATCTGTTGAAATCTCAACTACAGAACCTATTTTGGAACAATTAGAATTATACTTATTATGAAGATAACTAATAAAAACTGATTTTTTTGAATAATATTTTTTATAGTAAACAATTTGAATATTTTCACCAATTTTAGATATTAAATCAGTGAGACATTCGCCTAAAGGTTTATTGTCTATTTCTAAATCAACAAGATTTTCATCTGTCCCATGATCATTTATGTTTTTGTTGTAATGAATGGACTTAGATAAAGTCTCTGCAAATTCTAAAAAATCTTCATTTTTAGCAACAAAATCAGTCTCACACTTAATTTTACAAATAGTGAAATCTGTATTTGATGTATTATTATAAAAACATACTACACCTTCATTAGTTTCTCTATCTTGTTTTTTTTGAGCCTTGAGTATTCCTTTTTCTCTTAACCATTTTATTGCTGAGTCAATATCATTATTATTTTCAGATAATGCTTTTTTACAATCTACTATTCCACTACCAGTAGTATCTCTAAGCTTCTTTATTAATTCCATATTAGTCATTTTTGGTATTATTATCCTCTGATGATTTATCTTTATTAGACATTATTACTTTCTTAAAATTATCAAGAATAAATTGAACAGATTTAACACCATCATCATTTGCAGGGATTGGATAATCAATCATATCTGGATCACAGTTAGTGTCTACAATTCCTATTATTGGAATACCTAATTTTCTGGCTTCTAAAACAGCAATGTGTTCTCTATTAGTGTCGATTATAAAGATAACATCTGGAGTAGTTTTCATTTCAACTATTCCACCAAGTGTCTTATCCAATCTAATTTTCTTTTTCTCTATGTCTGATAATTCTTTTTTTGTGAAGACAGTATCTTCAGAATTTAAGATATTTTCATAATTGTTTAGAGTATTGATGGAATTTTTAACAGTATTCCAATTAGTGATCATACCACCAAGCCACCTGAAGTTTACGAAGTAATTATTTGTTTCTTTAGCAATATTCTCAATAATTTCACTGTGCTGTTTTTTTGTTGAAACAAAAAGAAATTTTTTATTATTTTTTGATGATTCATGGGCAAATTTTAATGCATTTTCAATTAAAGGAAGAGATTTTCTTAAATCTAAAATGTGTGTGCCATTTTTTTCTCCATAGATGTATTTATCCATTTTTGGATTCCATCTTTTTTTATTGTGTCCAAAATGAGATCCGTTCTTTAAAAGATCTTCAAGCGATATTTCTATATTCATTAGGCCTCCGGTTGAGCTTTAGCTAATAGATAGGAAACCATAATTAGGCACCGGATTTCTATTAACCTGTTTTTTTGAGATGTTTTAAAGAATAAATTTCAATAATCAAGAGTTAATTCAATGAAATATTAAGTATTTTGTTGTCATTTTGAACTCTTATATTATTAAAATTAGTATTTTTATCTAATTCAAGGAGTTCTTGGTAAGAAAAATGACTTATTTGTTTTATTAATTCTTCATCCTCTAAAATGGTTAAGTTTTCAATATTTACATTGTAAAAGTCGTTTTTAGTTACAGATTTAATTTTAGCTTTGATATAATTTGTATGAAGAGAACTTATATCAAAATTATTATCAAAAAGTCTTAAATCAAAAAAACCGCTCTCATTTATCACATTTAAAAGGATGTACCTTTTTCCATTTCTAGTAGTTTTGTATTGAGCTTTTACAACATAAAAATAAAAATCCTCTAAAAATTCAAGCTTTGAGTCAACTTTTTCTTTAAAAGAAGAGCGATTAAGATTTATAAGAATTTTTGTTTGTTTTTTTTGTGAATAAAGAAATCCATAACTTTCAAATTCAGCTTTTATAGGATCAACAGTGTTATAATTTTTTTTTATAATAAATTGGATATCAGATAAATCGTTGAATAACGATACTCCATTTTTTTTTTGTATAATATTTTCTACATTTGCAAATAATTTTGAAATGTTCGTATCGAGAGATTTTAAAGAATTTGACAAAATAAGTTTCTCTACTTGTCTTTTATTTAAGACTGACCTAGATAGTCTATCATTAAAATCTGACAGAGATTTAAATTTACCATTTGAATTTCTTTCACTTACTAATTCTTTCATAGACTCCTCACCTACTCCCTTCAATGCTGCCAGTCCATAAATAATCTTATCTTCATATACTGTAAATTTATAATCTGAATAATTAATATCAGGTGGTAATAATTTTAGGTCCTGTTCGTATATTTCATTGAGTATTACAAAAATTTTGTCAGTATTGTTCAATGAGTTATTAAGGAGCTCACAATAGAATTCTAATGGAAAATGTGCTTTTAGGTACGCTGTATAATAAGTGATAAAAGCGTAAGCTGCGGCATGACTTTTATTAAATCCATATGCTGCAAATTTTTCAATTAAGGAAAATAATTTTTCAGCATCTTTAGATCTAACTTTTTTATTCAAAGCACCCTTAATAAAATTATCTTTTTGACTCATTAATTCTGATTTGATCTTTTTACCAATAGCTCTTCTTAATAAATCTGCTTGACCTAAAGTATATCCTGATATTACTTGAGCAATTTTCATAATTTGTTCTTGATAAACGATTATTCCATAAGTTTCTTTCAAAATTGGTTCAAGTAAAGGGTGATCGTATATTATTTCTTCTTCTCCTTTTTTTCTTTTAATAAAGCTATCAATGAATTGCATTGGACCGGGTCTATTCAAAGCTAGAACCGCTATTACTTCCTCTAAACTTGTTGGTTTAAGTTTAACTAAAGTGTCCACCATCGTAGCACTTTCAACTTGAAATACTCCACATGTATACCCGTCACTTAATAGTTTAAAAGTTTTTTCATCGTTAAAAGGTATTTCAGTTAAGTCAATAGAAATTTGATTTTTTTCTTTTATTAATTTTAGTGTTTCATCAATGATGGTAAGATTAGCTAGACCAAGAAAATCAAACTTTAATAAACCAGCTTTTTCACAATCTTTCATGTTATATTGTGTTGCCATTATTTCTGAGTCATCATCTTTAAACAAAGGAATATTGCCATAAAGCTTATCTGAAGAAATAATTATTCCAGCCGCATGTGTAGATACATTTCTTAGTGCGCCCTCCATTGACTCTGCTTTGTCCATCATTGGAGAGTCAGCTAAATCTCCTAATTGATCGGTATGATTTGCTTTTAACTCACTAATACTTAATGGATGAACTGGGTTATATGGTATTTTATTTACCATTCTCTCTACTTCAGAATATGGAACACCTTCTACTCTTCCTATATCCTTTAGTATTCCTCTCGAAATCATCGATCCAAAGGTAATTATTTGTGCAACATTTTGATAACCATATTTTTTTTGCACGTACTCGATTACTTCATCTCTTCTAGTTTTACAAAAGTCTATATCGAAATCTGGCATTGAAACTCTATCTGGGTTTAAAAATCTTTCAAAAAGTAATCCATATTGAATTGGATCTATATCAGTAATTAGTAAAGACCATGCAACAATAGAACCAGCGCCCGAACCTCTTCCAGGGCCAACAGGTATTGAATTTGACTTAGCCCATCTGATAAAATCACTTACTATTAAAAAATATCCTGAAAATTTCATGTTTATGATAACATTTAATTCATATTCTAGACGATCTCTATAAACCTTTGATTGACTGTTAAATTCCTCAATTGTTTTATTTGAAAGTATTTTTTTTAATCTCAGGTCTAAACCACTTCGAGATTGTTTAACAATTTCTTTATCTTCATCGAAATCAAAATCTGATTTAAAATTAGGTAATTTAATTGGTTTCTCCTCGATTAAAAAATTGATTTTATTTGCAATTAAATTTGAATTTTTTATTAATGATTTAAAATTATTATTTTCTAAATATTTCTTAACTAAAGAATAATTATTTTTTAAATTAAATGAGGTATTTTGTATATATTCACCATTTTTTAAACAGTGAAGTATTTTAATTGCGTCATAATCTTTATCTTGTTTATAAAAACTAAAGGAAGATAGAAATAAATTAATATTAGTTTTTTGAGATATTTCATTTAAAAGTTTGTTATCTAAGTTTTCATCAAATTCAAAAAAAATATCATTTTTAAAGTAATTTTTAAGAGCGGTGATTTCACTTAGAATAACTTTTAAATTATTTGAATTTATATTTAAATCTTGGAAATAACTAAATAAACCACCTAAAATTATAATATTACCATTAGAATAGTTGTTAATATTATTTAGAGATAATTGAAATTCATTTTCAGTATTTATTTTTGTAGATAATATATTGAGATTTTTAAAACCAATTTCATTTTTAGACAAAAGGGTAATTCGCGAGGTATGTTTTAATTTTGATATAAAATCAACATCTAACCCTATAATTGGTTGAATACCTTTACTCTTACATTTTATTGAAAATTCAAGAGCACCTGATAACAATTTGTAGTCTGTAATTGCCATTGCTGGTAATTTTTCCTTATCAGCAAAATTCACAAGGTCATCTATTTTGACATTTGACTCACAAATAGAATAATTAGAGTAATTTCTTAAAGGTATCAGCATTCTTTTATTGATTTATCTTCAATTGTATAAGACTTATCAAAAAGTGGACGAAATGAAATATCATGACTGGCTATTATTGTTGATAAATTGAATTTTTTTGAACTATTTAATATTAGGTCTATTACCAACTTTGCATTTTCTTTATCTAAATAGCTTGTTGGTTCATCAGCTATCAAAAGTTTGGGACTATTAACTAGTGATCTAGCAACACAAACCCTTTGTTTTTGTCCATTAGACAACTGATTAGGGTATTTAAATTTTAAATGATCCATCTTAAAATAGGATAAGATTTTTCCAATTTTTTTTGAATCGCTACTTTTTAATTTAATGTTATCAAAAATGTTTAATTCAGATATTAAATAATGATCTTGAAAAATAATACCTATATCATCTTTAAGTAAGTCAAAATGGTTTTTTACTAATTTTCCATCAAAGTAAATTTCTCCAGAGTCTGAATTATCTAATCCTGATATTAAGTTTAATAGAGTAGACTTACCACAACCAGAGGGACCAAATAAAAAAATATTTTGATTATGATTTACTGATAAATTTAATTTATCAATTACTTGAACGTTTCCTACCTTAGATAAGTATGATTTAGAAATATTTTTTAATTCTAATAAACTCATCTTAATATTAGATTTGGTTTAATTTTAAATATTCTTAATATTGGAATATAAGAGGCAATTAAACTTGAAAAAAGTGAAATACTCACAATAAAAACTATGTCGTTTAATTTAATACTGTAGGGCATAGATGCCAAATATCTTATTTCATTATTCCAAAGTTCAAAATTTAACAAATATGATAAAAAATTTTCAACAGAGTCAATATTTGTTGATAGCAGTAATCCTAAACAAGTCCCAATAACAATAGAGAAAAATGATATAAAGAAAGAATTTAAAAAAAATAGAAGGCAAATTTTTGATTGTTTTATACCTAATGCTTTTAACAAAACAATATCTTTATATTTTTCTTTAATAAAAAAAATTTGATTTGAAATAATTGTAAAGGATGAAATTACTATAATAAAAAAGAGAATAACAAACATAACATTTTTTTCAGTAGATAATGCTTGAGCTAAAGTTTGATTTTGATCCTCCCACGTTGAGTAGTTTAGACCATCTAAATCGCTATAATCAATGTCTTTATTGTTCAAATAAACATCTATAACTTTATTACTTATGTTATTTTTAAATTGATCGATATTGCTAAAAATAAAATATTTATCAAAGTCATATACACCTGTATTAAATATTCCGGTAATGGTTAGTTGTCTTGAATTTAAGACTGGTCCCAAAATTGTCATAGAAGTTCCAGGAATATTAATTTGAAGAGGCATCCCTACTTTTAAATTCAAAGATCTCGCTAGTTCAACTCCAATGAAAACCCAATTGTCGATATTTTTTTCTATTTCAAATATATTTTGATTAATTTTAGGTATTTTATAGATGTCTTCTTTATTAAGAGATTTCATTAATAGACCCTCTATACCATTTTCATTACTTGTTATTACTCTACTTTGAATATTTTCAACAAAAGACATTGAAGGATTTTTTTCTTGCATTTTTTTGATTTTATCTTTGTTATCATCATAAATAGTAATATCTCCATTCACACCACTTAATGACTCAACTAATTGCTCTCTAAAACCATTCATCACGGACATTACTGTTATTAAAATTGAAATACCAAGTATTAATGCTAGTGATGATAAAATTGTCGATACTGAGAATGCTTTATCTTTTTTAAAATTAAATATGTAGGAGAAAGATAGCTTATGGAGTGTATTGTTCAAATTCAAAATTCTCAATTTCTTGTTTACTTAAGAATATCTTATCACTGTTAGATCTACTAATCAGTTCAATTTGACCTTTTTCTTTAAAATTATTCCCGATAATCAATGTCCAAGGTATCCCAATCAATTCAGAGTCTTTAATTTTTCTTCCTATACTTAAATCTCTATCATCTAAACTAACATTATCATATTTAGTGATAAGCAGATTATAAATACTCTCCACATCTGATATATAATCAGAGTTTGGTTGCATTATGATGTTAATCTTAAATGGTGAAATATTTATAGGCCATTTGATACCTTTATCATCGTGGAATGCCTCTATTATTGCTGCTGTTAATCTGGAAACTCCTATTCCATAGGATCCCATATAAGGTGTTATTCTTTTTCCATCTTGATTTAAAACAAAGCATTCTAGTGGCTTAGTATATTTTGTACCAAAATTAAATATGTGACCTACTTCAATACCTCTTCCAATTATCACATCAGATTTTGATTTATCAATCATTTCGTCTGATGCAGAATACATTGTTGTAATTTCTTCATAACTTTTTTCGTATAAATTGGAATCAACTAATTTAGAGTCGTAAGCAAGTTCGCTTTCTCCGGTATTGGCTAATATTTGAAACTCATGAGATAAATCTCCACCAATGGCACCCGTCGCAGCTTTTACAGGAATCGGTTGTAATCCAAGATCTAGAAAAGTTTTTAAATAACTTCTAAAAAATTTTTTATAAGTTTCGAAGGCAGCTTCTTCGGTTAAGTCAAAACTATAGGCATCTTTCATTAAGAATTCTCTTCCTCGCATTACGCCAAAACGAGGTCTAATTTCATCTCTAAATTTCCATTGAATATGGTAGAGATATTTTGGAAGGCCTTTATAAGAATTTACATAATCAGAAAATAAATCTGTAATTACCTCTTCATTAGTTGGTCCATATAATAAATCGTTATCATGTCTGTCAGTAATTCTTAACATCTCTTTTCCATAGTCTGCATATCTACCACTTTTTTTCCATAATTCTGAAGATTGAATAGTAGACATTAACATTTCATTACAGCCTATTTCGTCTTGATTATTTCGAATTATATTCTCAATATTTTTTAGTACTTTAAAACCTAGTGGTAACCATGTGTATATACCAGAGGTGTGCTGCCTAATCATCGATGAACGCAACATTAATTGATGGGAAATAATTTTAGCTTCTTTTGGTGACTCTTTTAACGAGTTAAATAAAAGATTTGAAAGTTTCATTTAAAGTATTCGAATATGTTATTTTCATATTTTATTATAAAAAAAGATACGACCATTGATAGAGCAAATGAAACTAAAAATTTTATTCCTAAATAAGACTTTTTTGGCATACCCTCTTCAAAATCAGATCTTTTAATAGGTAATATTGTCATAAAAATAACCCACCAGATAATAAAAAGTAAAAATAAAAACTTCATATCAAAGATATGTGTATTAACAATTCAGGCTTTAATGAAAAAATTCTATTATATGTTTTTCTTGAAACTTCCTCTACTAACCCGCTTAGCGAATTTTCATCTATCTCCTCCTTAATAAACAATATTTTATTTAGTAAGATATCTTTAATTTCATCTTGGATTGCTTCTTTATTGTAGGAAAAAGGGAAGCCTTTATCAGATATTTGAAATTTAATAATATCGAACTGTTTGTTTAGAATTAAATTAATACTAACTACACCATTATGAAGGATCTTTCCCCTTTCATTTATAAAATTATCTTCTTCAATAATTAGGTTTTGAACAACAGGTAGTTTTTTTATAACAAATTGATCAATTAACTTATGATTTTTATTTACTAAATCTAATTGGCACAAATCTCCACTTAAAAGAAGATTAGTTTTTTCAATTTTTAAGCTTTTAGCTATTTCTAAATGTTTTTTTAAATGAAGATATTCTCCATGCATGGGGATTAAAGACTTAGGTTGAATGAAAGTATAGAATTCTTTTATTTCATTTTTTCCTGGATGTCCTGAAACATGAACAAATTCCTCTTCATCAGATATAATATTTAAGCCTAAGTAACTAAATGAATTTTTTAAATATGAAATTGATTTTTCGTTACCAGGAATTTCTTTTGATGAAAAAATTATATTATCTTTTGCACTTAATTTAATTTGATTATGTGTATTATTTGCAATCTTCCAAAGAGCAGAGTTTTTTTCGCCTTGGCTACCTGTACAAATTAAAAGAACTTTATCTTTATTATAATCCTGAAATTTTTTTTCATTCAGTATTTCAAAATTTTCAATTAACTTTTCTTCAATAGCAGTATTAATAGCTCTTTTTATACTTCTTCCTACAACAAATATTTTTTTATCATGCTTAATTGCATTTGAAATAATGGTTTTAAGTCTTGCAATATTTGAGGAAAAACAAGTAACTATAACTCTACCTTCAAGTTTATTAAATAAATTATCAAATGATGGGTCTAACTCAGACTCAGAGCGTGATATCTCGTTTACACCGGCATTAGTTGAGTCACCTATAAGTAAGTCGATATTTTCATCTTTTAACAATTGATAATTTTTGTAATCAAAAGGTGAACCAGTAACTGGATTTTTATCTATTTTCCAATCACCTGTATGATAAATATTTCCTTCCAATGTTTTAAAAAATATACCAGTGGGATCGGGTATAGAGTGAGTTGTCGGAATTAATTGAAATGAAAAGTTTTCGAACTCTACTTCTTGAAAGTCTTCAACTATTACAAATTTTTTCTCAAAATCATTTTTTTTATTGAACTTATGTTTTATATAAGAAAAAGTAAATTTATTGCAATATATTGGAAAATCAATCTTATCAAAGTAATACTCTAATCCTCCAACGTGATCTTCGTGTGCATGGGTAAGTATCATTGCTTTAGGTTTAATAGATGTGTTCAGAAAAATATATGGATCAGGAATAGTTATATCTACACCTGGTAGACTATCATCTGCAAATGAAATACCACCATCAACTATTATTTGCTCTCCTTTAAAGGAATATAAATAGTTATTACCCCCTATTTCACCTATCCCTCCAATGGGCAAAAAATAATAATTATTTTTATTGTTTAGTAATTCTAAGTTTTTCATTCAAAAAAATATGATAAAAAAAAATACCTAAAAGAGTTAAATCTTCTCTATAAATAAAATTAGTTTTTTTATAATCGATAGAGTTAGCATATCCACCGGTAAAAATCACTTTAAAATTCCTTTTATAGGTAGTTTTAATTAATTTTATGTAAGACTCTATCATTATTTTATAACCCACATTAAAACCAGACATTAAAGCTTGATTAGTATTTTTACCTATGACGGAATATTTATTAGAAAATTTCATATTCTTTATACCAGAAGCTAAAGAAATTAGATTTTCATAAGATGTCGCGAGACCAGGTAATATTACACCCCCGTAATATTTCCTATTTATAATGATATCTAATGTAGTGGCAGTACCTAAATCAACGATGATAAAAAATTTTGATTTTGGATAAATATTTATTGCTGATAAAACATTAATAATTCTATCATTACCTAGCTGGCGTAAGTTTACTGTTTTATGAACTAAATGAGATAATTTTTTTTTATTAATGAAAAATAAACAACTCCGATGAAATTTTAAATTCTTAATTATAAACTTATCAATTTCTGAGACAACAGAGCAAATATAAATTTTATTATGAGTTTTAAGTTTATTTTTAAAAAAAAGAATAACTGATTTCAAATCTTTCTTTGAGTATTTAATTTGAGAGATTTTTATTAAATTGTTATCAACAAATGATGAAAATTTTATAGATGTATTTCCTATATCAACAAGTAAATTCAAACTAGTTCTCCAAAAAATATATTTTTTGTTACATCATCTATTTTAATCTTTAAAGATAAATCTTCATTGACTGTTAGTATTTCGATAATATTTTTTCCAAATATTGGATGATTTAATTTAAAGTCCCTTAGCATATTTTTATTAAGATATCTCACTAACTTATTATTAGATATTTTTTTTGATAAATTATGTTCAATAAAATCAATAATTGCATTTGATAAATCAAGAATATTGGATTTTTCATTAATAATTCTAAATAAAGAAACTGAATCGACAATTGGCGAATTATTTATATTTATTCCTATACCAGTTTTCAGATATGAATTATTACCTAAAATAGTTGATTTAACAACAACACCAACTATTTTTTTTTTTTTAAAAAACAAATCATTTGGCCATTTGTATTCTAGATTAGTATTATAATTAATTTTAAAAAATTTGTGAATTAAGTAACAAATATAAAAGTTATTTCTTAAAGCATATGAAGCTTTTAATTTTTGATTTATTGTTAAATAAATATTACCTTTAGGGCTTGACCATTTTTTTTTACCCCTTCCAGTGCCTTTAATTTGCCTAAAAGATTGAATATATAAATTATTATTTTTTAAAATTTTTTTATAATTATTAAAGCTAATAATTTTATCTTGTGTAGAGCTAATTGAGTCAAAAATAACTTTATACAATTTTTATTTGAAAAGATTATCTACCAAATTAATTAAAGGGTCTGGATAGATGAAAAATAAAGTTATAATTAATCCAGATGATACAAAGATAACTTTGCCTATTTTGTTATTATCATCTAGTAACTCTATTTCTGATTTATTGAAAAACATATTTTTAATAATTGTTAAGTAATAGAATGCAGCAATTACTGAACTTAAAACAGCAATAATTGATAAAAAAATAAATCCATCGTTTATAGAAGCTGAAAGAATAAAAAACTTTGCAAAGAAACCTGCAAAAGGTGGTATTCCTGCAAGGGAAAAGAAAAACACCAACATGCTTATGGATTTTGAATTTGAAGTAAATCTTAAACCATTGAGTTGGGATATTTTTGTAAATTCCCCATCTACAGTTCTCAAGTTTAGCAAAACAGCAAAAATACCAAATGTAGTAATCAGATAAATAATCAAGTAAAAAAATAATGTACCTTCAGACATAAATTGATAACTCATTATTCCAAGAAGCAAAAAGCCAATGTGGTTGATAGAGCTAAAGGCTAAAAGTCTTTTAATGACTTTTTGTGTAATGGCTCCATAGACTCCTACTAATAATGAAATAGCACATACCATTTGAAAAATATAATTGAGAGATTTGATATCAGAAATGTTAATTTCTTGATAAACCCTGAATAAGAATATTAATGATGCAAATTTAGGCAGAGTTGCAAAAAAAAGTGTAGATATAGTTGGAGATCCCTCATAAACATCAGGTGTCCAAATATGAAATGGAGCAGCAGAAACTTTAAAAAATAAAGAAATAAGAACTAATGATAATCCTATTTCGCTTATTGCAGTAAAATTATCGAGGCTTTGTATAGCAAAAGACCCAGTATCATAATATATCATTGAAATACCAAATAGAAGAAATCCTGATGATAAAGCACCAAGAGAAAAATATTTTATACCTGCTTCATTTGAAGACAAATTTTTAGTATTGAAAGCAGCCATCAAGTACAAGGATAAAGATTGTAGCTCTAAACCAATAAAAGCTGTTAAGAAATTATTACTAGAAATAAGTACAAATGAGCCAAGAATAGCAAAGAGAATGAATAACACATATTCATATCTATATAAATTTTCATTCTTCAAAGGTCTTTTTAACAATAAAATAAAAACTATTGTGCCAATAGATAAAATAATCTTCGATAAAACAAATAAATTGATTGTATTAAGTGGCAATTTTGTGGAGCTATAAAAGTCTTTTCCATAATTTAAAAGCAAAATACACAACAAAAAGAAACCTAAAGTATTTAAAGATATAGCTCTATCCTTATTAAATAATCCAAAACATAAAGTAATTAAAATCAGAGATAGAATAAAAATTTCTGGTATAAATAGATATAGATTAATCATTATATAATGCTTAAAGAGATACTCTTGTTTATCATTTCAAATAAAAGTTTTGGATAAATTCCTAAAAGCATTGTGAGAAATGCTAAACAGGAGAAGTAGAAAATTTCTATATTTGTTAAATCAGCTAATTGCTTAATATCTGATTTTAGATCTCCAAAATTAATATTTTTGTATAATAAGAGCATGTATGATGCTCCTAAGATTACCCCAACGGCAGTAAAAAAAGTTAGATAAACACTGACACTTATAGTTGACATTATAACTAAGAATTCCCCGACAAAACCACTGGTTCCAGGAAGACCTACAGATGAGAGCATAAAAATCATAAAAAAGAATGAATATTTGGGCATGACATTTGTTACACCACTATAATCAGATATTATTCTGGTGTGATGTCTTTCGTATACCACACCAACTATTAAAAATAGTGCTGCGGAAACGACTCCATGACTTATCATCTGAAAATAAGCACCATTAATTCCATCTTGAGTTAAGGTGAAAATTCCAATAGTGACAAATCCCATATGAGCAACAGACGAATAGGCAATCATTTTTTTCATGTCTAATTGTCTGAGAGCTACAATTGAGGTGTAAACAATAGCTACACAACTTAGTGCAAAAATCATTGGTTGAAAATAAATTGAGGCATACTCAAAAAAAGGTAAGGATAATCTAATAAAACCGTATGCGCCTAGTTTAAGAAGCACACCTGCTAAAATTACTGATCCGCTAGTGGGTGCTTGAACATGAGCATCAGGTAACCATGTATGAAAAGGAAACATTGGTACTTTTACTGCAAAAGAGGCAAAAAAGCATAAGAAGAGAATTAACTCAATTTGTTGATCAAATGTAAAGTCTGAAATTAACTCAATATTGCCTGATTTCACTTTTGAAATAATATAAATAATAGCAAGTAGCATTAAAACAGAACCTGCAAGTGTGTATAGAAAGAACTTGAAAGTAGCATAAAGTCTATTTTCTCCTCCCCATATTCCAATTATTAAAAACATCGGAATTAAAACTGCTTCAAAGAAAACGTAAAAAATTACTAGATCGACACTAACAAATACTCCAATAATAAAGCTCTCAAGCAATAAAAAATAAATAACAAATTCTTTGGCTCTATTTTGAATAGAGTTCAAAGAGCACAATAAACAAATAGGGACTAAGAATGTAGTTAGTAAAATAAGTGGTATTGAAACGCCATCAACTCCAACATAATAATTTATATCAAATTTATCAAACCAGGTATGAAACTCTGTGAATTGATAACCATTTTTGGATTTATCATAAAAAATTGGTAATAATAAACTAAGAAGAAATTCACCTGTTGTTATCCATAAACCTGATAGAAAAATTGTTTTGTTTTTAAGTTGCTTGCTACTTGAAAGTGATAACGTTAATGCTCCTATAATAGGAGTTAGAATTAATAGAGATAATATTGGGAAACTCATCTTAGGTTATGGATATATAAAAAATGATGGTTATAAAGAGTGTGAAACCAGAAATTATTATAAAAGTGTAATCGAAAATATACCCTGTTTGTATCTTTTTGAATGCTTTTGAAATTGTAGAAACTATCGAAGCACTTCCATTTGGTAAATACTTATCGATAATACCTTGGTCTATTTTAGTCCATAAAAACTTACCTAAATTGTAAACTGGTAAAACAAAAATTTTGTTATAAAGTTCATCAAAATACCATTTGTTCAAAATAAAATTATAGATTGAGTGAAAACGTTTTTTTAAGTCAGCAAGTTTATTTAAATTATAACCATAATAATAAACTGCAAGCCCTACACCAAAAGCTACCAAAGATTTTGATAAAATTGGATAAAAAGGGGAGTAATATTGCTTATCTTGACTCAAAAATATTATGCCGTTCCAGAAATTTTTTGAATTATATCCAGCTAATAAATCGTTTAGGAAGAAGCCTGCTAGAATTGCTCCTACGGAAAGTAATAATAATGGAACTAACATATATGGACCGGATTCATGAATTTTTTCATAATCATAAGATCCATTATAATTCCCATGAAACACCTTAAATATGAGCCTAAAAGAGTAAAATGCGGTCATGGCAGAGACTATAGCTAAAATTACATAAACCAATGGGCCTAAACTAATTAAGTTAAATGATGAACTTAAAATTAGATCTTTTGAAAAGTAACCTGATGAATATGGAAAACCTATAATAGCTAGTGTACCTATCCACATCATTACTGCGGTGATTTTCATCTTTGAAAAAAGATTTCCCATTTTATCCATATCTTGCTCATCGTGAACACCATGAATAACAGACCCTGAAGATAAAAAGAGTAATGCCTTAAAATAACCATGTGTTATTAAATGAAAAATTGCGATATTAAATGCGCCTAAACCACAAGCCACAAACATGAAACCCAACTGACTACAAGTTGAATAAGCTATTACCTTTTTTATATCTTTTTGAAAAAAGCCCACTGATGCAGCGAAGAATGCTGTTAATAGACCTATTATTAAAACAAAAGTCATTATGAAGTCAGACATGACCATTAATTCTGAAAATCTTACAGTCAAGAAAACACCAGCTGTTACCATTGTTGCTGCATGAATTAATGCTGAGACAGGTGTGGGTCCCTCCATAGCATCAGGTAACCATGTATGAAAGCCAAACTGAGCAGATTTTCCCATAGCACCAATAAAAAGGAAAAAACAAGAAAAAATTAAAGCATTAATTTCAAATCCTAAAAAATTAATTTGATAGCTTAATAATTTCTCTTTCCCCGCAATTATTTCATTAATAGATAATGTATCTAAAAATATATAGAGAGTTGCAATACCGATGAGAAATCCAAAATCTGCAACTCTGTTTACTAAAAAAGCTTTCATTGCAGCTAAATTTGCGGACTTCTTATGATGCCAGAAACCTATCAATAAATACGAGGCTAAACCAACTCCCTCCCAACCAAAAAATAACTGAATTAAATTATCACTTACAACTAAGGCAACCATACAAAAGGTAAACAGACTCAAATAAGTCATGAACCTTACTTTTGAATTATCATGTGACATGTAATCAATTGAATAAATATGAACCAATGCAGAAACTGTGAGAACAAGTGTTAACATCAAAAGAGTAAGAGAATTTACAGAAATTCCCCAATTAAAGAACTGACCAGAAACAAAAAACCACTCTAGGACAGGAATTACAATTTCTGACGATGAAGAACTAGAAAAACTTATAAATAAGAACCAACTTAAAATAGCTGCTATAGATATTAAAGTAGATGAGAAATATTGGGCAGTTTTTTCACCTAATAACACTCCAAAAGGAAATGTAAAAATGGTTGAAATTAAAGGAAGAAAAAAAAGTAATTTATAACTTAACATTAATCTTTTAGTTGATTGATTTTGGTAATATCAATCTCTCCCTTATTTCTGAAATAAATAACCAATATAGCTAAGCCAATGGCTGCTTCTGCAGCTGCAATAGTTAAAATAAAAATGGAGAAAACCTGACCATTAATATCATTTAAGAAAACCGAAGCTGATACAAAATTAATATTTGCAGCCAATAATATAATTTCAATACACATTAAAATTAGTATCATATTTCTTCTGTTTAAAAATAATCCGAAGCACCCAATAATAAAAACAATTAGAGAAAGTATGAAGAAATGATTATACGTAAGACTAGTCATCTTTAATACCTTCACCAGACTTAATTTTTACTAGTTTTACTCTATCTTCGGCTGTAGTTGAGTTTTGACTTTCTATGTTTTGTCTTTTGATAGTTGGTCTATACACATGTGTTAAAACAATTGCACCAATCATAGCAAGTAACAAAACGATACCGCTTAACTGGAAATCAATAAAATACTCTGTGTAAAGTACATCTCCAATTTGCTCAGTATTATTTTTAGACCTTATAAAAGTGTCTAGATTATCTTTTGAAGTTTTAAATACAGTTAAATAGATTATTTCAGCTAAAATTATACCAGCAAAAAGTAATGCAAGGGGTATATATCTTTTAATATTAAACATTAAAGTTGTGATTTGAATATCAAGCATCATCACAACAAAAAGAAAAAGTATAGCTACTGCTCCTATATAAACGATCGCAAGAATAATACCAACGAACTCTGCACCAATAAGAATAAAAAGAAATGTAGAATTAAGAAAAGCTAATACAAGAAAGAGTACAGAGTTAACTGGGTTTTTTGAAAATATAACAAATATACATGTTGTGGTCAAAAATGCTGCGAACAAAAAAAAAGAACCAACAAGAAACATTATCTATATTTGCTGTCCCTTTTAAGATTTTCACTAATTTGTTTTTCCCATATATCTCCGTTTCGTAAAAGTTTTTCCTTGTCATAAAGTAATTCTTCTCTTGTTTCAGTAGCATACTCAAAATTGGGTCCTTCAACAATTGCATCCACTGGACATGCCTCTTCGCATAAACCACAATAAATACACTTGGTCATGTCAATGTCATATCGGGTAGTTCTTCTACTTCCGTCAGGTTT
>CACBZW010000011.1 GCA_902543855.1 uncultured Alphaproteobacteria bacterium | reverse complement strand
TAAATAATTTACTATTAAATAAATCTGGTATAGAGAAACTGCATCTCTACAAAATCTTATGGCCAAAGGATAAAAATATACAATTGAATAAATTAGATACTCACCTTACTAATTTAAAAAATTTATTTTTAAAAGAATTTGGTTTTAATTTAAATTACTTTTCCAAAAAAAGTATACTTAAACTTTTAGTTGATTAGTATATCTCTTTTCCCCGCATGGTTAGGTGGCGAGACAACACCTCTTTGTTCTAAAGCTTCCATAATCCTGGCAGCTTTATTGTATCCAATTTGAAAATTTCTTTGCAAAAAACTAGTTGATGCTTTATTTGTGCTTTTAATCAAATCAATTGATTTTGTAATTAATTCTTCATCTTCATCACTTAGGGAGTCAAAGTTATCGTCATTATTTTTAATTATTTCTTCAAGTTCGTTTAAATACTCTACCTTTTGACTATTTTTAATTTCTTTAATTAATTTATTTACCTCACTGTCTGAAATAAATGCAGATTGATATCTAATAAGATTTCCACCATTTTTTGACATTAACATATCCCCATTACCCAATAGCTGTTCAGCGCCTATTTCTCCCAAAACAGTTCTGCTGTCATATTTGCTTGCAACTTGAAAGCTAACCCTTGATGGGAAATTAGCTTTTATACTTCCCGTAATTATATCTACACTCGGTCTTTGAGTTGCCATTACTAAGTGTATTCCACAAGCTCTTGCCATTTGAGCTAACCTTTGAACATAATGCTCAACTTCTTTGCCTGCAGTCATCATTAGATCAGCCATTTCATCAATAAAAACAACTATATATGGGAGCTTTTCAACTGCCTTTAAATTATATCCTTCTAAAGATCTGCTGTTCTCCTCATTCATCATGGCGTACCTTCTTTCCATTTCTTTGCAGACCCACTTCAGAGCGATTATCGCCTTTTTAGGTTCAGTTACAACGGGGGTTAAGAGATGGGCAATATCGTTATATACACTAAGCTCCAACATTTTAGGGTCAATCAAAATTAACCTTAAATCTTCAGGAGGAAACTTGTAAAGAATTGACGCAAGTAATGTGTTAATAAATACAGATTTACCAGAGCCTGTTGTTCCAGCAACAAGTAGATGAGGTGTTTTGCTAAGATCGATGACCTCTATATTTCCAGATATATCTTTTCCAATACAAATAGGAATTTTAAAGGAATTATTTTCAAAATTATCATTGCTAAGCAATTCTTTAATAGTGACAGTCTCTCTCTGAGCATTTGGCACTTCAACTCCTAAAAATTGAGTTCCATAAATTTGAGAAATTCTTACTGCACCAACTCCCATGCTTCTTGATATGTCATCAGCTAAGTTAATTATAGTATTAATTTTAATTCCAGCTGCTGGCAATATTTCAAATAAGGTTACTACAGGACCTAGTTTTACATTTATAACTTTTATTTCTATATTGAAATCAGAGAATACATTTTCCAATAAATTAGAGCTTGTTTTGATTTCGCCATCATCAAGTTTATTTTTTGAAGCTATACCATCAGACTCTAGTATATCTAGAGAGGGTGATGAATATATCTGCGATTTTACACTATCTTGTGGTATAAATTTATCTTCAAATTCAATATCTTTATCTAAAGATAATGCATTATTTATAATTGGATCTTTTTTATTTCTAGTATTCTCTATTTCTTTTTTTTTTGTTAATAGATTATTGAAATTATATTTGGGTAATTTTATTAATGAAAAAATATTCTGACTGAATAAATAAATAATTAATCCAAGAGAAGATAAACTGTAACTAATAATTTTAGACTCGTGTAAATTAAAAATATTTTCTGCAAAAATTCCCCAACTACTTATCCCATCAATGAGCCTAAGATCATTTAAATAATATAAAAGAATTTGAGGCATAAATATTAAACTGATAAAAAAAAATATTAATCTAATAAAAATATATTCTGGACGCTTGTCAAAAAGTGTCAAAATAGAAAAAATTAAAAAGAAAATTGCCAAAAGATAGGATAAAATTCCAAATGTGTATAAAATAAAACTAGCGTAATAAGAGCCGTAGTTGCCAAAAAAATTATTTGAAGCAATATTTGTTTTAGTCAAAAAAGAGTTATCATTTATGTCAAAAGTTAATAAAGAAATGATAGTTAAAATACCTAATGAAAAATAAAAGAAAAAAATAAAGTATTTTAAATAAAATAAAATTTTTTCTTTTAAGATTTGAGGAATATAGTTATTGTTCATCGTTAAAAATAAATATAAGCGTCTAAATGAAAAAGAAAATACATAAATACGATTTTTTAATTATTGGCGCTGGGTTGATAGGTTCACTTGCAGCGTTAGCTCTCCATAAAAAAAAATTTAAGGTTCTTGCTGTAGACAAAGTGTCAAAAAACCGACAGGATAAAAGAACATTAGCAGTAAATGCTAATTCAAAAGACTTCCTTACACAGCTAGGAATTTGGAGTAAAATTAAATCAAAACCTCAGTCTATTAATAAAATTATTATTAAAGATTACTTAAATCCTAATCCTCTAATTTTTGAAGATAAAATAGAACCTATGGGTAATGTTGTTTTTAATAGAGAAGTATTGTTTGAGGCAAAAAAATTGTGTTCTAAAAATAAAATTCTAATAAGTGAATTTAATCTGGACTATAATAATATTCCCAAAAATAAAATAATCACAATTAGAGAAAAAAAGTATCAATTTAAAAAAATAATTCTAAGTATTGGAAAAAATCTGAATTTTAATACAAATATTGATAGCTACAATAATCAACATTTTTCGCATGTTGGTTTTTTTTATCATAGTAAAAACCACAAAAATATAGCATATGAAATTTTTACAAAAAACGGACCTTTAGCTGTTCTCCCATCACCTGACAAAAATAATTTGATGTCCACTTTTATATACTCATCAAAAAAGGATATCAAAAATTATGAGATAAATAGTCTCATAAAAAAAAATTTTAATTTATCTCATGGTAAAATAAATTTAGTTAAGGATATATTTAAATATCCTATTATAGTTAAAATTAATAAATTAAAATCAAATTTTATTTTACTTGGTGATTCTTTTAGGTCAATACATCCAGTTGCAGGTCAAGGTTGGAATTTAGGTATAAAAGATATTCAAACACTTTGCAGTCTAGCAGATCAGTTTTCTATAGAAGACAACATCATAAATGATATTTATTTCGCAAGAAGATTTTTGGAAAGTGTAACTTATCTTTCATTTACTTCATCTTTAAATTTTTTATATGAAAATACCAATCTTATTAGTAAAAACATTATAAGAATTGGTTACCAAGGTTTAAGTAACTTTAAAATTGCAAAAAATATTTTTGTAAAACAAGCAATGGGTAGAATTAATTTATTTGATTAGGTCCATCTCTGCCAACAACTTGAAAAGTATTTAAATCTAAAATAGAATTAATTGTATTAATTCTTTCATGTATGTTTGGTGACTCTAAGATTGCTTGTTTATCAATCTTGTTAAATGGTGCTAACATTGTTAGAGTTGAGAGAATTTGTTGGTTGGATGTCTCAGAAAGAACTCCTTTATCAATTTCAAGCTTTTTCATTTTAAAATAATTAGAGTATTTTTGGATTAAAGTATTTCTGTCAATATGAGGCTCCACATCCAAAAGGTCATCCAAAAAATCATCGCAATTTATTGATGCCTTATAATAACCTCCAGGTGTAATAGTCCTTTCACTTATCAAAAACCGGCAAACACCCTCAAGGTTTAAAACCAGTCTATAATCAGGTGTTTCTATGTAGGAAGTTATCTTTCCAATACAGCCCATTTGGAAAAGTTCGTTATTATTGTTTTTAGGTTGAATAATCCCAATCATTCTGTGACTTTTGAGACTATCAAGGGTCATCTTAATATATCTTTCTTCAAAAATATTTAGAGGAAGCTTCCCAAATGGAAGAAGTAAAACATTATCCAGAGGAAAAATCGGTATAGAACTAGGAATTTTCTTTGGGTTAATCTCAAAAAGTTTTTTTATATTTTCTTCCATTACTTAAACATAATACTCGATAGTCTCTTTCGAGCTTTAATAACATTTGGATCATTAAAACCTAATAAATCAAAATATTCTAAAAGTTTTTTCTTTGCTGCGTTATCATTCCAATTAGAATCCTCCTCAAAAATTTTTAACAGTTCATTAAAGCCTTTTTCAGTTTCAGTTGAGGATAAATAGCTCTCTGCAAGTTTAAATCGTATAAGTTTGTCTTTGGGCTTCAACTTAACTTCCTCTTCTAATTTTTCGTATGAGAGATCATTTTTTTCTAAAGTCAGCTTATCAAGAAGTTTTTTTATTTTTAAAATTTCTTCATTTTCTAAAATATTATCATCTAAAGACCCGAATATTTCTTTTGCTTCACCAAACTTTTTGAGTTGAACATAACACCTTAATAAACCTGATAAAATTTTTGGGTTAGCTGGATCGAGACCAACTAAATTTTCATATTTTTCAAGTGCTTGTTCAAATTTCTGGTTAGTAAATAATTTATCGGCATCAGTAATTAATCCAGGAATTTCATTGCCGGGTGTAGCTTCAATCATTTTATCAATCATTTCTTCGACTTTGCTTTCTGGTTGAGCGCCCTGAAAAGCATCTATTGGTTTACCGTCAACAAACCCGTAAACAGTAGGTATTGATTGAATATTTAATTGAGATGCTAAACCCTGGTTTTCGTCTACGTTTATTTTTACAAGAATAATTTTTCCATTTTTTTTGTTAACTACTTGCTCCAGAGTCGGAGTTAATTGTTTGCAAGGTCCACACCATGGTGCCCAGAAGTCAACTATTACAGGTGTTGTTTTAGATTTTTCTATTACCTCGTCGACGAATAGATCTTGATTTATGTCTTTTATAAAATTCATGTTCAATGTTATTTAATTTCACATTTTACACGAAAAACTATTAAAATCTCCTATTTAAAGCTTATGAAAGAGTTTTGCTTGGTAAAGTCATGTTTACTTAGAGCGATAGTTTTTAATCTTTAAAAATAATATAAATCATTTAAAAGATATCTATTGATAATTTTGAAATTTATTAATTTAGCGGGCGTAGCTCAGGGGTAGAGCGCAACCTTGCCAAGGTTGAAGTCGAGGGTTCGAATCCCTTCGCCCGCTCCAAAAAACAAGATAATCAACAATTATAGAAAATAGTTTGCAATACAGTGCAGCACACTTGCAATACAATATAATTTAATCAAATATTTTATTTGAGAAATATGTATCGCCGTCAATTGAATTAATCATTTTATAACCTAATGATTTTAAAAACTTATAAACTTCGTCATTATTTTTTTTCCAAATTTCAATTTGAAGAATGCACAAATTATTAATCAAAGTTCTCTTTAATCCTTTTAAAACAAAAAATTCAAAACCTTCTACATCAATTTTAATAGTTAGGATTTTATTTTTAAATTGTAAAACATCATCTCCTTTTTTTACTAATACCCTTTCACCTTTTTTATTATCTTTATTTAAAGCGAATCCTGAAGTTTGAATTAATTCACCTTTAGTATTTGAGTTTCCAATTAAGACCTCTTTTTTTTCACCTAAACCAAAATTCAAAATTTTAATATTTTTTAATTTATTATTCTCAATATTCTTTTTTAAAACTTTGAAATTTCTTTCATTTGGTTCAAATGAATATATTTGTGCAAATAGATCCGAAAATAAAATTGAATAAAAACCAATGTTGGCACCAATATCTATTAAAATCTCTGAGTTAATTTTTTTACTTAAAAGATGTAGTTGATCCATCCTTTTCTTTTCGTATTCTCTAATAAAGTATGTTTTTCTTTCAATGCTTTCACGTATATCTATTTCAAAAATGAAATTATTAATTTTTATGTTGATTTGATATTTGCCAATTAACATGAGATATCGCCTTACTATGCTAGGATATAATCTTTTTAGTACGGGGAAATCTAACAAATTCATAAATTTGAAAATATAAGTTTGCAATAAAGCTGCAATACAGTTTTAAGAAATATATTGAATTTACTTATACAAACCGAATGAGTAAAGAATTCAAATCCCTTCGCCCGCTCCATTAATTTTACGAATTTTTCATTTTAAATGTGTTTCTAATAAAGAATTTTTAATTACTAAAAAATACTTTTTCTAATTATTATATCTTTTTGCCCTTTCAAACTTAAATTTATAATACCTTCGTAATCGATTATCTCTTCATTTTCGCCAATTATCGTATTAAAATAATTTAGACTATTTGAGAGCTTCTTTTTGTTAAATGGATAGTTATTAAGGCTTTGGTATTCAAAACAAATACAATCAACTTTACTTAATATTTCATTATTTAATAAAGATATTAAGAATAAATCATATCCTTCTGTATCAAATTTAATTAATACTTCAGTATTTTTTTGTTTTTTAATAAATATTTTTTTTAATTGATCATTTATATCTTTGACAAAAATATTTTCTGTACTGCTGAAATTTCTTTTTTTAAGTAATGTAGATCTTCCATGGTTGTTATTAAATTTATATAAAACTTTTTTCTTATTTTTATCAGAAAGTCCAAAGTTATAACATTTGGCAAAAGCACCTACATTTAATTTCAAACATTGAAAATTTGTTGAGTCTGGTTCAAAGCAATAAATATCAGCTTTTTCTTTTTTTAAATTATAAATTTGTTTTGAAACAAGACCTGTATTTGCTCCAATGTCTATAAAAATAATTTTTTGTTTAGTTTTTTTTATGCTATTTATAAAAAAATGCTTGTATTCTCCTTCTTTTATTACCCACCAAGTAATATATTTATCAAAAGGCATGTATATGATTTCATTTTTATCTCCAAGTAACGTTTTTTTTTTAATCCTAAGTCCAACCATTTCAGGCACTGCCATAAATTTAGAAAATATTTCATAAAAAATTATAAGTAAATCTTTTACACTTCTTCCTAATATTATTGATACTATTTTTCTTTTTAAAAACATTCTTAAATTCAGTCTTTCAAAACAAAATTATTGTTTATTCCCATATTAAAATTTGTATTAACACTATAACCCCGATTATTATAAAAACACTACCTACAAATTTTTGTAATAAAACACTTTTGTCTTTAATAAAATCTAAAGCGATGTTAGTTGTAACTAATAAAGTTAAGATCACATACCAAATTGCATCAATTATGCTAGCTGTAAGTATTAAAATTGTATTAAAAATCATGTCATTATCCACTGACATAAATTGAGAATAAATTGCAACAAACCATATAAATATTTTGGGATTTAATATAGAAATGCTAAGCCCTTGTACAAAAGAGGTAAATCCACTATTTATATCTTTTCCGTCAAATTCTAATTTATCATTAGTGATCATTAAATTTATCCCTAAATATACGAGGAAAATTATTGATAAAAATTTTATTACATTAAAAACATACAAGTTTGTTTTAATAATTAAAGCAATTCCAAGGACTGCAAAAAGAGCATAAATACCTATACCGACTCCATGACCAATAGATGTTAAAATTCCATTTAATCTATTTTTAAAAATAGCATTGTTAATTACTACTACCATACTCGGTCCTGGCGACATGGCACCTAATAGGCAAACGGCAAATATCTTTAAAAAAATTAATAAAGACATTAAGTTTTTTTAAAATCTTCTTTAACTTCTATTTTAGTCAGCTTGGATGTATTAATAATTTTTTTAAGACTATTAGAGACATTTGTATAAATAATCTTTTTACAGTATTCCCAAATTGGTAAGTCCTTCTTACTATTACCAAAATAATCAAATTCTATTATATTTAGTTCTTCATTAATAAATTTGACTTTATTTTTTCCTACCATATTAAAATTATTTTTTGTGCCAAAAGACTCAAAAAATATTTTTAGGTGTTGATCAATTTGATCAACTAAAATTTGATGACTTCCAGATATTAAGTAAACTACCCTATGCCTATTTTTTACTTCTCTTATATAATTTAAAGCACTTTTATTAAATGTAAGTTCTTTAATCGGGACATCAAAATTCTTGGATATTTTCTCTTTTAAATAGGGTTTCCCTTTAACAATAAAGACAAATAAATACAAAATTAATTTTATTGGATTACTTTTTAGAAAATTAATAAAAGCAAGATTAGACAGATCCTCTCTTATTAACGTTCCATCTAAATCTACAAATAAGATTTTATTTTCATCCATTTTTTTTAAAAAAAGATACTTTAATCGTTATTAAGTCCTTATCCACCTTTTCTTTGATTAAACCTATGCAGTCTGCTTTAATTCTTATACCTTTTTGAAATATATTTTCATAAATGAGATGCTTTACATTTTGTATTTCTTTATCTTTAAATTTCTTTCTACCTCTTTTTTCTTCTGGGAACTCTTTAAAAAACCTTTCCAAAAGCTTGATAGAGTATTTCTTTTTAAATTCAACATTTTGATACCTCTTTATTTCTTTGTAGTATTTTTTCGGAGGATTATTTTTGAATATTTCGATCAATGTTTAAAGTGACGATCGCTTAGTTTAAAAAAATTCAACTTATTTTTTTTCACAAATTTTTCAACGACAGAGTCATTCTTAGATCCCATAGGAGCATAAATATCAATTTTTAATTTCTGTTTTTTAATTAACTCCAAAGAGTCCGTAAAAGGAAAAAATGCATCGGAAAATAAAAATAATTTGTTTTTTCTCTTTTTCTTCTGTTTTAAATTTAATTTGTATAAACAATTTTCAAGAGAGTCTATTCTTGAAGTTTGACCACCGGATTGTGATACTAAACTAGTTTGATCAAATATCGCTATAGCATTTGATTTAACTGCTTTTATAACATTAGAAAAAAAATTTATTTTCTCATTATTTAATCTATTTACACCATATACTTTTTTAAACGTTGATTTTTTATTATTAGCTTGTTGTATAAGTATACCAGCAAAAATAGATCTTTGTTCTACTTTAACTTTATATTTTTTAACTTTTAGTACTCTTAAATTAACTTTTTTCTTTAAAATTTTTAAAGCTTCACCATCAAAGTCCGGCGCCGCAATAACTTCATAAAAATTTTTTAGTAAATTTTTTGCTGTAATGCTTGTGACTTTCTTGTTGAATGCTACAACTCCACCAAAGGCACTAACTGGGTCACCTTCTAGTGCATTTGTGTAACTTTTGATTTGACTAGTTTCTATTGAAGCACCGCATGGTATATTGTGTTTAACTATAGTACAGATATGTTTATTTGAGTTTGTCAAATAACTTATCGTTAGTGCCGCATCTAAATCTAATAAGTTATTATAGCTAAGTTTTTTTTCACCGCTTAATTGTTTGAACATGTTATTATTAATTAATGCAGTCGCTTTTTGTTGAGGATTTTCACCATATCTTAGTGAATATTCTTCATCCTCAATTCCCTCAAACCATTTGGTTATTGATATGTCATATTTAGTGATGTATTTCATAGCTTTAATTGCATATTTTTTTTTTGCTGACACAGTCTCAGGAAAACTTTTTATAAAATTCGGATAATCCAATGGATTTACAAGTATTGTGGATTTTAAGTAGTTTTTCGCTGTTGCTCTAATAAGGCTATGACCACCAATGTCAATCATTTCAATAATTTCATCAGATTTCTTGGTATTTTTAATTGTTTTTTCAAATGGATAGAGATTAACGATTATTAAATCAAAATTTATGATTTTCTCTCTTTTTAGCTCCTCTTGTTGATTAGGAGCATTCGTAGCAAGAATCCCCCCAAAAATTTTAGGATGAAGTGTTTTTACCCTACCTGACAATATTTCTTTTTGTTTAGTATATTTTGATATCTCAACATGTGGCACCTTTATTTTTTTAAGATAGTTGGAAGAACCACCTGTTGAGTAAATAGTATATTTCTTTTTAATTAAAAATTTTGAGATCAAATCAAGATTTGATTTATCAAAAACTGAAACAAGAGCATTTTTATTTTTTCCCATTAGTTAAAAAAATCATTAAGTTTATTTGTTGCCATAGACAAGTTACTTTGCTTAAACAAAAAAGAACCAGCAACAAGTATATTTGCTCCTGCATCTACACAAAGCTTTCCGGTCTCATAATTGACACCACCATCAATTTCAATATCAACGTTTAAATTATTTTTCTTGATGTAATGAGATATATTTTTAATTTTTTCTACTTGGTCAGATAAAAATGACTGCCCCCCAAAACCAGGCTCTACTGTCATAATTATAACCTGATCAAGAGAATGTAAATACTCCTTAATCTTTTCCCATGAAGTTTTCGGTTTTATAGCAATCCCTGCTTTAATTTTTTCTTTTTTAATTCTATCTATTATATCATTTATGTTTTCATCAATTTCATAATGGAAGGTTATTATATCTGAGCCTGCCTTAATATAATCATCTAAAAACTTACCTACTCTACGAATCATTAAATGTACATCGAATACTTTTTTTGTTTTGAAGCGTAAATCTGAAATGAACTGTGGACCAAAAGTTAAATTAGGAACAAAATCACCATCCATAACATCAAAGTGAATGTACCTTGCCTTTGATACATCAAGTTCAGAAATTGTTTTTTCCATATTTGAAAATGACCCACCTAAAATTGATGGTGATATTGTTATTTCCATTATATTTTTTCCAAGACAGAAACAAAAAAGATATCTGATCCTCCAAGCTCTTTAAAGCTTAACGGGTTAATAAAATATCCACTCTGTCTCTTAATCATTTTATGTGAATTAATTTTGTGCAATTTAATATTTTTATGTTTTTGCATGATTTTATCAATAACTTCGATTGTCTCAAAAGGATGAAATGAGCAAACAATATAGACTAAAAAACCTTTTTTATTGAGTATTTTTAATGATTTTTCTATCATCTGTATCTGGTTTTTTTGGTGCTTTTTAATTTTTGATTGGTCAATTTTAAGAGTTACATCCGGATTTCTTCTAAATGTACCTAGCGCACTGCAAGGAGCATCTAACAAAATTGAATCGTATTTTTCAGTAAATTTTGCTTTTAAAAAATCTACTTTTTGAATATTTATTTTAATATTTAATCGATCAAGATTTTCTTTAAATTTATTTATCTGACTTTGAGAATTATCAATAGCAACAACATTAAAACCAAATGAATTTAATAATATACTTTTGCCACCTGGTGCAGCACATACATCAATTAAAGTTTTATTCTTAAAAAATTTACGCACAGAGTAAATCACTTCAAAATTACCAATATCTTGAACAAAGCACTCGTTCATAATTTTTTTTTCTAAAATAAATACCCTTTTCTCATAAATTGCTTTTTGATTATCAATTAAACTAATTTGATAATTCTTTGGCTTTATAAATATAGTGGAATAGATATAACTCCTGATTGAGTCACTTGAAAATATCTTATCAAGTATTCTTTTAAAATTGGGATAAATATATTTACCATATTTAATTCTATTTTTATTTCGTAGAATATTTCTCAGGACAGCATTTATCAGCTTTTCTTTTTTTAAAATTTTTCCCTCTTCTACAGCATCATTAACAATTGCATATTGTGGTTTATTTGAGAAATATAATAATGTTAAACATATTTTTAGTAGCGTAAAAATATTTTTTGGTGTTTTGTCATGGACATAATTTAAAAGAATTTTGTTATTATTTTCATAATTTCTATAATACTCTTGTATTACTAAAAACAAAAAATTTCTTTTTACGTTTGGAAACTGACTTATAGCATGATCGATACTACTTCCCTGCTCAATTTTTTTAATTGAGATAAATAAGTTTGTGATATCAGTCGGTTTAGATATTTTTAGACCCGTCTATTAATGATTGGACAACATTAGGGTCTGCCAATGTTGATGTGTCGCCAAGTTGTTCTTCTTCTCTTGATGCTATCTTTCTTAAGATCCTTCTCATTATTTTGCCTGATCTTGTTTTTGGAAGCCCTGGTGAGAATTGTAATTTATCAGGTTTTGCTATTGGACCTATTTTTGTCCTAATCCATTGCACAAGTTCTTTTTTTAAATCCTCGCTAACCTCAACTCCAGTATTTGTCGTAACATAAGCATAAATACCTTGGCCTTTGATATCGTGGGGGTAGCCTACTACTGCAGCTTCAGAAACTAATTCGTGTTCAACAAATGCACTTTCAATCTCAGCTGTTCCAAGTAAGTGACCTGATACATTAATACAATCATCAACTCTACCTGTGATCCAAAAAAAGCCATCCTTATCTCTACGACATCCGTCTCCGGTAAAATATTTCCCTTTGAATTGACTAAAATAAGTATCAATAAAACGTTGGTGATCGCCATAAACTGTCCTCATTTGACCGGGCCAACTATCTAAGATACAAAGCTTACCCTCACATTCTCCCTCTAATATATTTCCACTATCATCAACTATTGCTGCTTCAATTCCAAAATACGGTTGGGTTGCGCTTCCAGGCTTAAGTTTTGAAATACCGGGTATTGGTGAAATTAAATGTCCCCCTGTTTCCGTCTGCCACCAAGTATCAATAACAGGACATCTGCCCTTACCAACTATCGATGAATACCAATTCCAAGCTTCAGGATTAATTGGCTCACCAACAGTCCCTAAAATTCTCAAAGAACTTAAATCACATTTTTCAATATACGAATTACCCTCTTTCATCAAAGACCTTAAAACAGTAGGTGCTGTGTAAAAAATATTAACTTTGTATTTTTCACAAACCTCCCAAAAGCGAGAAAAGTCTGGATAGTTAGGAATGCCTTCGAACAATAATGTTTTACCACCATTTGCGAGCGGACCATAAACGGAATAAGAGTGTCCCGTAATCCATCCAGCATCGGCGGTGCACCAATAAACATCACCTGGATGATAATCAAAAGAATACTTATGAGTAAATGATGCATAAACTAAATATCCGCCTGTAGTATGAAGAACACCTTTTGGCTTACCTGTAGAACCAGAAGTATATAAAATAAAAAGTGGATCTTCTGCGTTCATTGACACACATTCACATTGATCGTCTACTTCTTTAATTAATTCATCATAATAAAAATTATTATTTTTATGTAATTCCTCTTGAGTATTTGTATACCGAATAATAAGAGTCTTTATGGAACTATCACAACTTTCCAAAGCAGTATTAATATATTTTTTTAGTGGAATTATTTTTCCACCTCGAACACCCTCGTCAGCAGTAATTACAAATTGAGATTTGCAATCTTTAATTCGTCCTGCTATTGACTCTGGGGCAAAGCCCCCAAATATTACTGAATGTATTGCACCAATTCTTGCACAAGCCAACATAGCAAATGCAACTTCAGGAATCATTGTTAAATAAATTGTTACAACATCACCTTTTTGCACGCCAAGTTTTTTTAAAACGTTTGCAAATTTACTTACTTCAGTCTTTAGTTCTTTATAAGTGTAAGTCTTACTTTTGCTGGTATCATCTCCTTCCCAAAGGACTGCTATTTCATTTGGTTGTGTCTCCGCATATCTATCTACACAGTTATAACAAACGTTCAACTCACCATCTTCAAACCATTTGATAGATACCTCACCGTTGTAGTTTGTATTTTTAACTTTAGTGAAATCTTTAGACCACGTTAGTTGAGATTTTGCAACTTTAGACCAGAATTGCTCTTTATTACTAAAAGACTCCGCATACATCTCTTCATATTGTTCTTTTGATAAAAGAGGATTAGATAATTTAAATTCTCTCATTTTTTTCACTCATCTTAATTAATTTCTTCCATTGCTTCAATGTTACAGGCATGACACTTAATCTAGCTTGTTTTACAAGTGGAAAATCTTGGAAAAATGGATCTGCTTTTATTTCTGATAAGTAAACTTCATTAAGATCTTTGACATAGGTTACGTCAACCATTCCAAATATTCCTTTTTTATCTGTGTGATCTGGATAATATTCCTTGGTAACCTTTACTATTCCCTTTATAGCTTTTTCTGTTACTGAGTGATAAAAAAGACACTCATCTCCTTTTCTCATCTTTTTCATATTATTTGCCGCTTGATAGTTTCTAACACCGTCCCAATGTTCAGTTTTTTTCTTTTTTTGTTGACCCCATGACCAAGAGCTAGGTTCTGATTTTAGGAGCCAATAATTTTTAGAAGTGTTCATGAATTAATATATTAGGTGATGGTCTAACATTGTAATTATTTAACTTGGTTTTTCTAGTTTTCATATATTCGATAGCGTTCCAACCAATCATTGCTGCATTATCGGTGCATAAAGATAAAGGCACTTGATGATAATTAAGATTTTTTGTTGCAATAAGTTTTCGAAGTTCAGTATTTAAATATTTATTTGCTGCTACTCCACCACAAATAGAAAAATCATTAATTTTAATATTTTCTTTTTGTAAAAGTTTAATGCTATTTGATATTTTAATTTCTAACACTTTAAATACAGTATGTTGAAATGAAGCCGAAAAGTCTCTCAGAAATTTTTTCGTTATTTTATTTTTTGTGATGGTATTTAGCGCTGCTGTTTTTAAACCTGAAAAAGAAAATTCACAGTTATTTTTTTTTGCCAAAGGCATTGGGAGTTCAAACCTTTCAATATTTCCACCTATTGCTAGACGTTCAATTTCTGGTCCACCAGGATAACCTAAGCCTAAACCTTTAGCTACTTTATCAAAACACTCACCTGCAGAGTCGTCAATTGTTGATCCAAGAGTGATAAATTTTTTTGGATTTTTAACCAATACTAATGCCGTATTTCCTCCAGAGACGAGTAGACATAAATAAGGAAACTTAATTTCAGATACAAGCCGAGGTGACAACAAATGAGCTTGTAAATGATTAATTGGAATAAGGTTTATATTTTTAGACATTGATAGACCTTTTGCAAAAGATGATCCCACAATTAAACCACCAATAAGGCCAGGTCCAAATGTTGCAGCTATTGCTGAAATTTTGAAAAAATTTATTTTTTTAATTGATTTACCTAATGAATCTAGAATTTCTAAATGCTGTCTAGCTGCCATTTCGGGTATGACACCCCCAAGATCTTTATGAAATTTCCTATGATTAATTGTTTCAAGAAATTCAATACTTTTATCATCATTTACAATGGCTACAGATGTATCATCACAAGAACTTTCTATTGCTAAAACTTTCATTATTATAAAAAAATATAGATTCTTATTGAATGTCTGAAAATCAAAAAAATGACAGTAAAAAAAGTTTTCTACAACGAAATCTTTTCCTAATAGTTATATTTCTAATCCTTATAACTGTATCAGGAGGCTACTTGTATCGAAATAACCTTTTAATATTTGATGAGGCTCAAATCAGTAAATTAAATCAAGAAACTCAATCACCAAATGTTCAAAAAGAGACAACTTCTGTTAATGACTTAAACAATAAAGAACTCGAAGATAAAGTAGATCGTCTTGAGTCTCTTATACTAGAGTTAGCAAAAAATGTTCAAGAAATACCCCAAACTACTGTTGTTGAGCCAGAGCCACAGCAAATTACATTATCCAATGATGAAGCATATGAATTAATTTTGTCCATAAATCAGATTATAGTTAATATTGATCAACAACAAATTCGAAATAAAAATATTCAAAAACTTCAAAATCAATATTTATTTTTTAATGAAGAAAAATTTAAAGAATTACTCACTATTCCAGACTATACATATTCATTACAACAATTACAAATTAATGAAAATACATATGTACAAAATGAATTTATGAAAAAAAATAATTTTCAATGGCTAAAAAGAATTATTGAAAATATATTTGAAATTCAGATAACAAAAAATTCATTAGAACCCTTACCATCGTTTATTAATGCAATGTATAATCGACAATATACAAAGGCGATAATTGAATATGAGAAATTAAATCCTAACCAAAAAATATTTTTTAAATCCTCTTATGAACTAGCCCAAATCTACAACGATAATCAAATTTTTCTGGAGAATATGATTTAATGATAAGGCTTCTAGTAATTTTAATAATTTTTATAAGTGGTTATGGTGTTCTTTTTTATCTGTTTAATAATGCTGGCAATCTTTCACTCGTTTTAGGAATTTGGCAACTGAGCATTCCCATTGTCCAATTCCTTTTTGTCTTAATAACATTTCTTATTCTTTTAATTTTGTTTTCTTATGCTTTTACAAAGCTTTTTATTTATCCACGAGCTGCATATATGCGCTACAAGTCCTCAAATGAGCAAAAAGGTCTTGAACATTTAAGAGAGACATTAGTAGCGATAACTGAAGGTAATACAGATAAAGCTACACAAAGTCAGAAAAAATTTAAAAAATACCTAGGTAAGGATCCTTTAAACAAAATATTACAAACACAAATTAAAAAAACAAAGGATCTAAAAATAGTCAACGTTGAGAAAGGCTCGGATTAATTTAAAAAAATTACTCCTGCTCCAAAACAAGTTAGAGTAGCGCCTATTACTGCTAGATTCCCTGCATAATTTTTAGTAACAATCCATAATATTGGTATTATCATAATTGGCATTGTGCTTGATAAAGTTGAAATAATTCCAGGATCTCCATTTTTCAGAGCAATAATCAACATCGTCATACCAACTCCCATCCCCATAAAACCTAAAAAAATACTAAAAACAGTTTTTTTGGTATCTTTCATTTTTTCCCATAACTGATTATTTTTTATAAAAAATAAGCTTCCAAGCATTATTATCGCAGCAACTATTACTCGAAGATAGGAAACTACAATTGGATCTGTTGAGACTAACGCAGGTTTCATTAAAATTATCCCAATAGATTGACAAAGAGCAAGCCCAATGCCCGCGAATAAACCAGTATATTTATTTCCTTGAATATTTTCTAGGTCATCATCAGGAATGTTTCGATTAAATTGAATTGCAATTATAATTCCTAAAAAAATTAAGCTACAACCAATCAGCTCTATTAATGATGGCAAAGTTTGAAGAAATATCTTTGCTAAAATGATTGTAAATGGAATTTGCATTGAAAAAAGTAATGCCTGCCTTCTAGGCCCTAATCTTTTAAGACATATAAACAAAAAAGTATCTCCAATTATTATTCCTATGATTGAGGATAAAACTATTGCTGTAAAAATAGATTGATCAAAATAAATAGATTGCCAATTGATATAAATATAAGGAAAGAAAAAAACTATAATCCCTAATAGTCTTAATAAGTTATAATTATAACTTCCAAAGTATCTAACTATTCTGGTAGCAGAGAGAGCTACAGCTGACCATATTGCTGCGGCTCCAATTGCCAATAGATACCCAATCACGAAAGGATATTACAAGTTAAAATGAGAAATAATACTTTTTTATGATTATAAATTATTGCTTCAGTTGAAATCTAAATCATCAACAGAAATAGACCTAAAAACTTCTATTGAAATATTTGTATTTTGGTCAATCTACAACACCTGTTGCATTAAAAATATCAACCTCTTCTTTGGTGTTACCAATTCTCATCTCATCAAAATAAATGACTCTCTTCGGGATCTCTACCCCCCAATCATACTTAAAAGGTTCATTGGTCTTACTTGTATGTATAGTTCCTGTTTTTTCATCAACATCTTTCCACTCACTTACATCAACTTCCTTTGTTTTGTTTTTATCAAGCCATCTACTTATAGAACCATTATAAAGTCCGTAGTTTAAAAAAAACTCTTCTTGATCTTTAGGACGATTTTCGTAGGACTCTTTTGTAAAAATAGGATACCTCCGAGAGCACTCATTTACCTTTTTGCCATTCAAATATAATTCCGTATAACTCTCACCTATTTCTTTTCTTCCACCTTCGTAGGCAAGCTCAGTTTTTATAATTATATCATTCCACTTTCCTTTAAAGCTTTTAGCAGAACCTACATAGCAGTTATTTGTACCAGCACCTAAAATATTAAACTCCAAAATAATAGACACGTTAATTTGTCGGAGCATCCAAATTGCATCCCGCCAACCATTTACTTTCATCTGCACAAGAGAGGTTGTTAAATCTTTATCAGATATTGACTCTTCCACATATAAACTAAAACCTAACCATTTTGTTTGATTAACACCATTCCAACCATAATTTCTCTCAACTCTTTGCCTATCATTTTCACAGTCATTCCAATCTTTATATGCACCACACTCGCCATGATTTAATTCAAATCTTTGGGAATATTCTCCTGCTCTAATAATTTCTTTAGTTAGTTGATAATTATGCTTTTCCTTAGATGACGATCCGCCTAAGTCAGTTGAGTCTTGACTTAAATTTACTGTTGAACCCCAAATTGAAAAAGAAATAAAAAAAAAGGGGACTAAATAAAATAGCCCCCTTTGAAAAATTAACTTCAATATAGGTTATCTACGCTGACCAAATAATTGCATTAACATTATGAATAGATTAATAAAGTCTAAGTACAATGTAAGTGCACCCATTATTGCAGCTTTTCCAGCAAAGGCAGTGCCTGCAACTTGATAATAAGTAGATTTAATTCTTTGTGTGTCATAAGCAGTTAAACCGACAAACACTAGAACACCCACACAAGAGATTACAAATTGCATTGCAGAACTTTGCAAAAAGATATTTACAATACTAGCAATGATAATTCCTATAAGGCCCATCATAAGAAATGAACCAAACTTGGTTAAATCTCTCTTAGTTGCATATCCATAAATGCTCATCGCAGCAAAAGTGCAACTAGTTATTAAAAATACTCTAACTATGCTCACACCTGTAAAAACTATGAATATATAAGACAGTGATATTCCCATCACGGCAGCGAAAGCCCAAAACGTCATTTGAGCTGCAGAGGTAGACATCTTTTGCAATCTTGCGCCTAAAAAGAAAATAAATCCAAGTGGAGCAAGCATCACGACCCATTGCAGTGCAGTGCCATAAATAGCCCCCATTAAAGTAGGAGACTGAGAAAATCCCCATGCCACTAAACCACTTATCGCTAAACCAGATGTCATGTAATTATAGACTTTCATCATATAATCCCTTAAGCCCTGATCTATAGCAGTAGATTGTGACTGCGAATATGTATTTTGTTTTAATTCGACCATTATTTCTCCTTAATTATCTTTAATATGGCTATTATCTTGATATTTTTCAAGTAAAACCGTATGAATCTTTTATGAAATTCAAACCCTTAGGAAATACTGACTTAAAAGTAAGCCTTATTTGCCTTGGTACAATGACCTGGGGTGAGCAAAATACAGAAAATGAGGCGTTTGAACAAATGGATTATTCTTTGGAAAAAGGGGTCAATTTCTTTGATACTGCGGAATATTATTCAGTTAAGGGTAAAGAAAAAACATATGGTGCCACTGAAAAAATAATTGGTAATTGGTTTAAACAGAAAAATAATAGAGAGAAAGTAATATTAGCATCAAAAGTCGCAGGCCCTGATGTAAGATGGATTAGAGGAGGTGGTTTACAATTTAATGAGAAACATTTCACCGAAGCATTAGAGGGAAGTCTAAAAAGATTACAAACAGATTACATTGATCTTTATCAACTACATTGGCCAGAGAGAAAAACAAATTTTTTTGGAAGGTTGGGATATAAAAATTATAAAGAAGAAAAAGAATGGACTCCCTTTGAAGAAATTTTAGAGACAGCAAAAAAATTTATCGATCAAGGTAAGATTAGATATCTTGGCTTATCTAATGAAACCCCTTATGGCTTGTCTAATTACATCAATTTGTCTAAATATAAAAATCTACCTAGAGTTATGTCTGTCCAAAATCCTTATAGTTTATTAAACAGAACTTATGAAGTTGGTATGTCTGAAATATCCATTAGAGATCAGGTAGGTTTGTTAGCTTACTCACCTTTAGCTTGCGGTGTATTAACTGGAAAATATAGAAACTCAAAAAAACCTGACGGTGCACGTTTAACAATTTGGGAGGATTGGACTAGGTACACCAATGAGAGATCAATTGTTGCTACAGAGCAATATTGTAAAATTGCAGAGGATAACGGGCTTACTCCAACTGAACTATCACTTGCATTTGTTAACCAACAAGACTTTGTCACAAGTAATATTATTGGCGCAACAAAAATGGATCAGTTAAAAGAAAATATAAATTCAGTAGATATAGAATTATCAAAAGAAATTATTGATGAAATTAATGATGTACATGAAAACAATCCATCACCTGCACCTTAAGCTATGACTGATTGGCCAAAAGACAATAAGGGTAGATTGACTAAAACTTTTGAATTCAAAAATTACAGAAAAAGCTTTGCCTTCACTAGCCAAGTGGCGATGTTATCTGAGAAAAAAAATCATCATCCTCAAATTATTTTAGATTACGGAACTGTTACAATTTCTCTTATTTCTCACGATGTTCAAAAAGTTACCCAAAGAGACCTAGATTTAGCAGAGCAAATCGATAAACTTTATCATGAATGATTTACCTTATAGGTATTCCTGGTTTAATTCCTTTTTATCTTTGTTTTTATAACATCGATTTAATATTTCTTAATTTTGATAAAGACATGTTCGTTTATTACTCTGCAGTCATAATGTCATTTTTAGGTGCAGTGTATTGGGGTGTTTATCTTCAATCAAAAAATAATATAGCTATTTTGTTTAGTGTTTGCCCAGCTGTTTATGCATTTTTGGTTTTAGCATTTGACTTAAAATTTAATGAAACTATTGGGCTTTTTATAGCAGGTTACTTTATAGTTTTATGCTTTGATTTCTTTTTTTATTTCAAAGAAAAAATAATTAAAACTGATTATTTTATTTTAAGGTTAATACTAACTGCCGGTATTGCTCCAGCGCATATTCTATATATTTTATAATTAATTAGTTAGCGATTAAATTTAGTAGCTTGCCAAATTTACCGGAGAATTTAATTTTACCGTGAGTGTAAGCTAGTCCGATACAACCGGTTTTTGCATCACCAACAGGTGTGTGATTATGATCATCACTTCTTACTTGAACAGATCCTTGCTTATAATTGCCATACTCATCACTATAAGAACCGTGTAAAACTAAAAAACTTTCATTGCCTTCATGTGTGTGCTGAGGAATTTTTGCACCAGGCATTACGTGGATAAGTTCTAGTTTTTCATTGTTGTCCTTGGGGAGGATAGAAGCAATCTTAACATCCTTGAAAGATTTCCACTTAATATTTTTATTTTTTAAATGGGATCTTAGAGTAATTGGTAATTGACTTAACAAAGGATCATGCTCTTCATCAATCTGAGGCGAAGACGTTTCATTTTTTGTTTGATCTAAAACTTTATCCCATAATTCATTAGAAAGGGGTAAGGTATCAGACTTATCTAAAAAATAACCACCCACCTCATTCATCGCAGAGTTTAGAGACCTGTTCTCAGGATCAACTTCGGCCAAGCACTGCTGGAAAATAAGACTTGCAGGTGAACTTACGGGTGTACTAAGAATTTCAAAAGTCATTTTGTTAATTAACCATACTACCGCCATCATTATTTAGATTAACCATACTGCCGTCTTGTTCCAATTTGCCGCGGATCTTCTCCAATGCTAGACGAATTCTTGACTTTACAGTACCTAATGGGATTTTGGTGATCTCAGCGATTTCACCATGTGATTTTTCCTCGAAGAAATTCATTTTTAGCAGATCTAGTTGATCTTTTGGTAGATCATCTAAATATTGTGCCACCATTTCAAACTTTTGATCATGTTCTATATTCTCATCCGCTTTAGACTCAACGGGAGGCAAAATAGCAGTCTCAATGTCCTCCAATACCGCCTTTCTGGTTTTTCTTAAAATATCAATTTTCTTGTTCCGAGCGATAGTATAAATCCAGGTGCTTGGTGAAGCCACAGATGGGTCATAATAATCAGCTTTAGTCCAGATAATCGTCATGGTTTCTTGAATTATTTCTTCTGCTACAGCATCATCTGCACCTGACTTCATTAAAAAAGACTTTAGCCTTGGACCAAAATAATCAAAAATTTTTTTAAAACTCCCAATATCCTGCCTTTCAGCGATATTCTGAAGTGCTTCCACAAAGGGATTTTTAACTTTTACCATCAATCTCTCCGCGTATATCTTTCCATTTATTATTTTAAAAATCAATCTTAATTGGTATATTCTCTGACATTAAATCACCATGTTTAAACAAAAATTATTATATTTAACTTTATGCTTATCTTTTTTAATAAGTAATTTATTTGCTACCCACTCCATTGACTTTGAGCATGGCAAGTGGTCGTTTAAAAAAATAAACAATAAAACATGTTCAATTTTCCAAGTACCTACATCAGAAAAAGGTGATTACAAGAATAGAGGTTCAGTAATTTTTTATGTGTTTAAGGAAGGTGCAGCAGAATACGTAAGAATAGATGCTGGTTATCCTTATGACTCACAAAAATATGTTAAAGTTACTATTGACTCAAAAAATTATCAATTTTTTGGAGAAGACGATTCTGCTTGGTCAATGGCAGATGATTCTGTCATCATTGAAGCTTTAAAAGCTGGCAAAAAAATGACAGTTGTTGGATATTCTAAAAGAGGCACAGAGACAACAGATATATACACGTTAATAGGTTTTACTAACGCGTATAATTCTCTTCAACAAGACTGCTAAGAAAATGAAAAATAAAATTGTTTTAGCCTACTCAGGCGGGTTGGATACAAGTGTCATTTTAAAATGGCTACAAACAGAATATAACGCAGATATAATAGCTTATGCAGCAGACCTTGGTCAGGGTGCAGAATTAACTGAAGCAAAAATTAAAGCAAAAAAACTTGGTGCAAAGAAAATATATATTGAAAATTTAAAAGAGGAATTTGTTCGCGATTATGTTTTTCCAATGTTTCGTTGTAATACAATTTATGAGGGGGAGTACCTTTTAGGCACATCAGTTGCTCGACCTTTGATTGCAAAAAGACAAATTGAAATTGCAAAAAAAGAAAAAGCTAATGCTGTCTCTCATGGAGCAACAGGTAAAGGAAATGACCAAGTACGTTTTGAATTTTCTTACTATGCCTTAGAACCCAAAATAAAAGTTATTGCACCTTGGAGAGAGTGGGAATTGTCATCAAGAACTAAATTGTTGGAATTTGCTGCTAAAAACAAAATCCCAATCATGAAAC
>CACBZW010000010.1 GCA_902543855.1 uncultured Alphaproteobacteria bacterium | reverse complement strand
TCAATTTGTTTAAAAGGATTATCAACATGGGGGTTGTCGAAATAACCAATAAAGAATTAATAACAGTTGTCGCTGTTAGACCAATATAAGTTAAGGTGTTAAAAAGTGTCGGACCAGTTAAAATGATCAAAAAAACCATTCCTGGTTGTTTTTTTAAAAGGGGTAAGTCAACTAAAGCATTTTTTAAACAAAAGGGAGTTAAAATTATTAAAGCAATTACCCATCTGTAAAAAGATAATGATAGCGGTGATACTAATTCCTCAACTGAGGATAATCTTCCTACTATAAAATTGCCTGACCAAAATAAGGAGGCAAAACATAAAAATATGGCTGCTTTAAGAGAAACACTCACTTAGATTTTTTATTTGAGATTTTCAATAGCAATTGCTAAACCTTGACCACCACCGATACACATACTTGCAACACCAAACTTTTGTTTTGTTCTTCTGAGTTGATGAGACAAGGTTGTAATAATTCTTGCACCTGAACAGCCAATAGGGTGTCCCAATGCAATAGCGCCCCCAGCAATATTTAATTTATTTGGATCAATCTTTAAAGATCTTTGGACAGCAACTGAAGTTGCAGCAAATGCCTCATTGACCTCAACCAAATTAAAATAGTTAATATTTACACTCATTTTCTTCATTAATTTCTGTATAGCTGTAACTGGAGTAACACCCATATAATCAGGATTGCCCGCCGAGGACGCCCAAGATAGTACTTTTGCAATTGGTTTAATTTTGTTTGAAGTTACATATTTTTCAGAAGCTAAAGCCAAAAAACTAGCTCCATCATTTAATGAAGAAGCATTTCCAGCAGTAACTGTTCCAGATTTTTTAAAAACAGCTTTTAATTGGCTTAATTTTGGCAAAGTCGTGTCTTTTCGAACTTCATCTTTAAGAGGTGTTTTTGTCAATTCATTTTTGAAGTAATTGTTTTTAATTGCCTTATAAGTTTTTAGATAAGACTGATAAGCAAATTGATCTTGGTCTTGTCTAGTAACATTATATTTTCTTGAAACGTTTTCAGCTGTTATACCCATATGTTCTTTTGAAAAAGCATCTGTTAGGCCATCGTTAACTAAAGTGTCTATAAAGATATTGTTTCCTAATTTTTTTTCTCCAGTTCTACTCAGATACGCATGGCGTGCTCTTGACATACTTTCTTGACCACCAACAATTAATAAATTTGACTCGCCGGAATAAATTTTAGATGAACCATCTATTGTAGCTCTCATACCACTTCCGCAAACTTGATTTACTACATAAGCGAAGGATGTCAGTTGCATTCCGGAACCTAGTGCAACTTGCCTTGCTGTATTCATTCCTAGTCCACTTGTTAATACTTGTCCTAAAATTAATCCTTCAACTTCTTTCGTATTGATTGTTTTATTTCTATCAAATAATTCTTTGAGACAAGAAGTTCCTAATTCTACTGATTCAGTTTTTTTGTAATTACCTAAATAAGCTCCTATTGGTGTTCTAACTGCATCGATTATAAAAACATCACTCATTAATATTTATCTTTCTGTATTCAATTACTGACTCAGGATTTGCCAACGATCCCAAGTTCTGCACTTTATCATTATTGATAATTTTTTTGACAAGTATTTCAGAGTTTTTACCACTTTTTGTTCTTGGAATGTCTTTGACTATAAATATTTTCCAAGGAACATGCCTGGGACTAAGCGATGTCTTGAGGTGTTTTTTCAATATTGTATTAAAATCAACATTAATTTTTGTGTTTAACAATTTCAAAAAAAGGACAATTTTTTCGTCATTTTTAGTCAAATAACCTGTTGCCAAACAGTCCTCAATCCAATGAAATTTTTGTAAGCAACTGTATATTTCACCTGTTCCTATTCTAACACCACCTGGATTTAAAGTAGCATCTGACCTTCCAAAAATTACATAACCTCCATTTTTTGTTTTTTTCACATAATCTCCATGAGACCATATGTTTGGAAATTTTTTAAAATATGCGGATTTATATTTATTATTCATTCTGTCATTCCAAAAATAAATTGGCTTAGAGGGAAAAGGAGTCTTGCAAACTAGTTCTCCTGTCTTTTTGGTTGGCTTGCCATTATCATTGAAAACATCAATATCCATACCCAAGCCTGGTCCTTGAATTTCACCTGAATAAACAGGTAAAGTTGGTATTCCTAACATAAAACACGAAACTATGTCTGTACCGCCACTCACCGAATGTATAAAAGATTTTGAATTTAAACTTTTATTAATAAATTTAAAAGTGTCTGGGCTTAGAGGAGAGCCAGTTGATATAAAACAATTAATTTTTTTTAAAATATCTTTTTTATTTGATTTATAATTATTCTGGATAGTTTCATAAACTTTTGCTCCCGCACCTAGCATTGTTGAATTAGTATCTTTTGTAATATTGATAACTCGATTTATATTTGGATAAAATGGGGAGCCATCATAAAGAACGATTGAGGAACCCAGTAGTAAGTTTGAAACTGTCCAGTTCCACATCATCCACCCGCAAGTAGTTAAGAAAAGCATTTTATCTTCAGATTTAACATTTGTGTGTATTGCTAGTTCTTTTAAATGTTGAAGGAGTGAGCCTCCGTGGCCGTGCGTAATACACTTGGGAAGCCCTGTCGTTCCACTAGAAAATAAAACATATAGCGGATGATTAAAGCTCAATGATATATTTTTATTTAGTTTTAAATATTTTTTGTGATTGTAAATTTTTTTTAATTCAGAAGTGTTATTATTTGAAGGATAACTAGTTTTTAAAATTAGTGGATTATTTAAATTTGCTTTTAATGTTTTTAAGTTTTTTGAATATTGAAATTTCTTGCCGTTATAAAAATAATAGTCAGCAACAATTAAAAGCTTAGGCTTAAGCTGGGAAAATCTGTCAATCACTGCTTGTGTTCCAAAGTCAGCAGAGCAAGAAGACCAAACTGCACCAATTTTTGCTGCAGAAAGGAAGCTTATTACTGTATCAGGTATATTTGGCAGATATCCAACAATTACATCGCCTTTTTTAATGCCTTTATCTCTAAAAAAATTGCTTAATGCATTAATTCTTTTATTTAAATCACTATAAATAATTTTTTCGCTGAATTTGTTTTCTCCAATAAATTCAATGGCCAAATCTGATGAATTATTTTTAGAAATTAAATCGTAATAATTAAGATTACTGTTATCAAAAAAAATTGAATTCCAAAAAGATTTTTTTTTGTAAGCTTTAAAAAATCTTTTCCTCTCAAGGTCGATATTAAAATACTCAACTATAGACTCCCAAAACTCACCAGGATTCTTATTAGTCCATAACCAAAGCTTGTTATAATTTAAAAATTTCTTAGAAAATTTTTGTTCTAAATATGTCTGAAATTTATAAAGGTTAGTAGTTTTAATAAATTTTCTACTTGGCTCAAATAACTTATCCATCTTTGTTTTTCATTAATCTTTGAAGATCATCTGGTATTTTACTTGGAGCCCCTTGAGAATTGACGCAAACCATCAAAATCTTTGATTTAAAAATAATATTATTTTGTTTGTAAATATTTTGTTCGAGCTCAAATGATGCATTTTTAAGAGACAAAATATTGCTTTTAACAGTTAATTGATCCTCTAGTTTGCATGACTCAATATAATCACATTCAATCTTTTTTACTAAAAAAAGTCGATCGTGATCTTTCAATAAAGAATTAAGTGTAAATCCCAATTCATTGATGATTTCAGTACGGGCTCTTTCAATAAATTTTAAATAATTTGCATAATATACAACTCCACCAGAGTCTGTGTCTTCATAATATATTTTGAAGTTGTATTGGAACATTAAGTAGTCAGACCTAAATACAATATATAAGTTATAATAATTATAACTATTCCAAATATTAAATATCTATATTCATTCATTAAATTAAATACCTATTATAGAAATACTTAAGATATTTTTTCTCTCTTAAAATAATAAATCATTTTGTGTTTTGAAGGGATATCAGATTTATCCTTAATTACATTGACCAACTCCCAACCTTCTTTTCCACCTTTGTTAAGCCAGTCATTTTCCGACTTTAATTCTTCATCATCTAAATATTGGGTATAAATTCTATACTCCCACTTTGAATGTTCTTTTTTATCGAAAGTTGGGTTAATCATTTCTTTATAACTTACGCATTTAAATTGTAGAAAAACCATACTGCAGATAAACACCAAAGTGTTAAAAAAATCTTACCTAGTTTATCTGCCTTTTTAAAATGTGATTTCATTTCATTAAGCTGAGCTACATTTTGCCCGTCTTGTTTTTGAGAGTCCTTTAATTTTTTTTGGTAAAAAAATTTGTATATATTTATTGCACAGGTCCATCCTGTTAGTATGTAAAAAATAGAGCTAGATAAAGTTGTCATCTTTCTAATATAAACCTACTCCATGGTTCTTGCTAGTTTTATCAATCTTGATATTGGATAAAAGTAGGTTTTATAACCTGGTTATCTTTGTCCCCCAAAGAGTCACATGAGTACCCTAAGTCATTTAACAATTCAGAAAAGTTTTTATCTGTGCATTTTTTTGCTCTAGCAATTCCATCATACCAAGCTGTGATTTTACCGTTAAAACCTTTAGGAGCATTATTTTGGTATATACCATATCGAAAAGAAGGTCCGTAAGATTTACCATTGTAAGAATAAATATTAGTTATAAATCCCTCTTCAACATATTTTAAATCTCCATTTATATATAGTTTTAGAAATCCATCATTGCCCCAACTTGCATGAATAATTACATCATGCCATTGGTTAAATAAAATATTTTCTGGAATTACCGTTGCAGTCTCATCGGTCTCTACAACAGTTTTTTTTGTACAGTGCGTTCTATTAATGGCTAACCCTTTAAATTTTTTTTTATATTGAAATATAAAAACATTTTCTGAACCATTTTCTCTACAGTGAGGAAAAACTTTATTTTCATATGATAATTTCATTTGTCCAAATTGAATTAAATGATTGTCAATTTCTTTATGAGAAGTTGACGAATAAGTAAGCTCAGAATTGTCTATAAAAAATGACCATGCATACCAATTTTCTCCTCTCTCTTTTGTATTTATAAAAGTCTCAGTTCTTCCAAAAGAACCCTTAAATTTTCCCCTTTCACAATCAAAGTCCTTACAATCAAGTGCTCTAAACTCAAATTTGTGTGATGATTCACCAAGTCTTGAAAATTCAGTGTCGACGCTTTGACTCCAATCTTTACCAGCATCTAATCCATGTTTTTCAATAGTTGGCCAACCAATACCCTTGTAACTTCCAACTTGTTCTCCATTTTTAAATGTTAAGCCCAAACAGAAACTAGGGATAAATAACAATAGTGTTATGAGGGTTTTCATTTAAAACTTAGTACAATCAGCAAGCATATAAGTATGTTCTATATAATTTCTATCTCTATCAGTTGGATTTATTTGGGCAGCCCAAGAAAATGTGATTTTACCAAACAAATATTGTAAAACTATACCTTCCTCATAAGCACTGAAAGACTCTTCGTGATATGAAGTTCCCTTCATCTCCCAACCATTACCAAATATTGGACCATCTTTTAATGTTAATGTGTTCCAAGTAATATCTGTCTCAAATTCTTTATCGTATTCAGTTTTTATTCTCCATTGAAACTTAAAAGTATGAGGTACATATTTTAAAATATCTCCATTTTTATCTGTTCTATATAAATCAGTGATATTACAGAAATAAGTATCGCCACTGCCTCCCCAACTAAAACTAGGGATTAATAACAATATAGCTAAGAGGGTTTTCATATAGTTAATTTATCATAGTTGGCAAAAATTTGGCGGATGGTATTTGAAAAATTGTATTAATTGGAAAAAAAGTAAATAAAATCAACTAAAGGTTCCGTGGTGTAACGGATAGCACAAATGACTTCGGATCATTTAGTCAGGGTTCGAATCCTTGCGGAACCGCCAGTTTAATTTATAAAAAACTCCCTAAACCTTGAAGTTTGTTAATGAAGTCCCTAATTTGATCGTTAATTTTTTGATTATCTATTTCTATTTGATCGTTTTCACTAAAATCTAAATCAAATAAACCCTCTCTGTCTTGAAGTATTTCTTCTAGTGTGAGATCTGCGCTGTTGTCAAAATCAAAATTATTTAAAATAACTTTAGTAAGTAAGGGGGTGACAGCATAACTAGAAATTATTCCAAACAGACCTGCCTCATCAAATTCTTGCCCATTTATTGTGCTAAAAAAAACTAAAAGTTTAGAAGCTCTATTAATTTCAGCATTTGAAAGTGCTTTATTACCAGAGACATCTAAAAAACTAAAAACATCTTCAAAACACTCTCCCTTATTCTTGGAGAAATTTGAGCAGGATAAAGATGCCTTTGAATTCATATATGATAATACCTCTCCAAATAATAGAGTTAAACTAGCAGGCGTGTTATCGCATTTAGCATATGTAAAAGTGTTGTTAGTATTATTCAAAAAATCATAGGATCCATCTAGATTATCTTGCTCTTCGAACACAACCTCTAAAATATCGTCATTCAGTTTCATAAAAACATTTTTAAATTCAAATATTTCTCCATCCAGATAAATCCAATCTTTATATTTCTTTGAGTCTGAAAACTGAAGATAGAAATACGCATACTCGTCTATTTCATCCTGACTTTCATAGAGATTGAAGTAGCTACTTTCAGTAATAATAAAAACATCTTGTTCTTTTGAACAATCATTGCTCCAAGTACCATGGAATTTTTCGGGAATTAAATCTTCTGCGAATAATAAAAGTGGGTGAAATAAAATAGCCACAAATAAACTAAAAAAATATCTCACAATATAAAGTAACATATAAATCAATAGATATAAAATTTTAATGTATTTTAATTGGAATTTTTTCGAGATAGCCAAGAGGGTTTTTTTAATTGATTTAAATTTAGATCCTCTGGAAAATTTTTAAAAATATCATTGAGCCCCTTAATTATTACATATGTGATTATAAAACTCATAATCGTATCACTCAAAAAATGATCACCCTCCATAATTCTTAATAATGAGATTAAAAGAATTGAGGCATATGCAAATGTGTTCCATGAAGTTTTATTGAATATAATTAGTAAAGCTAAAGATAACGTAAAAAAAGACACGTCACCTGAAACGAAACTACAATTGGTACTGCAATAATCAACATTTAACCATGGAATGGTAAATGGCTCTTCTCCTCCAAATTGAATGGTGTCATTAGGCCTTGCACGACCCCACAAATTTTTAAAAATAGAGTTTACAACAATACCTGTTCCGACAATAAGACAAGAAAACAAGTAAACCCATTCTCTAACAGCAACATTTAAAATTTTTTCTTTATAATAAATTTGTTTGAAAACAGCAGCTATGGGGACAAAAAAAACTAATAAAGCCATAAGTGGTAGCAACATCTTACGAACAAAATAGATAAACCAGTCAGACTCTGAAGCAATAAATTTACCGTCCTGTCCAAAAAATAGGCCACTAACAGTTATGTCTAATGAGGGAAATATGAAAAATACTATAGAGAGTAGGAGGGTTATGGTTAGGGTTTTAAAGTAAAAATTAAAATTCAAGTAAAGAGAGAAAATGTTTGTATAAAAATTGGAAATATTACTTGAAATTATTTCAACGTTATTGTTTGGGATTAATTTGTCATTCTCTGATGTAAATAGCTTTTTTTTATCTGCTAGTTTTTTTGAAATAAATATTGTTGAAAGATATGCAACAAGCGTGCCACCAAAGATATCACTAATAAAGTGAGCACCGACTATGACTCTCGTGGATGCAATTATAATTGCAATGGTTATCAATGCATTTTTAATTTTCGGAAAGAGAAATATCATACAAAAGATAAAAGCAAAAATAGTTGCGGTATGACCTGATGGGAATGAATGCCATTTGGAGTCAAATTGTATTATATCTAACGATTTTAATTCAAAGCCATTATATAAGACTGGCCGTGGTCTTCCAAAGATATGTTTTAATATTTGTGTAACTATGCCACTTAATAAGATATTTAAAAAAATAAATAGACTAATGTCACTTACAGTTTCCATAATCTGATTTTTACTTTTGATAATTTTTATTAAGCCCCAGATTAAAATAGTAGGTACAAAAAAATATAAAGAGTCACCAAAGTGAGTGAGTGTTCCAAAAAGAGACTTTGTTTGATGATTAATACTGTCAAAAAAAGAAGCTACTGAATAATCAAATAATAAGAAAAAAAAAGCTCCAATTAGCAGATAAATACTTATTCTTTTTTCTTGCGAGTTTAACTGATTGAAGAAAGTCATAATTTATTAAAGTTGATATTTATGAATGATTTTGTTGTCATATCGAGTATGGTTTTATTTATTGAGTCACTATCTTCTATTGGCGTTGTATCAAGGGAACTAAATTTGAATTCTATTTGGCAATCTGAAAAATAGTCTGGTTTCACTTTGTCACTAAAAAACAACATTAAATCTAATGGATAATTTTCTTCCAATATAAATTCGGATTTTTTTATATCACAATTTAAATCATTTTTTAAAGTATCATAGATAACGGGACTCAATGTTTTATTCTTATACTGTGAATAAAAAAAGACTGAAGTAAAAAATACAACTAAAATCAAAGAAAATGAGATAGTTTTATATACTGTAGTTAAGGATTTTCCTTGGAGAGAAAAAACTGGATTAATTAATGATACTAAAATTATCATTAAATAAAAAATATAATTTATCTGAGGTATCTCTGAAGTACTGTGATAAAGGGAGGTATCAAAATAAATTATGCCTGCAGGTATAAAAAAAAGGGTAACTAAAACTATTTTCGACCATTTTAATTCAACAAATTCTAGTGTTCTAAAAATATAAATAGACATTATTGGTAATAAAAAGACTAAAATCGATATATTTAATTTATTAGAAAAAATAAACATAAACCAACAAAGAATTATTGAAAAAAGGAATATAATCAATTCCTTATTCCAGTTAATTCTTTTTATGCCATTATAAAAAATAGAAATAATTAGCAAACTTAATAAAGGTAGTAAAAAAATAACACTCTTTGAAAGTTTCTTTAATAAAATATTTGGATCGAAATTAAGTATGGAATAGTAATCCGTTTTATTAATACCCTGAATAATCAGAAAAACTAAAAAAGATATATAAATAAAACTTAGATAAGAAATTAAGTTAAGACGTTTTTTTTTCTCTAGCTTTAAATTAAATAATTTTATGAATATCAAAAATGTTATTAATATAACAAAATAGAAATTATTGAGAATTAATGCAATTAAACTAAATAATATAAAAAAAAATACATTATAGAAGTTTTCATCATCGAAAATTTTTAGTAAATAATAGAATATTAATAAAGTCACCAATCCTGAAATAAGAGAACCATCAATGGTTATCATTGAAATTAAAATTGTGCCACTTAACATCACTGCTGTAAGAGGCATTAAATAATTGAGGTCATAAAATTTTAATTTAATAATTTTATATGAAACAAAAATTAATAATCCTAAGTATATAAAATTCGGTAGTCTAAATATAAAGTAATTGTTAAAACCAAAAAAATTCGTGAGCTTTGATGCGATATTTAGAAATATCAAATGTGGATTGAAAAACTCTGAAAAATTTGAAACTAATTCATTATCTTTAATTGTGATAAGAATTTTTATGTCTTCAATAGAAATATATGGTGCACCTAAAGTTATTGCACCGAGTAATCCAATCCAAATAATTGTGAAAAAAACAGTGGGAATATTATCTAGGAATCTAAAGATGCTCATTTTCTGATTTAACTAAGTTTAGTAGCATATAGATCTAATTTATTCTATATATTGTGGTTATTTCAATTTTCTTGATGTTATTTTTACCCGTAATTATAATCAATAATAAGAGATTAATCTCTTTTTACAGCCTTATAGAAGCGGCTTTTTTCTTAGTGGGCCACTTCTTTCTTAAAGGGTTAGGACAAATTGTTCTAACCCTTTTTTTATTTCTATATTATCTTTTTTAAAGATGTTGAAGTTAATTTTCATGATACTCTTCTTTTTTATTGGATATTTTCTTGCTGATACAGAATTAGTGGATATACCATTTAGAAATATTCCAATTTTAGAAAATTTATATGAGGTTGTAGATTAAATGATTAATACAGATAAAGTTTTGCATGGTTTTACCGATCTTAAAAATTTAAATGTACTTGGTCCTATTGTTTTAAACCAAGCGAAGGGGATATATGTTTACGATCAAGATGGAAAAAAATATTTAGATGCCAATTCAGGATTATGGAATTCTGTGGTTGGTTTCGATCATCCCAGAATGGTTGAAACAGCAAAAAAACAATATGAAAAATTTTCTGGTTACCACGCTTTTTTTGGAAGAATATCTGAACCAGCTGTAAAACTCGCAGATAAATTAATTGAAATATCTCCTTTCACGGATGGTAAAGTTTTTTTTACAAACTCAGGATCTGAAGCTAATGACACTACTGTAAAATTATTATGGTTTATTAATAAAAGAAAAGGGCATCCCAATCGAAGGAAAATAATTACTCGAATAAATTCTTATCATGGTGTAACGGCTGTTTCTGCTTCGATGACAGGAAAACCATACAATAGTGAATTTGGATTACCCCTAGATGGTTTTATACATTCAGCTTGTCCTCATTATTGGAAATATGGCTTAGAAAAAGAGAGTGAGGAAATGTTTACCAAAAGAATGGGGGAAGATTTAGAAAATTTGATTTTAAAAGAGGGACCTGACACCATTGCAGGTTTTTTCGCAGAACCTGTTATGGGGGCAGGTGGAGTGATCCCTCCCTCAAAAGGATATTTTGAGATAGTTCAAAAAATTTTAAAAAAATACAATATTCCATTTATTGCTGATGAGGTAATTTGTGGTTTTGGTAGAACTGGTAATTTATGGGGATCTCAAACATACAATATTGATCCCGATATTATTATTGCCTCTAAATGTATAACATCAGGTTTCTTTCCACTTGGTGCAGTTATTTTGGGAGAAAAAATGACAAAAGAAATGATGGAGGCTTCTTATGAGGCAGAGGAATTTTTTCATGGCTTCACAGCCGGTGGACACCCTGTAGGTTGTGCCCTAGCACTAGAAGCAATTGATATTATAATTAATGAGAAAATGATTGAAAATGTAAGACACCTTGAGCCAATTTTTATGAGAGGTTTAAAGAACTTTGAAAATTTAGAGTTTATAGGTGAATCTCGCGGCATTGGACTTATGGGTGCTTTAGAGATGGTTCAAGATAAAAAAAATAAACTACCCTTCGATGGTTCGATATCCATTGGAGAGCGTGTTGCTAATAAGTGTATTGAAAATGGTTTGATATGTAGACCTCTTGGCCCATCAATTGTGTTATGCCCCCCTTTTATTACATCAGAGGAGGAGATGGGTATAATATTTGATACGCTAGAGAAAACTCTTAAAGAAGTATTTAGTGAAGTTAAATCTTTAGGACAATAGATCCCGAAGTCTTTCTATTTTCCATATCTGTGTGAGCGTCAGCAACATTATCAAGATCATATTTTGTAATTTTATCCAATTTAATTTTGTCTTTTACAATCATCTCAAATAATTTATGACTTGCAATTTCAAGCCACTCTCTATTAGCGTAAAAATGGAATAGTGTAGGTCGAGTTAAATAAAAAGAACCAAATGCTAGGTCTGTCATTTGAATGTCTTTATATGGTCCAGATGATTGACCAAAGCTAACTAACATCCCATGTTTTTTTAAACATTTAAATGATTGAAACATTGTATCTTTACCAACACTGTCATAAACCACGTCAAGGCCTTTATTATTTGTGATTTTTAATACTTCATCTAAAAAATTTTTTTCAGAGTAATTTATAACCTCATCAAAGCCTCTTTGCTTTGCTAACTCACATTTATCTGAATTACCAGCTGTACCTATTAATTTTGCACCAATGTCTTTTATCCATTGGCCTGCGATCAATCCTACGCCTCCAGCCGCAGCATGAAATAATACCTCATGATTACTTTGTAAGTTATAACTGTCACAAACAAGATACTTTACTGTTAGTCCTTTAAGAATTGATGCGGCTGCTTGATCGAAAGATATGCTATCTGGGATAGAAACTACTAGATCCTCTGATATCATTCTATGTGTTGCGTATGCATTATTAGGTTGCGCATATGCTACGCGATCCCCTATTTTAAACTTTGTAACATTAGGGCCTATAGCTTCAATCTCGCCTGCACCTTCAGAGCCTAAAACAAGATCTTTGTCAACAGGCCAAGGATATAATCCTGCTCTAAAATAAATATCGATGAAATTTACTCCAATTGCTCTATTTTTAATCAAAATTTCATTCGATTTAGGGTCAGTGAGCTCAATACTTTTCCTTTGAAGAACGCTTGTATCACCGGGCTTATTTGCAACAATTGAATACATTAAAGGAGCCTATCATCTAAAAAAATGATCTAACAGTCAATTTGAAAGTCTTGAAATTCAAAATTGAAATCCCAAATTAATAGTAACAGAAATTGCCATTTGGAATTTCTTTATTAACGCAGGTTTAAAAACTGCAATTAACAATTAACGCTTAAGGAGGTTAATTATGACTACATTTGACTTATCTCCTCTATGGAGATCATCAGTTGGTTTCGATGAGTTTGATAAACTTTTTGATACCGTCTTTTCTACGAACAATAAAGGTGCTTCTTATCCACCTTATAATATCGTCAAACATGACAAAAATATTTACCAAATTACCATGGCTATCGCCGGTTTTGGTGAGGACCAAATAGATATATCCCAAGAGGGTAATCTTTTGACTGTTAAAGGTGAAATGGGTGAAGATAAAACTATGAATAAATCAGAATATCTTTATCGAGGAATTGCCAACAGAAATTTTGAGAGAAAGTTTGAGTTAGCTGATACTGTAAAAGTTATAGAGGCTGATTTAAATAATGGTCTATTAAGTATAAATCTTGAAAGAGAAATACCTGAACACCAAAAACCTAGAAAAATAAAAGTTAATACGAATTCTAAACTTTTATCAGCTTAAATAAAAAAATAGGGCTGCTTTTTTATAAGCAGCCCTAATATTTAATCTAATTGAGAAGCAACAAATTCCCAGTTTACTAGACTATCTAAAAAAGCTTTTAAATAATCAGGTCGTTTGTTTCTATAATCTATATAATAAGAGTGTTCCCATACGTCACAACCTAGTATTGGCCTCATTCCATCAACTAGAGGATTAGAAGCATTAGGTGACTTTGTGACCACTAATTTACCATTATCGATGGCAAGCCAAGCCCATCCAGAACCAAATTGAGTTGTTCCTGCCTGAATAAAAGCTTCTTTGAATTGATCAATCCCTCCTAGGTCTGATGTAATTCTATTCTCCAATTCGGACGGCATAGAGCCTCCCCCATTGGGTTTCATACATTGCCAAAATAAAATATGGTTCCAATGTTGACCTGCATTATTAAAAATTCCTGCCATCGATGAGTCTTTACTTGATTTCACAACTATTTCCTCAAGAGAAGAGTCTTTCATATCAGTGTCTTTAACAAGATTATTTAAATTTGTTACATATGTTTGATGATGTTTGCCATGATGGAAATCAAGAGTTTCTGATGACATATATGGAGCTAAAGCATCATTTGCATAAGGTAAGCTTGGTAATTCAAAAGTCATATTTATTTCCTTTAATTAAAATTCTTAATGCGTATTTTTTATATTATTGTGGAAACAATGACAACCTTTGAAGAAATAGATACATAAAATATGAGGAATATAGTTAGTATTCAGTCTACTGTCTTAAATGATAAAGTTGGAAATCATGCCGCTCGATCAATCTTAAGTAACAAAGGTTATAACATTTATGAGATACCGACTGTAATTTTAACATCTCATAAAGCTGTAAAGGGCACTCTTCAAATCAATAACAACAGTTTAAATCCATGGGTAATTTTTAATAAAGTCAGGAAAACATATAAGTTAAGCTTAAATGATTTAACAATTATTGGCTACACACCCAACTCAAAGATTTCAAAATCGATTGGTAAAATTATTAATGTGCAAAATAGAATTGTTTTAGACCCTGTAATGGGAGATATAGGAATAGGTCTATATGTAGAAAAAGACGTTGCAAATTTTTTTAAAAAAGTAATTACAAAAGTTAAATTTATATCAGCAAATTTTTTTGAGTGGTCATACTTAAATAATAAAGATGTAAAAAACTATAGTATTAGCGAGATCATAACCGACCTCAAATCGTTTACGAGGAAGTTTAATAGTCAAGTATTAATAAGAAGCATTCCAAAAAATAAAAAAATATTAAATATTATTTGTAATAAAAAAGAGATTTTTGTCATAGAAACACCTTACATAAATTTTAAAGAAAGATTTCATGGAGCTGGCGACCAATCTACAGCTTTATATGCTCACTATATCTATAAAAAAAATACAACAAGAGAAATACTAGAAAATGTCACGAATGATATTTATGATATTTTGCTAAAAAATAAAATAAGTTCTAAAAAAAGAAAAAAAAGATTTAAAGCTAAGAGCTTAAATAATCTTTGATCAAGATTTCTGCTATTTGTACAGTGTTTAAAGCAGCTCCCTTTCTTAAATTGTCAGACACGCACCAGAAATTAAGACCATTTGGAATAGTAGGGTCTCTTCTAATTCTGCTAACGTAAACAGGGTCTAAACCTGCAGATTCAATCGGAGTTACGTACCCCTCATCAGCACGATAATCAATCATTTTCAGACCAGGGGATTTCTTAAAAATTTCTCTTATTTGGTCCTCGTCATAAGGCTTTTCAAACTCGATGTTTACAGCTAGTGAGTGAGATATAAATACTGGTACACGAACACAAGTTGCAGTTAGTTCAATGTTTTGATCAAGAATTTTTTTTGTTTCATTGTACATTTTCCACTCCTCTTTGGTTTGACCATCCTCTAAAAAAACATCTATATGCGGGATAACATTAAAAGCAATTTGTTTAGTAAATTTTTCTTTCACTACTGCTTCATTTGCATAGATTGATTTAGTTTGATTGAATAATTCATCTGCAGCCTCTTTACCTGCACCAGATACTGATTGATAAGTTGAAACAACAATTCTTTTAACTTTGAAATAATCATGCAAAGGTTTAACCGCAACTAGCATCCCCATAGTTGAACAATTAGGATTAGAAATGATATTTTTTTTTCTAAAGTCTTTTAGCGCCTCAGGATTGACCTCAGCGACTACTAATGGGACATCTGGATCTGTTCGAAAATGAGAGGTATTGTCAATTACTATACAACCTTGCTTAGCAGCTTTAGGAGCAAACTCACTTGAAACTTTCGCACCTGGTGAAAAAATAGCTATGTCAGTATCAGAAAAATCATATTCAGCTAAGTCTGCTACTACAACAGACTTGTTTTCTCCGTAATCAATTGTGCTTCCTTTAGAACGAGAAGAAGCTAAAGCAATTAAATCAGAATATTGAATTTCTTTTTCATCAATAATATCTAAAACCTCTCTACCGACATTTCCAGTTGCTCCAACAACAGCAATTTTAGGTTTTTTAGAAGAAGCCAACTTAAATTCTCTCAATTATTAAATCGCCCATTTTAGAACAGGAAACAAGAGTTTGGTCTTCATTTGTGTAAATGTCTCCAGTTCTGTAACCCTCAGAGAGAATTTGTTGGACAGCACTTTCTACTTTATCTGATAACTCTGGTTTATTGAGATTATATTTTAGCATCATAGACAAACTTAAAATGGTAGCGATTGGATTTGCTTTATCTTGACCTGCAATATCAGGGGCACTTCCATGAACAGGCTCAAAAAGTCCATGTCTTTTGCCATTTTTTTCTTCTCCCAATGATGCCGATGGTAACATTCCAAGCGAACCAGTCAGCATAGCAGCACAATCACTCAGCAGATCTCCAAAAAGGTTATCTGTAACTATTACATCAAATTGTTTTGGGTTTCTAACAAGTTGCATGGCACAATTATCTGCTAACATATTTTCTAGTGTAATATCTGAAAAATCTTTATGAGTTTCTTTCACAATCTCCCTCCAGAGTACGCCTGTTTCCATAACGTTAGCTTTCTCAACAGATGTCACTTTATTATTTCTTTTCCTGGCTAAATCAAAAGCAATTCTAGCAATTCTATCTATTTCGTAATCGTGATATATTTGTGTGTCGATCGCTTTCTTACCATTTGGCGTGTCTTCTATTCCTCGAGGTTGACCAAAATATACTCCACCAGTCAATTCTCTAACAATCATAATATCTAAATTGTTTACCACTTCATTTTTTAAAGTTGAAGCTGAAACAAGAGCATCAAAAACTAAAGCAGGTCTCAGATTTGCAAAAAGCTCTAATTCTTTCCTTAAACCTAAAAGTCCAGCTTCTGGTCTTTTTGATCTTTCTACGTCATCCCACTTTGATCCACCAACTGCTCCCAATAATATAGCATCTGAATTTTTTGCTTTCTCTAAAACAGAGTTAGTCAAAGGTTCGCCATTAACATCATATGATGCGCCTCCAACTAAATCTTTTTCATGGTTAGCATTAAGGCCTTGCTCATTTAATTTTTCAATTACTCTAATTGCTTGATCTGTAACTTCCACACCTATGCCATCTCCTGGCAAAACTAAAATTTTAGAACTCATTTAATTGTCTTTAAATAACCAAGGTTTTTTATTTTTTTTATCCTCTTCGTATGCATTAATTTTGTCTTGGTAACCAAGGGTAATGCCTATATCGTCTAATCCCTGCAAAAGTCTTTCTTTTCTGAATTCTTCAATTTCAAAATTGATTGAATGATTACCAGCTCTAATGATTTGCTCCGGAAGGTCAATATTGAACTCAATTTGATTTTTAGCTGCTGTCATTAACTGATCAAGGTTTTCAGGACTGACAACAATCGGTAAAATTCCATTTTGAAAGCAATTATTATAGAAAATATCTGCAAAACTTGTTGAAATTACGCACCTTATTCCAAAATCTTTAAGAGACCAAGGGGCGTGTTCTCTACTTGACCCACAACCAAAATTATCACCAGCAACCAAAATTTTTGACTGATCAAAAGGAGATGTATTCAAAACAAAATCTTTAATGAGGTTTCCATCGTTATCATATCTCATCTCATAAAACAAACTTACACCAAGACCGGTTCTTTTGATTGTTTTGAGAAATTGCTTTGGGATGATCATATCAGTATCGATATTAACAATTGGTAAAGGAGCTGCGATACCTTTTAAAGAATGAAACTTATCCATTTTATGTAAAATCTCTTATATCTGAAATGTTTCCAGTAATAGCAGATGCCGCAGCAAGCTCAGGACTCATTAAATGAGTTCTACCACCTCGGCCTTGTCTACCTTCAAAATTTCTATTAGAAGTTGATGCGCACCTTTCACCTGGTTTTAATTGATCGGGATTCATACCAAGGCACATTGAACATCCAGCCTCTCTCCATTCAAAACCAGCATCTTTTAAAATTATATCAATTCCTTCTTCTTCTGCTTGTTTTTTAACTAAGCCTGATCCTGGTACTATCATTGCTTGAACGTGTGAAGCAATCTTTTTGTCCTTAACAATAGATGCAACTTTTCTTAAATCCTCAATTCGACCATTTGTGCAAGAGCCAATAAATATTTTATCTAATTTTATGTCTGTAATTTTTGTTCCGGGCTTAAGACCCATATACTCAAGTGATCTTTCAATACTTTTCTTTTTATTTTCTGTTTTAGCACTACTTGGATTTGGCACCGTGCCTTTCACTGACACAACATCCTCAGGGCTAGTTCCCCATGTCACCATTGGGTCAATTTCTGAACTATCTATAACTATTTCATGATCGTAATTTGCATCATTATCTGAGGGAAGAGATGACCAGTATTCTACTGCTTGATCCCAGTGTTCAGTTCCAGGGGCATAAGGTCTACCTTTTATATAATTAAAAGTTGTTTGATCTGGGCTAATTAATCCAGCGCGAGCACCAGCTTCAATGCTCATATTACAAATAGTCATTCTGCCTTCCATAGAAAGGCCCATGATAGATGAACCAGCATACTCAATGACATGACCAGTTCCTCCTGCTGTTCCAATTTTTCCAATTATGTACAAGATTAAATCTTTAGAATTTACTCCAAAAGGAAGTTCACCATTGACCGAAATTCTCATATTTTTTGCAGGATTTTGAACAATTGTTTGCGTAGCCAGAACATGCTCAACTTCACTTGTTCCGATACCAAAAGCGAGAGCTCCGAAAGCTCCATGGGTAGACGTGTGACTGTCACCACAGACAATTGTCATGCCCGGTTGGGTAATTCCCTGCTCAGGACCAATGATGTGAACAATACCTTGTCTTTGGTCCATTAAATCAAAATATTGAATTCCATGCTCTTTAGTGTTTTTTGCTAAAGTTTCGACTTGAATTTTACTTTGTGGGTCCTCAATATTTTGTCTATTTATAGTAGGAACATTATGGTCTGCGACAGCTATCGTAGCCTCTGGTCTATGAACGGGACGATTGGATAGTTTTAATCCTTCGAAAGCTTGAGGGCTAGTTACTTCATGAACTAAATGACGATCAATATATAAAAGATTAGTCCCATCTTTTCTTTGACCGACAAGATGCTCAGACCAGATTTTATCAAAAAGTGTTTTTGGGCCTTGGTTGCTCAAGATAATACTTTTAGCTTTTAGTTTCTGCCTCTTCTATTTTTTTCTCTACAGGCTTTTCCTCTTTTGGCTCATCTTCAACTTTTGGTTCTTCTTGTGGTGATGATTCCTCTGATTTAGTTTCTTTAATTTCTTCTCTAGAGTTGTCTTCAGACTTAGGGGCTTCTTTAGATGAAGTTTCCTCTGTTTTGGTCTCTTTAGCTTCTTCCTTTGGTGTTTCGTCAGTTACAGGTGTATCTGATTTATTTTCTTCAGTACTAACCTCTGAAATTTCTTCAGCATCTTCGATTGTGGATACAAATTGGTTATCATCATATGATCGACCGTCAGTTCTTTCGGCAATTCTTGCTTTTTTACCAGACAAACCTCTTAGATAATATAATTTAGCTCTTCTTACATCACCAACTTTTACACGTTCGATTGAGTCGATAACATTACTGTATAATGGAAAAACCCTTTCAACACCTTCACCACTAGAAATTTTTCTAACAGTAAATGAAGAATTAAGACCGTTATTTTTTTTACCAATACAGACACCTTGAAATGCTTGCACTCTCTCTTTATTTCCTTCTTTAATCTTAACGTTAACTTTGACAGTGTCACCTGGCGCGAAGTCTGAAACCTTTGAACTTTTTAAAATCTGCTGAATTTGTGATTGTTCGTAATTTTTAATAATTTCATTCATTGTGTGCTCCATCCAATATTAATGGGTGGTATCAGAGCGGCATATTCTACTCATTTTTGTTTTTTTTTAAATAGTTTTTAAATAAATCTGGTCTATTTTTTTCAGTATTATCCAACGAATTTTGGTGTTTCCAAAGATCTATATCGGCATGTTTACCACTCACGAGTATAGAAGGTACTTCTATTTCTGAATGATCAGGGGTTATCCATGGGTTTGGTCTAGTGAATTGATCATGTTCAACTAGTCCATTTTGAAATGACTCAATAGTGTGGGTATCATTATTTCCAAGAACACCAGGTTGGAGTCTCATTAACGACTCAATAAATAATAATGATGCTATCTCTCCTCCGTTTAATATGACATCGCTCACAGAAATTTCTTGAAATTCATAATAATCAATTACTCTTTGGTCAATGCCCTCATATCTACCATTTAGTAAAATAAAATCTTTATTTAAATTATAATTAGTTAATTTTTTTTGAGTGAGCTTTTTACCTTTGGCAGAAAAACATATTTTAACACAGCTATCTAATTCATTTTTATTAAAGTTTGCTTCGATAGATTTTGAAATTATATCAGGTCTTAATACCATACCTGCACCACCACTAAATGGTTTATCATCAACAGAGTTCGAAGATAAATCACTGTAATCTCTTATGTTGATAGTATTAATTTCGAAATGATTTTTTGACAGAGCTTTACCCAACAAGCCATGTTGTAAAATTCCAGGAAAAACTTCTGGAAATAAAGTAAAGATATTGAATTTTAACATTAATTTTTAATTATAATTTTTTTTTCTTTAATATTTACAAATGGAAAGTTTTGTTCAGTAAATCTAAAAAATTCCTTTTTTTTACTTTTAATAAAATATATTTCCAATAAATCCCCTGCACCGAAATTTACAACTGAAGCAACTTCTCCAACTCTCTGGTCTTTATTATCAAATACCTCAAGGCCCTCTAAATCGTGGAAATAATATTCATTTCCTTTTACTGGTGATAGTTGTTCTTTTTTTAAAAAAATTTTTTTATTAACAAACTTTTCAATGTCTGTTCTATTATTTATTTCGTCGATTGTTATAAGTGGGCTTTTTTTATCAAAAGATACTAGTTTTAAGTTAACAGTTTCTTCATTATCTAAATAAAATTTTTTAAATTGATTTACATCACGATCATCATTTAAATAACTGTGAAACCTTAGCAGACCCTTAGTACCTTTAGGTCTGCCAATTACACCAACTTGTATGAAACGCTTCTCAAAGGGAGTCACAAGTAATTACTCTTTAGTTTCGGGTTTATCCTCTGAAACCTCAGTTGAACCCTCTTTCTCTTGAGGCTCTTCTTTTGAAGGAGCTTCTTCTTTCTTTTCCTCCGGCTCAGAAGTATCCTCTGTCTTTACCTCTTCAGCTGGTTTTTCAGCTGCTGCTTCTTCAACAGGCGGTTGCTCTTCTGTGGTAGCTACCTCCTCAGTAGGTTTTTCATCCTCTGCTTTAGCTGCTTCTTCAGTAGCTTTCGATGCTGCTTCTTCTTTCGCTTTAACTCTTTCTTGAGCCTTTGCCTTTGGTAAATGCTTTTTTGTTTTCTCAGTTATTTTTGGAGCTTCCATCATTCCTAATTCAGAGAGAATTTTTTGAACTCTTTCTGTTGGCAGCGCTCCAACCTTAAGCCAATGTTCAACTCTTTCTTTGCTAAGCATTACTCTTTCCTTGTGATCCTTGGGAACCATTGGATTAAAGTTGCCAATTTTTTCAATGAAGTTACCGTCTCTTGGTGCTCTCTCATCTGCAACCACAATTCTATAGAAAGGTCTTTTTTTTGAACCTCCTCTTGCTAGTCTTATTTTTGTCGCCATGATTTCTCCCTTCTGTATTTATTCAATCGTTGGCATTTGGTTTCCGCCTAATAAACTTTTAATTTTATTTGCAAAACCTGGTTTTTGAGCTTGTTTCATAAGTTTTTTAGTTTGCTCAAATTGTTTTAAGAGCCTGTTGACCTCATGAACCTGTCTACCAGACCCTGTTGCTATTCTTCTTTTTCTTGAAGCTTTTAGTAAATCAGGATCAACTCTCTCTTCTTTTGTCATTGAGCAAATAATTGCTATTTGATGATCAATAACTTTTTCGTTAAAATCTTCACTCTCCATCATATTTTTAATTTTGCTGACACCTGGCATATGTGACATTAGTCCAGACATTCCGCCCATTTTTTTCATTTGAGTAAACTGTTTTAAAAGATCATTCATATTGAATTTCCCACTCATTATCTGAGATTGGAGATTTTCCATTTCTTTTTGATCAAAATCTTTTTGTGCTTTTTCAACTAATGAGACAACATCTCCCATACCAAGAATTCTAGAAGCTATTCTCTCTGGGTGAAAAACTTCAAAATCTCCAATATTTTCTCCGGATCCGAAGAAACGAATTGGCAAACCTGTTTGATATTTTGCTGAAAGTGCTACTCCTCCTCTTGGGTCTGCGTCTAATCTTGTTAATATAAATCCAGTAAGTGGTGCTTTGGAGTTAAAAGACTCTACAACGCTTAGGGCTTGTTGACCCATCATTGAGTCTAAAACAAGTAAATTCTCTTGTGGTTTTGCTAGATCATGAATTGTTTTAAGCTCTAAAAGTAATTCCTCATCTGTACTAATTCGACCTGAGGTATCTATAATTAAAACATCCGATAAGAGTTTTTTACTTTGTTCAAGTGCATAATTGACAATATCTTTTATATTTTCATTTATTGGCTCGATAAACTGAATATTATTTTTTTGAGATAAAATACGAAGTTGGTCTATAGCGGCTGGTCTTCTTAAATCTGTTGATACAAGTGCTACAGATTTATTAAGAGAATTTTGACAGTAATGAGCAAGTTTTGCAATTGATGTTGTTTTACCTGCACCCTGCAGACCACACATTAAAAAAGCTGAGGGTTTATTTTTAAAGTTTAGCTCGCTACTTTGAACGCCAAGTATTTCTGTTAATTCATCACTTACTATTTTAATTATTTGTTGTCCTGGCTGGACGTTTTCAATTACTTTTTGACCAAGTGCTTTTTCTTGGATTTTTTTAATAAGATCTTTAGATACTTTGAGAGAGACATCTGCCTCTAACAAAGCAACTCTAACCTCTCGCAGAGTTGTCTCTAAATCTTTTTCAGTGATAGCACCTTTATTTGAGAGACCTTGAAAAATTCCAGTTATCTTATTTGTTATATTTTCTAACATTTAAAAAATAAAAAAAATCGGCGAATGATACTCATCGGCCGACTAATTTTTCCTTTATTTAATGAAGAATTTATATCACTATAGCCGGTCTATGAAAATACCTTTTATGAAAGCTCAAGGAGCAGGAAATGACTTTATTATTGTGGATAAAAACGTTGATTTCATTAGAAAGTCAAAAAAGGTTATTAAAAGACTTTGCGACAGGCGTTTTGGGGTAGGTTGCGATCAATTGATTCTATTAAAAAAAATCAGCTCATATTATCAAGTTACATTTTATAACTCAGATGGCTCACTTGGGAAAAATTGTGGGAATGGATTGCGATGTGCCTACAAATTTTTAGTTGAAGTAAAAAAAGTTAAAAAGGCAGTCATAAAAACTCATAAATTTTTACATTTTGGTAAGAAAACTCAAAAGGAATACAAAATCAATGTTGGGGAAGTAACTTTAGATTGGAAAAAAATTCCTTTATCAAAAAAAATGGACTCTCAAAGTATTCAAATTAAAAGAATAAAGATACCTGGTTTAATAAAAATAATGGCGGCAAATATTGGAAACCCTCATTGTGTAGTATTAGTAAAGAATTTAAAGCTAATTAAATTAAATATGTTAGGGCCTTCACTTGTAAAAAATAAATTATTTCCTGATCAAGCTAATATTACTTTTGTAGAGGTATTAAAAAAATCTAAAGTGAAAGTATTATTTTGGGAGAGAGGTGGCGGACATACACTAGCATGTGGTTCAGGAACTTGTGCTACTGCTTTTGTTTTAAATCATAATGACTTTGTGTCCTCTAAAATCGAAGTGGTTACTGAACGATCAGTATTAAAAACAGAAATCAAGGACAAGATGGTATTCCTTCAAGGCCCTGCAGAGTTAGTTTATCAATCGTCAATAAATATTTAAATGTC
>CACBZW010000009.1 GCA_902543855.1 uncultured Alphaproteobacteria bacterium | reverse complement strand
AAAGACAATATCTCGAAAACCAAAAGCACCCTTTAACACCTCAACCTTACAACAAACAGCAAATAGTCAACTAAATTTTAGTGCCAGTCAAACTATGACTATCGCTCAAGGTTTATATATGGGTATAGATATAAATAAGGAAACTATGGCTTTAATCACTTATATGAGAACAGATAGCATAACGCTTTCTAAAGACTCAATTGATACGATAAGAAGAAATATAAGTGATGAATATGGAAATAAATATTTACCAGATAAGCCTATTGAGTATAAGTCTAGAAAAAAGAATGCACAGGAAGCGCACGAGGCAATTAGACCAACGGATATCTCAATAAAACCTGAAAGTATAAAGGATTATCTAAGTGAAGAACAATTTAAACTTTATGATTTAATTTGGAAAAGAACTATAGCCTCTCAAATGACAAGTGCTGAAACGAACCAAAATACCCTCCAAATAGATTGTGAAGAAAAAAACATAACTTTAAAAGCAACGCTTGGTAAATTAATTTTTGATGGATATAAAAAAGTTTATAACCTGCAAGAAGATGATGAAGAACAGATTATTTCACTATTAGAGAATATAAAAGAAAATGATAAATACAGTGTAAGTGAAGTTGAAACACTAGAGTCATATACTTCTCCTCCTTCTAGATATACTGATGCCAGTTTAGTAAAGAAATTAGAAGAGTTAGAAATTGGAAGACCTTCAACTTATGCCTCTATAATTCAAACAATTGTCAATAGAGGTTATGTCTTAAAAAGTGGAAAATCTTTTATACTTAATGATCGCGGTAGAGTAGTAAATGTATTTTTATGTAATTATTTTAAAAAATTTCTTGAATATAAATTTACAGCTGATTTAGAAAATCAGCTTGATGATGTAGCTGCTGATAAAGCAGAATGGAAAAATATTGTTTTAAATTTTTGGAAAGATTTTGAGTTTTTCATAAATGAGGTTATGGGTAAGCCTAATAGAGAAGTTATTGATGTGATAAACGAAGAATTATCACCAGTTATTTTTAAAAAAGTGGGAGGAGACATAGATATCAAATGTTCCTCTTGGGCAAACACAGAAAATTGTGAAGGCAATTTGGGTGTGAAAGTTGGAAAAATGGGAGGATTCATTGGCTGTTCAAATTACCCTGAATGTAAATTTACAATTTCTATAGGTGCATTCGTTAAAGAGGTAAATCCAAAAAATCGTGAGGGAGATGAGATCATCACTTTTCCAAGAACTCTGGGAATAGATGCTGACTCTAAAAAAGAAATAGCAGTTCACTTGGGTCCTTATGGCTATTATCTACAATTAGGAAAAGAAACTGATGAAGATAAGCCTAAAAGAGTAACTCTTCCCAAAAACTATGATCAAAATACAATAGGTATGAATATTGCAAGTCAGTTAATAAAGCTACCAATAACACTTGGAAATTTTCCCAATAGTGAAGATCCGGTAATAGCAAACATAGGCGCGTATGGACCATATGTTAAACACCAAGATATTTTTGCCTCTTTGGGAAGAAAATATGATGTCTTGGAAATTAATCTAGATCAAGCAGTGGAATTGATAACTATTAAAAAAAATAAACCTACAAACAAAGTAAGAGAAATAGGAGTCCTAAAAAGAAGAAAGCAAAGAGCAAATCTCTACAAAGGGAAGTCAGGAAAATTTTATTTTAAGATAGGGATAATGAATTACAAAATTCCTCCTGAATATGACGGAGAAAATTTAACAATCGAGGATGTTGAAAAAATACTTAAAGCTAATCGCTAACTTTTTTTAAATTTAAATCTTTTAATTGTTTATCCTCTATTTTAACTGGCGCATTCATCATTAAGTCTTGAGCTCTTTGATTAAAGGGGAAAGCTATTACTTCTCTGATATTTTCATTTTCACTGAGTAACATAATTATTCTGTCTAGACCAGGAGCACATCCTCCATGAGGGGGAACTCCATAATGAAAAGCGTCAAATAAAGCGCTAAATTTTGATTTAATCTCACTTTCGCCATATCCTGCAATTTCAAAAGCTTTTATCATGATATCTGGTCTATGGTTTCTTATGGCCCCAGATGACAATTCTATTCCATTACATACGATGTCATATTGATATGCTAAAACATTCAAGGGGTCATCTTTCGTTAATGCATGCATTCCTCCTTGAGGCATAGAAAAAGGATTGTGACTAAAGTCAATCTTGCCAGTTAAAATATCTTTTTCATACATTGGGTAGTCAACAATCCAGCAAAATTCATATTTATTTTTATCAATTAAATTTAAATCCTCTCCAACTTTTGAAATAACCTTTGATGAGAACTCATATGACTCATGTGGTAAATCACACACAAAAAGTAATCCATCATTTAGATTAAAATTATTATCTTTAATCATTTGGTTTAACTTTTCTTGATTAAAATTTTTAGCTAATGGACCTTTAGGCAATTTGTCTTCAAAGTTGATATATCCAAGACCTTTTTTTCCTTGTTCTTGAGCCCATTTATTAAGGTTATCATAAAAACTTCTTGGCTTACCCTCAGAATTGAGAGCTTGAATACAATTAACAATAGCGCCCTTTTTTATTAAACTCTCAAAAATTTGAAGGCCTGAACCCTCAAAATAATTTGTTACATTTGCTAATCTTAGAGGATTTCTTAAATCTGGTTTATCGCATCCGAAACTTTCAACACTATCTTTGTAAGTAAAGATTGGAAATGGAAGTTTATTTACTAATTTATCTTTAGGTTTAAATTTATCAAAAGTATTAAATAGTAAACGACTGATGATATCTAAAACATCCTCTTGTGTGGCAAAACTCATTTCCATGTCAATTTGATAAAATTCACCAGGAGATCTATCAGCCCTACTATCTTCATCTCTAAAACATGGAGCTATTTGGAAATATTTATCAACACCAGAAGCCATGTACAGTTGTTTAAATTGCTGAGGAGCTTGGGGCAAAGCATAAAAGGACCCTTTATGTAATCTAGAAGGCACTAAATAATCTCTAGCACCTTCTGGAGAGGGAGCAGTTAAAATTGGAGTGGCTAATTCCATGAAGCCCTCATTATTCATAAAATCTCTTACAAAATTTATAATTTGATTTCTAAGCTTAATATTACGTTGCATCTTAGTTCTTCTAAGATCTAAATATCTATATTTTAACCTTACTTCTTCGCCATAATCACTATCAGAATTAACTTCAAGAGGAAGAGTTTTTGAGCATTGACTTAATATTTCAAAATTTTCAATTTTTAATTCAACTTCACCCGACTCTAAGTTAAAGTTTATAGTTTCTTCACTTCTTTTTGTAATTAGACCAGAAATTTTAATAACATCTTCATTTTTAATTTTTGATAATTCATTAAAATTTGCTGAAGTATTATCTACTACACATTGTAAGAGTGAGGTTGAGTCACGCAAATCTATAAATAACAAGTTACCATGATCTCTAGATCTATTAACCCAACCAGAAACTGTGATTTTTTTATCAACTAGTTTATTGTTAATATCTTTCAAATAATAATCTCTATACTTGTTCATAATACTTTCTAATAAGTGACAAATTAATAGTATGGTTATTCTCATAAAGCAAATGATTAATAGTTTTAGCGGCCTCAAATGCTGACAAGTAAGTTCTTTCAATGTGGTTCATAACTTCAATAATTATCTGCTCGGAAACAGTGATAGATTTCAAAGATAAATATTTATTAATTAATTTGAAGAGAAGATCTTTACTGGGGTTTTGTATATTACATAAATTAAATTGTCTAAGTCTTGAGACTACGTCTGGTAGATAAAAATTATTAGATAAATTTTCTATAGACTTATCGGAAGTAAATATAGTTAATGGAATATTGTTAGATATAAAATACTGCAAGAAATGAAAAAAATTCTCATCTTTAGCAGGAAGGGTATTTAAATCTAAATAGGTTTCTTTATTAAAGCTTAGATTTATTGGAATATTACTTATTAAATTAATATCAAATCTAGTGGAAAAATTTTTAGCAATAGTGGTTTTTCCAGATTTTTTTGAACCATGAATTATTAGAAACTTAATTCTTTTTTTTAATGATTGAATTACAGTATCATTTTCCAAAGAATATATTATTTCATTATCTGAGCTATTTAAATCTAAAAATCTTTGCACTAAAAAAAATTTATCAAAAAGTTAATTTGTTTGTTATTATAAAAGTTTTCAAAATCTAATATTATTTTATTTTGATCATAAGATAATATCTTTGGTTCTACATCAGTAAAGTATATCAATTTATTATAATTTGATGGATCTATAGATAATTGATAAGTAGTATTTTTTTTAATTAAAAGATCGAACCAAACAGATTTTAGATTAATATTTTTAGATAATTCCACTAATCGAAAAAAATTACCTTTGTAATTTAAATAAACATATGAGTTTTTTTTATACTTTTTAATTATGAAATTTGGACAATTATCAAATTTGTTATTTAATTTAAAAAAATTATTTTTCATGGAACAATTTAAAAGAAATAAATTATGAATAACATTTTTAGAATATAAATCTTTAGATAATTTTTCTATATCTATATTTAGAGATATTTGGGAGCTAGTAAAATTGATATTGTAAATATTTTTTTCTATCATTGACTTAACATCTTCTTCTGAAATTGAGTCGTTTATCCTTTGAAGTAATTCTTGGTAATTTTGAAGATTAGTATCTTTTTGAATAGTAATTTCTTGATAAGCTGATAAATTTTTTAAGTAGAATAAGAAAAAAAATATAATAAAAAAATACAAATATTTCATTGAGCAAACTATACAAAAAATCAGGTGTTGATGTAATAAAAACTGACAAACTTATCAGTCAGGCTCTAAAATTTATTAAAAGTACTCATAATGAGAAAGTTTTAGGAAACAAATTAGGATTTAGTGCAGAATATAGAGTTAGCAAAGAGATTACTCTTTGTGCAGCAACAGATGGAGTCGGAACTAAAGCTATTTTAGCTGCTGAGCTAGATCATTATAAGGGAATTGGACAAGATTTAATTGCAATGTGTTCAAATGATATTTTATGCAACAAGGCAAAGCCATTATTTTTTTTAGACTATTTTGCATGCAACTCCGTTAAATCGAAACAATATACTGAAATTTTGAAAAGTATTACAATTGCTTGTAAGAAAATTAATTGTTCGCTTGTTGGTGGTGAAACAGCTGAAATGCCATCTTTATATAAAGGAAATCATTTTGATTTAGCAGGTTTCTTGATAGGCATAAAAGAAAAACACAAGTTACTTAAAATTTCAAAAGGTGATCTTATAATTGGAGTTAAATCAAATGGCTTCCACTCTAATGGATATTCACTCATAAGAAAAATTATTAAACAAAACAAAATAAATTTAAAAAGAGCAGTATTCAACAAACAAAAACTATCTGATCTCATTATGAGACCAACACGGCTATATCATCAATTAATTAGTTATAATGATTTGAAATATATAAAAACACTCTCTCACATAACAGGAGGAGGGATTCTTTCAAATTTTAAAAGAAGTATTCCAAAAGCAACAAAATTTGATTTAAATATCAATAAGTTGCCTAAAGAATATGATTTTATAAAGGACAATATTAATATCTCCAATATTGAATTAATGGAAATATTTAATTGCGGAATAGGTATGATTTTTATAATAAATAAAAAATATTATAATAAATTTATTAAGAGGAATTTTTTTAAACTAATTGGTGAAATTAAATAAATATAAAAAAGTCTCTTTTTTATTGTCAGGCACAGGGACTAACCTTGTTGAATTATTAAAGAAAAATTTGGTTAAAAAAAATTTTGAAATTATTAGTATTATTAGCAATAATATTATACCCATAAATATAAAATTTATTGTAAATAAGTTTTATAAAAATATTTTGGTAAAAGAAAATCAAAAAAGACTCATGAAAAAAAATTTTAACAAAGCAGATATAATTTTTTCAGTTGGATATATGAAGGTTATAGAAAAAAATATTGTTGAAAATTTCGATGTTATTAATTTACATCCCTCAATCTTACCTAATTATAAGGGATTGATGACACAAAAAAGAATGCTGATAAATAATGAAAAAATATACGGTTTTACTATTCATAAGGTTTCAAATGTATTAGATGAGGGAGAGATAATCTCTAATAAAATAAAAAAAATTAATACAAATGATGAATTAAAGCTAATGCGTGAACATAAAAGTTTAGAGCATCAATTTGTTTATAAACAGTTGGTTAATTATTTACTAAGCTAACTCTAATCCAGAAAAAAAGAAATTAATCTCAATTTTTGCGTTTTCTTCTGAGTCACTGCCATGAACAGAATTTGCCTCAATAGACTCAGCATATAGTTTTCTAATAGTTCCGTCTTCAGCTTCTGCAGGATTAGTAGCGCCCATTATCTTACGATATCTTGCTACAGAATTTTCACCCTCTAACACTTGAACTTGAACGGGGCCAGAAGTCATGTATTCAACTAAACTACTAAAAAATGGTTTATCTTTATGTACTTCATAAAATATTTCAGCTTGATTTTTAGTAAGATATATTTTCTTTGAAGCTAATATTTTTAAATCTGAGCTTTCAATCATTTGATTAATGTGGCCTATTAGATTTCTTTTTACTGCATCGGGTTTAATAATTGAAAATGTTTTTTGCATATCAGCTCCTAATTTTTGAAATATGTATTTATAAAATTTGCAATTAATGTCAAGCCGAAACCAGTAGAGCCTTTATTATTCAACATGTCCCCAGTGTTTTTCCATGTTGTTCCTGCTATATCAAGATGTGCCCATTTTGTTTTATTAGGTATAAACCTTTGTAAAAATTGAGCAGCTGTTACTGATCCTCCATATCTCCCAGAACCAATATTTTTTATGTCCACAAATGGGGAATTAAGCTCTTTGTCAAAATCATCATGCAAAGGCATTCTCCAAACTCTTTCATTAGTATTTAAACCAGCTTCATAAAGTGTATTTGATAATTTATCATCATTACAGAAAAGACCAGCATAGTGTTGACCTAGGGCTACCATTATAGCACCAGTTAAAGTTGCAAAATCAATTACTATTTTAGGATTATATTTTTCACAACCATAAGTAATGATATCAGCTAGAACCAATCTACCCTCTGCATCGGTATTAAGAACCTCCACATTTATTCCTTTATAAGATTTTATGATGTCTCCAGGCTTATAAGCTTTGTGACTAGGCATATTTTCAACTAGACCTATTATTCCTGCAAAAGAAATCTCAGGTTTGACTTCACTTAAATATTTCATAAGTCCACTTACAACAGCAGATCCTGCCATGTCCCACTTCATATCTTCCATTCCTCCAGATGGCTTTATAGAAATACCTCCGCTATCAAAACAAACGCCTTTTCCAACAAATAAAATATCGCATTCTTTCTTTTTTGGTGATTTTGATTGAAATGTAACTACTCTAGGTTCTCTCTGACTTCCTTGAGCTACTGAGAGTAAACAGTTCATGCCAATTTTTTTTATTTTATTTTCATTGTAATAATTAATTATAATTTTTTTACTATCTATATTTTTTTTTATAAGGTCACAATATGATTTTGGATAAAGTATATTACTTGGTAGAGATACCAATAACTTCATAAAATTAATTGATTTTAATAAGCTAGAATTTTTTGGACTAAGGTTGAAATTAGATTTGAATTGCTCTTTTTGGCTATTATGTAAATATTCATTGAAAATAAAATCTTTTCTTTTGAAACCAAAATACAAATTATCCAATATACCCATGTTCAATCCATCGTAATTAATATTAATATCACTAGCTTGATATTTTGAAGCCAAATCAAATATGAAAGCTCCAATAATGTGTAATTGAAGATTTTTAAAATCTTTATTTAAGTGAATTTCAACATTCACTGAGTTGTTATCTATTTTTACAAAATAGAAAAAAATTACTGAATTATTGTATTCATATTTTTTAAAGGATTTGTTAGGTTTATGAGTTTTTAAATTAATATTTAAAATAAATTTAAATATATTTTTTTTATTAGATTTGAATGATATTTTCTTCATAATGTTACCTCGTTATCTAATTTATAATTATATAAAAAACTTAACAATTTTTTTATTTTCTTTCTTAATAACTATATGGGCTTCACAAACCATAAGGTTACTCGAAATAGGGGTTAGCTATAATGATCTGTTTGAAATAGTATATTTAACAGTATTATTAATACCAAGCTACATAATTAATATTTTTCATTTAATTTTGATTTTCAGTGTTTTTTTTTTAAATTACAAATTTAACAATACAAATGAACTATTTATAATTAGCCAATATGTAAAAAGGAAATTAATTAGTAAAAATTTCTTAGTTATTAATACAATTATTTTTTTAATATTAATCATAAATTCAGAGTATATCTCACAACACTTATATAAAGACTATAAACAAAAAGAAGTCGAATTAAGAAGTGAGTTTAAGGTTCAAGTTCAAAATTCTAAAAGAGAATTTAAATTGGATGATCATTTTGTAATATTTTTTGATAAATTTGAAGATGATATTTTTTTTAATCCAAAAGCAATAATTTTTTCTGACGATTTATTAGTGGAGTCAGAAAATGCAAAGATTACATATAACGATAACAAAATAAATTTGGAATTTTACAATGGCTCAAGAGTTTCTTCTTCAAAAAAAGAAAAGAGTATAACAAATTTTTTGAAATTTAACTTTTTTATAGAAAATAATTCTGAAGAAATAGTGTATCCAGATAAAGAAAGCTTCTCAGTTTATGAGTTGTTAAAACAAGACGATAAAAAATTAAATGTTGCTGGCCATAGTAAAATTATAAACTATATACTTATTTTGATTGTGTTAATAAATATTCACAGAGTTGTTAATACGGTAAATTTAAAAAATCAAACAAATTTTAGAAATCTAAAATTACTAATTTTTATGCTAACATTTATTATTGCTAATTCTTTTTTAAATAAAATTCTGACTTTATATACGATTAATAATCTAATTTATTATTGTATAAATATCATTTTATTAATACTTCTCCAATTAGGAATTTGGAAAACATATGATTATAGCTAAATATATTCTTAAAAAAATTTTGACTTCAAATTTCATTATTTTATCAAGTTTTATCTCATTATTCTTTATTATATCTTTAGTTGATAATTTAAATTTAAAAACAAATTTTTTTTACGTTATTCTAATAAGTTTACTTGACTCACTATCATTGATTATAATTGTTCCCGAGGTTATTTTTTTATTTTGCTGTCTATGTTTTTGTGTTTTGCTAAAATTTTCCAATGAATTACTTATTATCAGGCATTATCTTGATAAAAAAATAATTTTATTTTTTTTCATATTATTCATATTGTTCTACTTTTTAGCTAACTTTTCTAAGAGTCAGATAGATGAGTCTATAGATCAAACTAAATATAGTTTACTGAGTGAAAACTTAGATAATTTTGTAAAAAATAAAGTAGTAGTTACCGAAAGTAATAACGATAAAATTATTTATGAACTAAGTGATATTGACATAAAGGGTAAAAATATTGGCTCAATTAAAATTCATAATTTTAAAAATAATTATTTTAAAAGCACACTAAGTAGTGACAATATCGAATACAATGAAAGTATAATTACATTGTATAGTCCCACTTTGATAACATCTAAGAATATTACAAAAGTTCATGGTAAATATAGTTACAATTTAAAGTTCCTTACTAGAATCTTATATTCAAATGATGAAATCTTGTATTTAAATAACTATAAATATGTAAATTATTCATACAATAGTATTGTGAAAATATTAAATTTTACAATTTTGTTAATAACCCTATCGATGGTTTTTATAAGTAAAAAAATTTTAAAGAATAATTTAATTACATTTGTATATACCTTACTTTGTTTAATTTTAATTATATATAATTTTATGATTAACTTTATAAATGTTCAATTTTTTGGGATTTTATTTATTTCTTTAGGTATTTTTATCAATTTAACAATATTTTTATATTTTTATATAGATGATTAGATTTTTTTATTTAATATTATTTTTTTTTATTACACCAATAACTCTATCTAATGAGACTTCAAATACTAAAAATGAAACAACGTATATTAATAGTAAAAATATATTTTTTGATAATGAAAATAATAAAGTAATACTAGGTGAAAACTCATATGTTAATAATGATGAAATTACTATTGTAGCTGATGGTGGTTATATTGATTTTAAAAATAATAAAATAGACATCGAAAGTAAATTTTATATTTTAAAAATAGATGAAATTTTTTCTGGTAAAAATTTAAAAAGTGATACAACTTTTACGAATGCTACTGCTAATGAAATAAGTTACATCATAAATGAAGATTTTAAGATTCAATCTGCAAATTTAGTAAAAAATGATGAAGTTATTAATCTATATAATAACTATATTACACCTTGTAAGATAAATGGCATTTTTAATTGTCCAACATGGTCAATTAGTGTGAAGAAAACTTCTTATGATCAATTAACTGATAAATACACACACTATAATAGCTTCTTGAGGATAGCAGATGTTACAATGTTTTATATTCCATACTTTAGTCATTATGGTCAAAAAGCTCCAAGAAAAGCAGGTTTTTTAACTCCATCTTTTGATATTTTAAGTATACAAACTGGTGATTTCAATGTTACGACTCCATATTATCTTCCACTAAATGATCAAGCTGATGTAACTTTTACTCCAACTATATTTCCAAATTCCACAAAAAAATTTAATTTGATTACTCAATATAATTTGTTATCGAGCAGTGGTAATACAAGTATTGTTTTAAATAATCAATTAAATGACACAAAATCTGCAGGAAAAACAGTTTATAATTCTTTAGAAATTTCTGACAAGACAGTAATAAATAAAGAGAGTTTTGTTGATACAAATTTAACTTTTACAAATAATATTTCAGAATTTAAGAATAATAGCGAGGAAACAGATCCTATAATTGATAGTACTTCAATTACATATAATAAGTACTCTACATTTTATAAGAAGGATTTTGCTGAAATTGATTTTAATAGTATTACCTCTTTTAAAGTTGAGGATCAATCAACTACCCCTAACAATTTACCATCAATAAAGTATTACAATTTGACTAAAAATAAATTTTTTGGAAAAAATATTTATTTAAGAAATAAATTTATATTAGAAAACATATTCAGAAACACTTCACTTAATGGACTGCCAAATAATTTAATCAATTTTGGGATAAATAATAATTTTAAATCAAGAAAAAAAATGGGTAATTTTAACTTGATTAATTCATTTAGTAATATTTTTAGATATAATAATATAAATTATTTTAATGAGGGTCAAAAAGAAGGTGAACGTTATTTATTAAGCCAAATTTTATCTTCAGAATTAAGTAAATCATTCAATTTTAAACATAGAAATATTTTTGAGCCTAAAATTAAACTTACTTTTACTAATGATTATCGAAAAAGAAATATAAATTTAAATGAGGACTCCAAATCTATATCATTTGATTATAATAGTATATTCACTAATAATAGAATAAATGGATATGATAAATCAGACGATGATTTGAGACTATCCTATGGTATTGAGTATAGAAATAGAGATAAGAATAACTTAATAGAAACTATAAATATTGGTCAGGCTTACAATTTTAATAACAAAAATGAGTATTTAAATAGTGTTAAAAATGATGGAAATTTTTCTGATTATCTTTTTGATATAAGACTCTCAACTAATAATATTAGCTTTTCTAATAAAATTAGATCAGATAATAAAAACTATGGTGTCAAAGAAATTTTTTCAAATTTAAGTATCGATCAAGAAGATCAACAAATATCAATTTTTTTCAATAAAACAGATGATGACTCATTTATTGACTCAGGTGAGTCTCAAAATCTAGGTCTGTCATTTTCAAAAAAAATTAGTGATTTTGCAAATATGAGTTACAGCTCAAGCTTCGATGTTTTAAATAAATATCAACCATATTCACAAACACTTGGGGTAAATTTATATGACGACTGTTCAATTTTAGAGATTACATATGAAAATTCGAGATTTAACGATTTGAATAATACAAAACCAAAAGAAACAATATCTTTTAGATATAGAATGGATTACCTAGGATTCTTTTCTTACAATCAGAATTTTAATAATGTTTTTACAGATATGGGTGAAATTGGATATGGCAGATAAGTGTTATGCATTATTATTAACATTATTTATAAATTTTAATTTATATAGCAGTGAAATTATTTATAACAAAAATAATATCATAATAACTAAGCAAGATATAGAGCAGTATAAAATTATAGAAAAAGATTTAAATTATTTGAATGACAATATCATAATTAAAGAAATAGTTTTAATTAAAAGAACTATAGAAAATTTGAAGAATAATAATCCAAAATATTTTGAGCAATCAATGATTAATGTAAAATCAAAAAATTTTTATATTAAGGAAGTTGATCAAAATTTTTTAGAAGAATATCTTTTTTATTTAAATGTAAGAAATGATATCGCTAGAGAATTTATGTCAAATAAATTTGAACAAAACAAATTAAAATCAATTTTTGAAAATACAAATATAACATTCGGCTTATCAAAAAATGAATGTATGACAATTTATAAAACAATATCAATAAAAAAGTTAAGTATCGAGGAAATTTATAATATTTTAAACAGAAAAATTATAGATTTTAAATTTAAGAAAAATTATGAAAATAAAAAAATAGATGTCTGTTTATCAAATAATATAACAAATCAAATAATACAAATATTTAACGATTATATGATTGAAAATTCAAGAGAGGATTTTTTAAAATTTATTTATGAAAAAAAATAAAATTATTAGTGTTGGGTCTTTTGACTCAATTAATTTCGAAGTTTTATCAAAGTCTATTCATACTTTATTTAAAAAAAAAATAATTTTTTTTGTAGTTGGAAATAGTTTTGAAATTAAGAAAAATTTTAGATTGTATAATTTAGACAAACTTATCAACAATATTGATAATATTTCTGAATATAAGACAAAAAAGATTAATATTATTGCATCTAATAATTATAAAAAAAAATATTCAAATGAATTATTAAACGATATTTCTATTGCTTATAATTTAGCTATAGAAACAAATTCTGATTTAATTACTATGCCAATAAATAAATATGAAATTAAGAAAAATAAAAAGTTTAATGGGATTACTGAATTTCTTGCAAAATTAAGTAAAACAAAAACTTATATGCTAATGAAGGGAGATTCCTTTTCGATCATACCTCTTACCACACATATACCAATAAAGAGAGTTACCAATAATTTTATTACTGAATTAATAGATATTGATCGTCTTTTTAACTTTTTAAATGAAAATAATTTTTTATATAAGAATATTATTTTTCTTGGTATTAATCCTCATGCTGGTGAAAATGGAACTATTGGGTACGAAGACAAACTAATAGAAACTAAAATAAAAAAACTTAAAGATAAATTTAAGAATTTTAATTTTAAAGGTCCAGTGTCTGCAGATAGTGCTTTTAAGAATGTTGAGAAGGATAGTTTATATATATCAGCTTATCACGATCAAGCTCTTATTCCTTTCAAAATACTAAATAAGAAACAAGTTAATTATACTATTGGTTTAAAAGTTAGAAGATTTTCTCCAGCACATGGCACTGCGAAAGATATTAAAAATAAAAATAAGGCTCAAATTATTTCATTTTTAGAATGTATGATAATTTAAAAAAAAAATTTGGACAGAACTTTCTCATAGATAATAACATCCAAACAAAGATATCAAACTTAATACCTAGCAATGATTTAAATATTATTGAAATTGGTCCAGGTGATGGAAGACTTACCCAAAAAATAATTGAAAAAAAACCAAGAAAATTAACTTTAATTGAAAAGGATATAGACCTTATTAAAATATTAAATGATAAATTTTCAAAATATGGATATATAGATATTTTAAATTCTGATTTTTTAGAAATAGATATTAAAGATAAATATCATATTATAATTTCAAATCTTCCATATAATATTTCTTCACAAGTTATTGCTAAAATTTCTCTTCTAAAAAATTCTCCCAATTTTTTAATACTTATGTTTCAAAAAGAATTTGCTATGAGACTTACAGATAAAAAAATTAATTCAATTAATTCTCTAATAAATTGTTTTTATAAAATTGATTATAAATTTGAAGTTAGTAGAAATTGTTTTAGACCTATTCCCAAAGTAGACTCTAGGGTTTTAACTTTTGCTAAAATAAAAAAAAAATTAATAGAGGATCATGAAATTAATAAATTTATTGAATTTAAAAGATATTTATTTTCACATAAAAGGAAAAGCTTGGGAAATTTGTTAAAAAAATTTAATTTAGTTTCTAATTTCGATTTGAATTTAAGAATTGAGGATCTAGAATTAAAAGATTTAATAGATATATTTAGGCAAATTAATTCCTAAATTTATTTATAAATATTGTAAGATCTAAATATCTTGATCTTTTTAGTCTTTCAGATCTTATAATGTTTAATATTTGATTAACACACTCACTCATATTTTTATTTATCACAACATAATCATACTCAGGAAAATGTGATACCTCATTTTGCACAAGACTCATTCTTTTTTTCATTTCTTTTGGAGTATCTCTACCTCTAGTTTTGAGTCTTTTAATTAGCTCCTTTTTACTAGGAGGTAGAATAAATATTCCTACTACATCCATATTACTTTGTTTTAATTGTTGATAACCTTGCCAGTCAATATCAAACAAAACATCTTTTTTCCTTTTAAAAAAATTATTAATTGATTTTTTTAGTGTTCCGTATTTATAACCAAATACATTTGCATACTCTATGAATTCATTTTTTTTTACAGAGTTTTCAAACTGTTTGTCATTTATGAAAATATAATCTTTTTTGTTAATTTCACCCTTTCTTATAGGTCTTGTAGTACAAGATATCGATAATGATAATAAATTATCTTTAGTTAATAGCTTTTTTGAGATAGATGTTTTACCAGCACCTGATGGTGATGAGAGAACAATACAAAATTTTTTACTTTTAAATACCAAAGATTAAACTTGCATTTGTACCACCAAAACCAAAAGAATTAGAGATAACATTTTTTACTGATTTCGAAATAGACTCGTGTGGTATAAGATTTACATCAGTTTTTCTATCTGGATTGTCTAGATTTAATGTTGGGGGCAATGTTTTTGTTTGCATAGATTTTATAGAAAATACTGCCTCAACTGCACCAGCGGCTCCTAAAAGGTGACCTATCGCTGATTTATTTGAACTCATAAATAAATTTTTATTTGACACAAATAATCTTTCTACTGCTGATAATTCTATTGTATCTCCAACTTGAGTTGAAGTTCCATGAGCGTTAACATATTCAATTTCGTCATTATTTAATTGAGACTCTTTTAGAGCCATCTCCATGGCTCTAAAACCTCCATTACCATCTTCGGATGGTTTAGTGATATGGAATGCATCACCTGACATACCATAACCCTTAACTTCTGCATATATATTAGCATTTCTCTTTTTAGCATGTTCTAATTCTTCTAGGACAAGAACACCTGCACCCTCACCCATAACAAATCCAGATCTGTCTCTATCCCATGGTCTTGATCCTTTTGTAGGATAGTCATTATAGGAGTCACATAATGCCCTTGCAGCAGAAAAACCAGAAACTCCAAGAGGGCATATAGCTGCTTCAGCTCCACCACAGACCATTAAATCTGCTTTATTATTTTTTATAATTGTAAAAGAGTCACCTATGGCATGTGTACCTGTAGCACAAGCTGTGACAGGTGAACTATTTGGGCCTTTAAGATTGTACTTAATTGAAATATGTCCAGATAGTAAATTAATTAATGAAGATGGAATAAAAAAAGGAGAGATTTTTCTTATACCTTGATTATCTAAGATAGATGAATTTTTATAAATGGTATCCAAACCACCTATTCCAGAACCAACCATGACACCAGACCTAAAAGCTGCCTCATTGTCAGATACAAAACCAGAGTCTTTTATTGCCTCATGAGCTGCAATCAAACCTAAAATAATAAATCTATCTATTTTTCTTTGATCTCTTTGACTAACTATTTCTTCGTTTATATTTGATTCTTTAATTGATCCGGCTATTTTGCAAGGATAACTATCTACATCAAATTTTGATATTTTTGAAATACCACTATTTGATTTTATTAGGGAGTTCCAGCTTGAGTCAACGGTATTACCCAGAGGGTTGATTGTTCCAAGTCCAGTGACTACTACTCTCCTCAATTGATACTTTTTTCTTAATTAGTTTGAATTGTCTGTCAAGTAACTAACTGCATCTTTAAGTGTTACAATTTTTTCGGCAGCGTCGTCTGGTATTTCACAACCAAACTCTTCTTCAAATGCCATAACAAGCTCAACTGTGTCAAGACTATCTGCCCCTAAATCATCAATAAATTTTGAGTCACTTTGAATTTTGGCCTCCTCTACGCCTAAATGCTCAACAACAATTTTTTTTACTCTTTCTTCGATATCGCTCATATTAAAACCTCATAGTAATAAATTTAAAAGTTCGTACCACATTCTTATCAATTTTTAAATATTTTATTATATTAATGCAAGGCCCCCATTAACATGCAAGGTTTGTCCGGTAATATATTCGGCGTTTTCTGAACACAAAAATCCAACTGCCCTGGCAATATCATTCGGATTCCCTAATTTTTTCATTGGGATTCTGTTTAAAATTACATTTTTTTGAGTTTCATTAAGACTATCAGTCATATTAGATTTTATAAATCCTGGTGCCACACAATTAACTGTTATATTTCTTGATGATAATTCTAAAGCCAACGATTTCATTAATCCAGAAATTGCTGCTTTAGAAGATGTATAATTTACTTGTCCAGGGTTTCCTGTATGTGCAACTACTGAGGATATAAAAACAATTCTTCCAAATCTTTTTTTTACCATAGTTTTAGTAAAGTGTTTTAGAAGATGAAAAGATGAATTTAAATTTACGTTGATGACAGTATTCCAATCTTCTAAAGACATTCGTAGGAATATATTATCTTTATTTAAACCTGCATTTAAAACTAGATAGTCAACTTCAAAGTCAAGAATTTCATCTAAATTTGAATTTTCAATATTATTAAAATCTAATTCTTTAAATTTTATATAATCTTGTTCAGATTTTATTTTATTAAGACTTGTGGTTGTAGAAAAAATTTCTTCACAACCGTTTTTATTAAAATAATTACATATAGAGCCTCCAATTGACCCCGTGCCTCCAGTCACTAATAGTTTTTTATCTTTGAACAATATTTATATCCTCTGTAGAACAAAATGCATATTTCTCACCTTGAAAATCTTTTGGTAAGAAATTCAACAAAGTTTTTTTTGGACCAATTTCTATGAATGTACTAATTTCCTCTTTTAAAATAAATTTAATAGTCTCTGACCACATTACAGGAGAGTGTATTTGATTTGATAGCTGGTTGCTATAATCATTTTCGGATATGTTTTTGTAATTAATAAGCTTGTGATTTGAAATTAAATCAATATTGATTTTTTTAAATAGTTTATTTTTTATTTTTTCACAAAATAAATCTGCACTTTCCTTCATTAAATCAGAATGAAATGGGGCTGAAACATTTAATGGAATATATTTACCAATTGGGTTTTGGTCTTTAAATTTATTAACATTATCTTTAAGGCCACAAATAACAACTTGTCGATCAGAATTTAGATTAGCTATATAAACACCATCCCCAAAAAGACTATTATCTATTTTGTAATCCTCCCTTTTTAATATTGCATACATTAAATATTTATTGGGGTCAGAGACGATTGACATTGAGTCTCCACGGCATTTAACAACTTCTAGCATCTCCTCAAAATTTAAAGACTCAGCAAAATACAAAGCACAATATTCACCCAAAGAGTGACCAGCCAGTGTAATTTTAGAAAAATTTTTATGCAAATAATCTTTACATAAATCGATAACTATCGAACTGAATACAAAAATTAATGGTTGGCTATATTGAGTTAAATTCAATAAACTTGTGTCTCTTTGGGCTTCTAATAAATCATAACCAAGTATTTTTGAGCTTAATAAATATCTCTCTTTAACCCAGTCATATTTGCTAACAAAATCAATACCCATTTCAGCAAATTGTGAGCCTTGACCAGTAAAAAGCAAAGAAAGATTTTTATTTGACATAGTTAAATTATATCTGTAGACACTCTTTTTACATGACTAACATATACGAAACAACAATTATTATAAAACCCGATCTTGCCAATGATCAGTTGAAAAATCTTAACAATTCTATTGATGAATTTTTCTCTGAAAATAATGTTTCAATTGGTTATAAAGAAGATTGGGGAATTAAAAATTTAAAATCATCAATTAATAAATATTCAAAGGGTTCTTTTAAATTTATGCGATTTATTTCAGCTTCAAATTTTCCAAAAAAACTTGATAGTTTCTTAAAATTTAATACTGACTGCCTCCGTTTTCTTACCACAAAATCATTAAATGATCTAGGGGAAGCTACACCCCAAGTAAGTAAGGATAATTAATGAAAAAAAACTTAAATATTTCAAACGAAGAATTAATGAAGCTTGATTATAAGCATACGCACATACTTAAAAAATTTACAAATGATAACGGTAAAATTATACCTCAAAGAGTCACTAATATGTCTAGATCGGTTCACACTAGAATTACTAAGGCAATTAAACAAGCTAGATTTTTGTCTCTAATATAAACGTTATGGCTAAAGTTGTTGTTTTAGAAAAATTCAAGAAAAACTGGGAAATAGGTACTGTGGTTACTGTTAAAGATGGATATGCCAGAAACTATTTAATTCCAAGCGGTAAGGCTAAATTTGCAACTAAAAAGAATATTGAAGAGATAAAGTCTTTAGAGGAAAGTCTTATTAAAAAAGATGACGAAAATAAATCTAATGCAAGTGATACAGCTTCAAAAATTAATGCTTTAAAATTTATTAAAGAGATTGCGGCAAAAGATAATGGTGAGCTATATGGCTCTATAAGTGTAACTGATATAGTTACTTTTTTAGGCGAAAATGACATAAATGTTCAAAAAAAGTTTGTTAAACTTGGAAATAAAATCAAAACAACAGGTGACTATTCAGTAAATATAGACTTACATCCAGAGGTGAATTGTTCACTTGATATTGAGATCTTATCCCCTAAAACTTCTGACTAAGACTATCTTTTTTTTTATTAATAAATAACTTACAACTATATGCAAAAAACTTTTGAAAGTTTAAAAGACAATGATATTGAAATAATTGTAATTGCTTATTTACTCAAGCACCCAGACTTAATTGACTCACATTTTGAAGATTTGGACAATAACTTATTTGCAAATGTAGAAAACTTAAAAATTTTTAATATTCTAGTTGATTTTCATAAATCTCAAAAAAATATCTCTGTTGATACAATTAAGAACTACATACCTGATATTCAGTCTAAAACACACAAAGACCTCTCATTCCAAATAGATCAGATTGTATTTTCAAAAGAAGTGTTCTCAAATTATTTAGATACTCTTCAAGATTTATTTTTAAGGAGAGAGCTTTTCAAAATTACTCAAAATAAAAATAATGAGTCAACTACTTTTGAAACATCAATAGGAATAAAAGACATTTTTTTAGATCTCGAAAAAAAAATATTTGATCTCTCTAATAAAAAAAAAGATAACTATGAACTTAGAGACTTTGCTTCTGTTACCAAAGCCTCGCTTCAATTAGTAGAAAAAGCATTCAAAAAGAAAGGTAAATATGCAGGTGTTGTATCAGGATTTGGGGATTTAGACAATATGTTAGGAGGATTACAAAATTCAGATCTTATAATACTTGCTGGTAGGCCTTCCATGGGAAAAACTGCTCTTGCTACTAATATAGCATTTAATGCAGCAAAATATTTTTCACAAGATATAGATAAAGGTTCTGTTGTGATGTTTTCTTTAGAAATGTCTGCTGAGCAAATAGGCTTAAGAATATTGGCAGAACAGTCTAAAATTCCTAGTGACAAGCTACGAAAAGGCGAGCTAAATGAAAAGGACTCACTTGAACTTTCAAATGCATATCAAGAAATAAATAACTTAAATTTCTTTTTTGATGACAGTCCAAACCTAAGTGTTTCAGAACTAAGGTCTAAACTAAGAAGATACAAGAATAATTTTAACATTAAGTTAATAATCATAGATTACCTACAATTAATAAAACCAGAGGGTAATAAAGATAACAGGGTTAATGAGCTTTCTGAAATCACAAGAAACCTAAAACAATTAGCTAAGGAATTCAACTTGCCTGTAATCTCACTCTCTCAGCTTTCCCGACAAGTTGAAAATAGAGATGACAAAAGACCATTGCTATCTGATTTACGAGAGTCAGGAAGCATCGAGCAAGACGCAGATGTTGTTATGTTTATATATAGAGAGAGTTACTATTTGCAAAGGAATGAGCCGACTAGGGGTGCTGATGAAACTCAAGAGTCATATCAAAAAAAAATGGATGCATGGAAAGATAGAAATGAAGCAGTTTTCAATAAAGCTGAGTTAATTGTTGCAAAACAAAGAAATGGTCCTACTGGCAAGATTGAGTTATACTTTGACGACAAATATACTAAATTCTTAGGAATTGAAAAAAATGTATCAAATTAAGATTTCTAATGAAATTTATTGAGAGTATTGGTGAAGTTCCGATAAAATTTTTCTCAAATTTGGGAAAATTTATTTTATTTATCTTATTTTTTTTTAAATACCTATTCAAACCAAAATTTTATTTTAAAAAAAATTTAACGTATTTTGTTAATATATTTATTTCATCAATACCAATTATATCTTTAACGGGAATTTTTTCTGGAATGGTTCTTGCTTTACAATCTTACACTGGTTTTTCAAGATTTTCTGCAGAGTCAGCTATACCAAACATAGTCGTTTTGACCTTAACTAGAGAATTAGGGCCTGTGCTTACAGGACTTATGATTTCAGCAAGAGTTGGTTCATCTATTGCAGCTGAGATAGCAACAATGAGGGTAACAGAGCAAATTGATGCACTTAAAACTCTCAATACAAATTATTATAATTACCTTGTAACACCTCGAGTTTTATCTTTAACACTGGCTTTACCAGTTTTTGTAACATTAGTTGATTTTATTGGAGTAATGGGTGGTTACTTAGTATCTATTCACAGATTAGGATTTAATGATAATTTATATTTATTAAATACAATAGAATTTTTAAATTTGGCAGACTATTTATCTGGGATTTATAAAGCGATTTCTTTTGGTTTTATTATATCAATCGTAAGTTGTTATTGTGGTTTATTTTCTGACAAGGGGGCTTTTGGTGTAGGTTCCGCTACTACCAATGCAGTTGTAATTTCATCAATTTTAATATTATCATCTAATTATTTTCTTACGGAACTATTTTTTTAATGAAAATAGAAATTAAAAATCTATGTAAAAAATTTGATAATAATATTGTTTTAAAAGACATAAGTCTGACGATAGAAAAAAATAAATCTACTATAATATTAGGTCAATCGGGTTGTGGAAAATCTGTTTTGATTAAAACCCTTTACCAATTGTTCAATTTTGATAGTGGCACAATCTTATATGATGGAAGAAATTATGTTGATATAGATAAATTTAGTATGCTTTTTCAGTATGGTGCTCTCTTTGATAGTTTAAAAATATCTGAGAATATAGCTTTTACTGATTTTATTAACAATAAATCAAATTTTGATAAAAAAGTTCTATCTCTAATGAGTGATGTTGGTCTTGATAAATCAACATATGGCAAATATCCCTCAGAAATATCAGGAGGTATGAAGAAAAGAGTTGGATTGGCAAGGGCATTATATAAAAACCCAAAAGTAATTTTTCTTGATGAGCCTACCACAGGTCTAGACCCAATAAATAGTGACAAAATAAATGAATTAATATTAAAAGTAATTTCTAAAAGGAAAATAACTGCCGTTAGCATAACACATGATATTAAAAGTGCTATAAAAACAGGTGATAACTATTATTTTATTCATAATGGAGTTATTCAAGATAAAGGTGATTGCAAAAAAATATTAAAGACAAAGAATAAAATATTTAAAAAATTTATTACAGGAGCAAGATATTAATTATTTTATGAGTTCATTGAATTTAAATTATTTTGATTACATTTATTTAAGTCTACTGTTTATATTTGCAATTTTTTTTGGTATTAAAGGTGCTACAAGAACAATAAGCTATAGTCTAAAAATTATTTTATCTATATCTTTGCCTTTTATATTTTATAAAAGAATACTTAATTTTTTATTAGAAAAACTTAATAATGAATATTTATTTTCTTTAAATAATAAAAATGCAATTTTTTTAGAAATAATATCATTCATTATTTTATTTTTAATGACATATATTATTTTTTCTATATTAGAGAGAGCTTTAAATTTAAAATCACCATCTCAACTAGAATTCAAAATTTTAGATATTATAATTGGTTCAATTTATGGAATAATATTATTCTCAATTCTATTTTATTTTTCTTATATTGCCTTTTTTAAAAATTATATAGACGATAAAAATAGAATCATGAAATTAAATATTTCAATATATGAAAACCTTATATATAAAGACAATGAGGAAGAGAAAAAAATCAAAGAAGAAACTTTTATTAAAGAAAAAAAAAATGATAAAGACAAACTCTACTAAGATTAGAGAAGAGTGTGGTGTATTTGGTATTTCTAATATTAATGATGCTTCAGCTTTAACAGCTTTAGGTTTACACGCATTACAACATAGAGGTCAGGAAGGATGTGGTATAGTTTCTTACGATGGTAAAAATTATTATTCTGAAAAAAGATTTGGTCTTGTAGGAGACAACTTCAATAATGAGGAAACTATTAAAAAATTGCCAGGTTCTTATGCAATTGGACATAATAGATACAGCACCACGGGTGGTAAAATATTAAGAAATGTTCAACCTTTTTTTGCAGATACTAATGCCGGTGGTATAGGTGTATCTCATAATGGCAATTTTACTAATGCTATCACTTTAAGAAAAAAACTTGTTGAGGATGGTGCTATTTTTTATACAACCTCAGACTCAGAAACAATTGTTCAGCTGATAGCAAGATCAAAAAAAGAAAAAAATATTGATAAAATCATAGAAGCTATTTCACAAATACAAGGTGGGTACGCTTTGGTAATGTTAACTAAAAATGTTCTAATTGGTGCTAGGGATATTTATGGGATAAGACCTTTAATAGTAGGTAAAATAAATAATTCTTATGTTTTAGCTTCTGAAACGTGTGCGTTAGATATAATTGGGGCTGAATTTGTAAGAGAAGTTGAAAATGGTGAAATTGTTTATATAGAAAATAGTGAGTTACATAGTCTAAAGCCTTTTGGTAAACATAATCCTAGACCTTGTGTATTTGAGTATATTTATTTTGCACGGCCAGACAGTATTTTGAGAGGTAAGACTGCTTACGAGTATAGAAAAAATCTAGGAAGGGAATTAGCTAAGGAAGATAATATGGAGGCTGATTTAGTCGTGCCAGTACCAGACTCTGGAAATGCAGCTGCAATAGGATATAGTCAACAAAAAAAAATTAATTTTGATTTAGGCCTTATAAGAAACCATTATGTTGGTAGAACATTCATTGAACCTGGACAACAAATAAGAAGTTTAGGAGTTAAATTAAAATTAAATGCTAACAAAAGCTCTATTGAGGATAAAAAAATAATATTAGTCGATGACTCTCTAGTTCGCGGGACAACTTCACATAAAATTGTAAAAATGCTATATGATGCTGGGGCTAAAGAAGTTCATTTAAGAATAGCCTGTCCTGAAATAAAATTTCCTGATTTTTATGGTGTAGATATGCCGACAAAAAAAGAATTATTAGCTGCAAACAAAAATGTTGAGGAGATATGCGCATATGTAAATGCTAAAAGTTTGAAATTTTTATCTTTGGAAGGGCTTTATGTGGCTCTGGGATATTTTAAGAGGGATAATAAAACTCCTCAATTGACTGATCATTATTTCACTGGAGATTACCCAATCAAATTAATTGATCAATTAGGTGAAAATAAAATAACACAGTTATCATTGCTAAGCGCTGGTTCAAATATATAATTGTCAAATAACCAAATATTAATTTTTCTTAATGGAGAAGAAAAAAGAGTCTTATCCAACAAATCAAATAAAATAATAATAGCTAGAACAAG